>JANXVC010000236.1 GCA_025351925.1 Rhodospirillales bacterium | reverse complement strand
TACCGCAACATCGCGATTATCGCGCACGTCGATCACGGCAAAACCACCCTGTAGACGGCCTCCTGAAGCAGACTTTGATTCTCAAGCACGGTGAAGAGATCGCCGAGCGGGCGATGGACAGCAACGACCTCGAAAAAGAGCGCGGCATCCATTCTCGCCAAGAACACCGCCGTCGAGTACAAGGGCGTCAAGATCAACATCGTGGACACCCCCGGCCACGCCGATTTCGGTGGCGAGGTCGAGCGCATCCTGAACATGGTCGATGGCGTGCTCGTGCTGGTGGACGCCGCCGAGGGCGCGTTGCCGCAGACCAAGTTCGTGGTGACCAAGGCGCTGGCCCGTGGCATCAAGCCGATCGTCGTCGTTAATAAGGTTGACCGCGGTGACGCGCGTCCGGACGAGGTGCATAATGAGGTGTTCGATCTGTTTGCCGCCTTGGGCGCGAATGACGAGCAGCTTGACTTCCCCATGCTGTATGCCTCAGGCCGCCAGGGCTGGGCCGACCCAACGATGGACGGGCCGCGCAAGGACCTAGCGCCGCTGTTCGACCTCGTGATGAGCCACGTGCCGCCGACCGTGCTGGACAAGGAGGCTCCGTTCGCCATGGTGGCGAGCATCCTCGATTACGACAACTTCCTGGGGCGCGTGCTGACCGGACGGGTTGAGCAGGGCAGGGCGCGGCTGAACATGCCGGTGAAGGTGCTGCGCAACGATGGCACAGTCGTGGAAAGCGGCCGTTTGACCAAACTCATGGGCTATCGCGGGCTCGACCGGGTGCAGGTCGATGAGTGCGAGGCCGGTGATATCGTGGCGGTGGCGGGGCTGGAGGACGCGACGGTTCCTGACACCATCGGCGCGCCGGAGCTGGGCCATCCGCTGCCGGCTATCCCCGTCGATCCGCCGACGCTTGCGATGACGTTCCGGGTGAATGACGGTCCGCTTGGCGGCAAGGAGGGCAAGAAGGTCACCTCCCGCCAAATCCGCGACCGGCTGCTGCGCGAGGGCGAGGGCAACGTCGCCATTAAGATCACTGAGAGCAACGAGACCGACGCTTTCGAGGTCGCGGGCCGCGGCGAACTGCAGCTCGGCGTGCTGATCGAGCAGATGCGCCGTGAGGGCTTCGAGCTGACGATCGGCCGCCCGCGCGTGCTGACGCAGAAGAACGCGGAGACCGGAGATCGGGAGGAGCCATTCGAGGACGTGCTGGTCGATGTGGACGAGCCGTATTCGGGCATCGTGGTCGAGAAGGTCAGCCGGCGGAAAGGCATGCTGCAGGACATGCGGCCATCGGGCGCCGGCAAGGTGCGGCTCACCTTCCACATGCCGAGCCGCGGCCTGATCGGCTATCACGGGGAGTTCCTGACCGACACGCGCGGCACGGGCATCATGAACCGCATCTTCACCGGCTATGAGGCATGGGCGGGCCAGATGGAGGGCCGGCGGAATGGCAGCCTGATCAGCAGTGAGGGCGGCGAGGCGATCCATTACGCGCTGTTCTATCTGCAGGAGCGCGGAACGCTGTTCGTGGATCCCGGTGACAAAGTCTATGTCGGTTTGATACTGGGGGAGAACAGCCGTGGTGCAGACCTCGACGTCAATCCAATAAAGGAAAAGAAGCTGACCAACGTTCGCGCATCCGGCAAGGACGACGCGATGCTGTTGATCCCGCCACGCCGCATGTCGCTCGAGCAGGCCATTGCCTATATTGAGGACGACGAGCTGGTTGAGGTCACGCCGAGCGCGGTCCGTTTGCGTAAACGCTACCTCGATCCCAACCAACGCAAGCGGGCAGAACGCAAATCGGACAGCGAAGCCGCCTGACGCCGTATCGTTTCTCGACGGAGCTATCGTATTGTTGTTTAGTCTTCGGGAGCACGGCAATCTTGTCCTGCTTCTCGATTCGGAGACTATGATGGATAGGCTGACACAACGCATTTCCTCTACGCTGCTCGCGGCCGCTATGGTCGCGGGACTCGCAGCCGAACCCGCATTCGCACAGATCACTCCAGGCGGCGCACTGACCGGCCCTGCCGGCGGAACCGGAAGCACCACCTCGCCGAGCAACTCCCAAGGCACCCCGGCCGGCGGGACCGGAGTGATTGGCACCACCCGGGTCGGCCCGAGCGGTGCAGCGGTCAATAGTGACTCGGCCGCACCGGCACCGCGTCACCGCACCCGTCACGCTCGGCATCGCGCACGGCGCGCTGCGCGTCCGGCGATGAACGATACCGGGTCCGCTGCCGGCCTGAACGGGTCAAACGCTCCATCCCGCTGATCGTCCTAAGCTCCACCCGGTGCTGTTCCCAACACCGGGTGGATCGTTTGACTGCGCAGGCCTGGGCCCATCCTGACCGAACCTCATGATGCCTCAGCCATTTCGACCGTTTCGCGATCGCGCCTTGTGGATCATGGGTGCTTATGGTTTTGCCGCCGGCCTGCCGCTGCCGCTTTCCGGCTTCACGCTGCGTCAGTGGCTGACTGAGGGCGGCACCTCGCTTGCTGCGATTGGTTTCACCGCAAATATCGGCCTTGCTTACACGCTGAAGTTTCTCTGGTCGCCGCTGCTCGACCAAGTGCGGCCACCGGCTGGTTTGGCCGGGTTCGGCCGACGGCGTGGCTGGCTCTTAACCATCCAGCCCCTACTGGCACTGGCCTGCCTGGCACTCGCACTGGCCGATCCGCGGCAGGCCCCCCTTTTGCTGGTGTCCGCCGCTGTGGCAATCGCATTCTTGTCCGCCAGTCAGGACATTGTCGTGGATGCCTGGCGCATCGAGACGTTCCCGGAGCGCGTGCAGGGCATTGCCCTCGCGGCCTACATCTGGGGATACCGCTTGGCGCTGCTGATTTCGGGTGCAGGCGCGATCGGTCTGGCCGATGTCATAGGCTGGCGTTACGCGTTGTTTGCCATGGCCGGCCTGGTCGGAGCCGGGGTGCTCGTGACGCTTGCGGCTATCGAGCCGCCGCAACGGGCGCCTCAGGATAGCGTTCACGGCCTGCGTGCCCGGCTAAAAACGGCGGTTATCGAGCCGTTCCGCGACTTCTGGCAACGACCGGGAGCCGGACAGATCCTGGCATTCGTCATGCTGTTCAAGCTCGGCGAGGCGCTGGCCCATACCATGGCGACGCCGTTCTACCGCGATATGGGCTTCGACCGCGCCCAGGTCGCGCTTGCAACTGGAGTGCCGGGCCTGGTCGCGAGCCTGCTCGGCGCCGCAATGGGCGGCTGGCTCGTCATCCGCATCGGCACTGGGCGGGCACTCGTGCTGACCGGCTTCGTCCAGATGGCCTCGATGGCGTTGTACTTCGCCCTGGCCGTCTCCGGCGGCGACACGCGCATCCTGCTGGCCAAGGTCATGCTGGAGAGTTTTGCCGAGGCGATGGCCGATGCGGCGTTCCTCACCTACCTGTCGGCGCTATGCTCGAGCGCCTTCACCGCCACGCAGTATGCGCTGCTATCCTCGCTCGCGGCGGTCGGGCTGCGCACCCTAGGCGGGTTCTCGGGGGTGCTGGCCGCGGCCCTTGGATGGGTACCGTTCTACGCGCTGACCATCTTCGCTGCGGTTCCCGCCATGCTGGTCATGCTTGGGCTGCTGCGAAGGTTCCCGCCGCCTCGCTCTCAGGCAGCCAGATCGTGACGGTGGTGCCAGCGCCCTCGGTGCTCTCGATCAGCATCTGCCCGCGGTGCCGGTTGACGATGTGCTTAACGATTGCGAGGCCCAGCCCGGTGCCGCCCACCGCGCGCGACCGGCCTTTATCCGCCCGGTAAAAGCGTTCCGTGAGCCGCGGTATATGGGACCGCGCGATCCCCTGGCCGTCATCGGCTACCGAGAGCGTGACACCGGGCCGCACCGGCCAGCGCCCGCCTGGCATGACCTGTCCCGCGGTCACTGTAACCACGCCGCCCTCCCTTCCATACTTCACCGCGTTGTCCAGCAGATTCTGCAGCACTTGTTCCAACTGGTCGTCGTCGCCGACGACGTGCGGCAGGCCTGGCGGCACATGGACATCCAGCCGTATCCGTCGCGCGGCGACCTGTGGCTCGAACCCGGCCGCGAGCCGAAGCACCAGGTCCTCCAAATTGACCCGCGTGGCCGGCAGCTGATGCTCGGTCAGCTCGATGCGCGAGAGACTCAGCAGGTCGTCGATCAGACGATTCATCCGCTGCGCCTGCTCCGCCATGATGCCCAGGAAGCGGATCTGGGCCGGGGGATCGTCGGCGGCTGGGCCGCGCAGGGTGTCGATGAAGCCGATCAGGCTGGCGAGCGGCGTCCGCAGCTCATGGCTGGCGTTGGCCACGAAGTCGGCGCGCATCCGCTCCACCGCGCGCTCCCTGGTGCGGTCCGACAGCACGGCGACGATGCGTCCGCCGTCCGATAGCGGCGGGTCGAGCGCCATGACCGTCGCATAGACCTCGCGCGCTACGGGGACAGGCAGGCTCAGTTCAGCCGCCTGGTTCTCGCCCCGGCTTTGCGCGCGGTCGATGGCAGCACGCAGGCCGGGATGGCGCAGCACGGCCGCCATATCGACACCGAACGCCGCGTGGGCAGCCGTATTGGCGCGCTGCACGCGCCGGTCGGGCCCTAAGACAATCAACGGATCCGGCAGACGCTGGACGATGACCTGTTCCGCCCGCAGCAGGCCCTCGACCTGAGCCGCGCGGACCGCGAGCGACCGCGATAGCCGCTCGGCCTCCCGGGCGAGATGCGCCGTGGCGGCCAGAAAAGGCCGTTCCGGCGGGTTAGTCGGCTGATCCGAGTCGGCCCAGTGCAGCACCGAGACAACGAGACGCAGGTCTCGCGCCCAGAGCCATGCCAGGACAATCGATCCAGCCAAAACCACGGCGGCCGCCCCGAATGCCGGACGCCAAGCGAGGTTGCCCAGCGCCGCCAAGCCTAATAGCAGGACGACCGGCAATGCGGCCAGCAACGCCGCCGTCCGAAGATACAAGGTCGCACCCACGCGGGCGCCCGGCCGCACGCTGCGCTATGCGCCGGGTGCGGCGAGGCTCTGCGGCGCGGGTTGGACGATGCGGGCCGTGCCGTGATCGACCTCGAAGATCGCGAGGCCGCGCCGCACTTGCCCATCGGGCTGCAAGGCAAGCAGTCCATCGGCGCCGGTGAAGCCCTCGGGACGCGAGAGGGCGCTGGGTGCAAAGCCGCCACTAATGGCTGCGACACGCGCGATGCCGGCGGCGTCGTAGGCCAGGCTGGCGAGTTCCCGAGGTGGCGACTTATACTTGGCGGCGTAGGTTTGCTCAAATGGAGCACGCTGCGCCGGGTCAGGGGCGGCGTACCAGGCTCCCGAAATAGCGGATAGGCGGGGCGTCTCCCGCGCCCAAAGCGCCGGGCCCATGACGCGGACCTGGTCGGGTCCGAGGTCATAATACGCCAGCAAAGGGATCGTCTGACCGAGCAGCTCGCCGGCGGCGGCCAGCAGCAGCGCGTCAATCGGTGGTGGCGGCGGAGTTTGCCGGCCAAGCTCGGCGGCCTCCCGCCGGCTATCCGCGTCGCCGCGGGCCCGCGCCTCCTGCTGCTGCTGCTCGATCGGTCCGTGCCTGGCGTCGTATCCCGAGACGGTCCGTAGCGCGGCATTAAGCGGGGCGAAACCGCTGCCGTAGCGCATGATTTTCGGCTCCGCGAGGCCCGCAGCAGCGGCGGCGCTGGTCAGTCCGCTGGCCATCGCGTCGCCGAATGCATTTTTTGGCAGCACGGCGGCAACCCGGGTCTTACCCTCGGCCTGCACGGCAAGCACCATGCGGCGGACCTGCTGAGCGGGAGTAATCCCCAGCGTCCATACGCCGGGCTGCGCCTGTGCGGCGTCGGAGGTGAAGGCCAGCACGGGGACGCCGGCCGCCTTGGCCAGCGGCGCCACAGCTCCGGTTTCGGCGGCGGTGAGCGGGCCGAGCAACAGCCCGGTCCCGGACGCCAGCGCCAACTTGGCGGCATCGGCTGCACCGGAGGGCGTGCCGGCGGTGTCGCGCGCTTCCAGCGTCGGCGCGTCCGGCTGATCGAGCGCGAGCTGGGCGGCCCGCAGCAACGCCTGACCGACTTCGGCATTCGGTCCAGTGAGCGGCAGCAGGATGGTTACGCGCCGTCCCGGTGGTCCCGGCTGCTGGACCGGTGGCGCCATGCCGACCATAGGGGGACGGCCATAGCCGGCACCGCCCGTGTCGGCTACGCAGGCAGCCAGACCGGCCGCAGCAACCAGGAGCGTGAATGCCCGACCGAACTCTCGACGACGAACCATGCCCCGAACCCCTCATTGGTGATCCCGCACCGGATCGCCTGTCGTCTATAGCACCAGGACTCGTGCTGGTTGCCACCCCGATCGGCAACTTGGCGGATATGTCGTCGCGTGCGCTGGACGCTTTGCGCGAAGCCGACCTCGTGCTGTGCGAGGATACCCGCATGACGGCGCGCCTGCTGATGCATTACGGAATCAGCGTCCGTACGTCGCCGCTGCATGACCACAATGAGGAGGGCCGCATCCCGGCGCTGCTCGATACGCTGCGGGACGGCGGCCGGGTGGCACTGGTGTCGGATGCCGGAACGCCGCTGGTTTCCGATCCCGGCTTTCGTCTGGTGCGGGCGGCTTTGGCGGCCGGGTTGCCGGTGTCGGCGATACCGGGGCCGAATGCGGCGGTGATGGCGCTGGTGCTGTCCGGCCTGCCGCCGCAGCCATTCATGTTCATGGGCTTTCCGCCGCCACGCTCGGCGGCGCGCCTGGTCGCCTTTGGCCGACTCCGTGCCGCGGAGCGCGCTGGCCTGTCCGCGACTTTGTTGTGGCATGAGGCGCCACATCGCCTGGCGGAGTCGCTCGCCGACCTCGCCGTGCAGTTCGGCGATCGTCCGGCCGCCGTGGCGCGCGAGTTGACCAAACGCTTTGAGGAGGTTCGACGCGGCACGCTGCCAGAACTCGCAACGTACTACGCTGCCATTGCAGCCCGCGGCGAGATAACAATCGTCGTCGGCCCAGCGCCTGAGGATACCGCTGGCGCCGAGGATCTTGACGAGCAACTACGCCAGGCGATGGCCCAGAACAGCCTCAAGGATGCCGCAGCCTTGGTATCTACCGCGACCGGACTGCCGCGCAAGATCGTGTATGCCCGTGCGCTGGCGCTGGATCGACTTTAACGACCGGAGACGATCCGTTCGACCAATTGCTTAACCGTGGGAATAAATCCATTGGAATAGAACGGATCGTTGGCGAAGCGATAGGCGTTGTGGCCGCTGAACATCAACTGATGCTCGATCGCCTCGGGGGTCTGGTCCTCACGTCGCACCGATTGCAGCGTTTTCTGGATGCAGAAGCTGCGCGGGTCGGCCTTCTTGCCATTGTCGTAGTCGGGCCCGTGCTGGCTCCAGTTGCTGAACCGGCATTGGCTCAGGCAACCCATGCAGGAGACTTGATCGTCGGTGATCCGCGCTGCCCGCTCCGGAGTCACGAAAATCAGCGTGCTATCCGGGGTGCGCAACGCCTCGGTGAACCCGGCGACAATCCAGCCTTCGACATTGAAAAGGTCGTTGGGCGTCAGATACACCGGACGCTTGCGCGGGCCGATGCCCAGCATCGCGACGTGCTCGCCCATCGGCTCCGTCGAGTAGGCCACCTGGTGCTCGCCGCGCTCGCGCAGTTCGCCGATGAAACCATTATTCACCGCGCTGGAATAGAAGCCGGTCGGGCTGAACTTGTTCAGGAAAACGTCGCCCTCTTTCAAGCTGAGCAGGCGTTGCTTCCAAGCGTCGCTGATTGGGCTTTCCCGTGTCAGCAATGGCCGGGTGCCAAACTGGAAGGCAATCGGGCCCAGCTCCGGATTATCGATCCAATGCTCCCATTCCTCCAGCCACCAGACGCCGCCCGCCATAATGATCGGGGTCTGATCCAGTCCGAAGGTGCGCATCAGCTTGCGCAGAGCAAGCACACGGGGGAAGGGATCTTCCGGCTTTGTCGGGTCCTCCCCATTCGATAGACCATTATGACCGCCGGCGAGCCAGGGGTCCTCATAAACCACGCCACCCAGCAGCGACGCAGCCTTGGAGTAGGCACGCTTCCACAGCGCGCTGAAGGCGCGGGACGACGAGACGATGGGGTAGTAGTGCACGCCGAAACGCGCTGCGATGTCCGACAAGCGGTATGGCATGCCGGCGCCACAGGTCAGGCCGTGGATCAGGCCCTTGGCACCCTCGAGGACGCCGGTGATGACCCGCTCCGCGCCGCCCATCTCCCAAAGGATGTTGGCGTGCAGCCGACCTTGACCGCCGGAGATGTCATGTGCGCGCTGGGCCTGGGCGATGCCGCCCTGGATGCCATACTGGATCAGTTCCTCATGCCGGTCCCGCCGGGTTCGACCGTGATAGACCTGGTCAAGCGGATTGCCTACCTCGTCGTAGAAGTCGGCATTAACCGCGCTGAATGTACCAGTCCCTCCGGCGCTGGCCCAGTGGCCTGAGCTTACTCCGGTGGATACGCCGATCCCTTTGCCGCCCTCAATCAGCGGGAGAACATCGACGCCGCCCATGTGTATCGCGTTGACTGCCTTCATCCCCGCCTAGACCTTTGTTGTAACACTCTGAAACATTGGCGGCCGGGTCCAGTTTTGCTAGACCCAGCCACCCATCACTCATGCACGAATGCTACTCAGCGGCGTCGGACTCGGACCGCTCGCGACGGCCGCCCTCGCGCCCGCCATTGTCACGTCCGCCGCCGGCTTTGCTGCCAACCTGCTCAGTGATGTCGGCGCCGCTCGCCTGGTCCACGACACGCATCGACAGCTTGACCTTGCCGCGGTCGTCGAAGCCCAGGACCTTCACCTTCACCGCGTCGCCCTGATTCACCACGTCCGTCGTCTTGTTGACCCGGCCCTGCTGCAGCTCGCTGATGTGCACCAGCCCATCCTTGGCACCGAGGAAGTTCACGAACGCACCGAAGTCGGCGGTCTTCACGACCTTGCCGTTGTAGATCTGGCCGATCTCCGGCTCGGCGACGATGCCGCGGATCATGTCGATCGCCTTTTGGCTCGCCGTCTCGGTCGTGGCGGCGATCTTGATCGTGCCGTCGTCCTCGATGTCGATCTTGGCGCCGCTCTGCTCGACGATGTCGCGGATCACCTTGCCGCCGGTGCCGATGACCTCGCGGATCTTCTCCTTCGGCACGGTGATGATCGTAATGCGCGGCGCCGTTGCGGCCACATCCGACCGGGCACCCTGGATGGCGCGTGCCATCTCGCCGAGAATGTGCAACCGCCCGTCGCGCGCCTGCTCTAGTGCAGCCTTCATGATATCAGCGGTGATGGACGTGATCTTGATGTCCATCTGCAGGCTGGTGACACCCTTTTCACTGCCGGCCACCTTGAAGTCCATGTCGCCGAGGTGGTCCTCGTCGCCAAGGATATCGGACAGCACGGCGAATCCACGGTCCTCTTTGATCAGTCCCATGGCGATGCCGGCCACCGGGCGGATAAGCGGCACGCCGGCGTCCATCAGCGCCAGGCTGGTGCCGCAAACGGTCGCCATCGAGGAGCTGCCGTTGCTCTCGGTGATCTCGCTCACGACCCGCATGGTATAGGGGAACACGTCCTTGCCGGGCAGCACCGGTCGGACAGCGCGGTAGGCGAGCTTGCCATGGCCGATCTCGCGACGGCCGGGGCTGCCCATGCGGCCAGCCTCGCCGACGCTATAGGGAGGGAAGTTGTAGTGCAGCATGAAGTGCTCGCGCCGCTCACCCTCCAGCGCGTCGATGATTTGCTCGTCCTGCCCGGTGCCGAGTGTCGCGACGCACAGCGCCTGGGTCTCGCCGCGGGTAAACAGGCTGCTGCCGTGCGCACGCGGCAGCACGCCGACCTCGCCGATAATTTGCCGCACGGTCTTGAGGTCGCGGCCGTCGATGCGCAGCCCAGTATCCAGCACGGCATTGCGAACGACGTCGGCCTCAAGCTTTTTAAACAGCGGCTTGGCCTTATCGGCGTCATGCCCTTCGCCGGTAAGCGTCTCCAGTGCGGCCTTCTTAGCGGCGCCGACCTTCTCCTGACGGACCTGCTTCTGCCGCTCCTGATAGGCCTCAGCCAGGCTGGCGCGGGCCAACTCATCGATGCGGCTCGATAGTGCGGCCGTCTCCGGGGCCGGCTCGGCGATGGTCCACGGCTCTTTCGCAGCGTGCTCCGCCAACTCGATGATCGCCTGGATGACCGGCTGAAAATGCGCGTGACCGAAGGTGACGGCGCCGAGCATCACGTCCTCGGACAGCTCCTGCGCCTCACTCTCGACCATCAGCACGCCCTCGACCGTGCCGGCGAGCACCAGATCGAGCTTGCTGGTGGCGAGCTGCTCGGCGGTCGGGTTCAGCAGGTACTCGCCATTGGCAAATCCGACGCGAGCGGCGCCTACTGGTCCAAAGAACGGAATGCCGGATAGAGTTAATGCAGCCGAACAGCCAATCAACGCAACGATGTCCGGGTCGTTCTCCATGTCATGGCTCAACACGGTCGCGACGACCTGGACCTCGTTCCGGAAGCCTTGCGGAAATAGCGGGCGGATCGGGCGGTCAATGAGACGGCTGGTCAGCACCTCCTTTTCGGACGGCCGGCCCTCGCGCTTGAAAAAGCCGCCAGGAATTTTGCCGGCGGCAAATGCCTTTTCCTGGTAGTTTACCGTGAGCGGAAAGAAGTCTTGGCCGGGCTTTGCAGAGCGTACGCCGACGGCGGTGCATAGCACGATGGTATCGCCGTAGCGGGCCAGCACGGCACCGTCAGCCTGGCGAGCGATCTTACCGGTCTCCAGGATCAGCTTGCGGCCGCCCCAGTCGAGTTCCTTACGGAAATAGTTGAACATACGTGTCGTGTCCTTCAAACGCGGGACAGGCAACGAGCGGACTATGCCCGGCTCCGGTAGGGCGGCGTCTCGGGCTACATGGGGGCGGTCTGCAAATACTGCAGCCGCGACGGGCTGCATGGGCGCAGACCGCATAGCCATGTGGCCGGAGGCGCCGTCGCGGACGGGTTCGGCTGCTCGCGCCGCATCGCGCGGCGATCACCCAGCGCCACCATGACGCCGGGATGGCATTTGTCTAGCGACGCAGGCCCAGCCGGCCGATTAGCGCCTGATAGCGCGCGCTGTCCTTCTTGCTAAGGTAGTCCAGCAGACGACGGCGGCGGCCGACCAGCATCAGCAGGCCGCGGCGGCTGTGGAAGTCCTTTGCATGAACCTTCAGGTGTTCGGTGAGGTTCAAGATACGCTCGGTGGCCAGGGCGACCTGAACCTCGGGACTGCCAGTGTCGGCGGTGCCGGTGGCGTATTCGGAAACAAGCGTCGTGCGACGCTCCGCGGTGATCGACATCGGATTTGCTCCGTGAGGGGGTTATAGAAGGCGTTCCGGTTTCAGCCAGCCATCGCTCAGCCGGCACAAACCGATCACGCGCGTCCCCGCCATGGCACGGGCTAACCCGCCATTCGGATCAGCCGTCTGTGGAATGCGGCCCATCAGGTCAACCAGGTTGATTGCCTGGCCGTTCGATAGGCCGAAGACCTCGCTTTCAGTCAAGGCCAGCGCCGGGATGTCGGCCAGCGCGGTCGCGACCGGAAGCAAAAGATCCGGGGATGCTGGCGCGTTGTCCGCCTGCGCCACGCATTTGTCCAGCGAAATCGCTTGCGATATGTTGAACGGCCCAACCCGCAGCCGGCGCAGCGCTGCGACGTGGCCCAGCGTGCCGCAGGCCTGCGCCAGGTCGCGGGCAAGGCTGCGCATATACACACCCTTGCCCGACTGTACCTCAAAGACGGCCGTGTCGGCGTCGGTACGCTCGACCAGTTCAAAACGATCGACACGCGCCGGGCGTGGCTCCAGGACCGGCGCGCGGCCCTCACGCGCCATGTCGTAGGCGCGCTCGCCCGCGACCTTGATGGCGGAATAAACCGGCGGCGTCTGCATGATGTCGCCAATGAACGCCGGGAGCGCCGCGGCGATCTGCGCATCCGTCGGGCGTGTTTCAGAGATTGCAACCGTCTGACCATCCGCGTCGTCGGTGTCCCGCGCGTCGCCCAGCCGCAGCGTAAAACGGTAGAGCTTGGTGCCGTCCATGACATAGGGCACGGTCTTGGTCGCGTGACCGAATGCAACCGGCAGCACACCGGTGGCCAACGGATCGAGCGTCCCGCCATGCCCGGCCTTCTGCGCATCGAAGCCACGGCGAACGCGGTTCACCACGTCCGTGCTGGTCATGCCAGCCGGCTTATCGACCACCAGCCACCCGTTAAGCGGACGGCCCTGCTTGCGTCGCATTGCTAGTCCTTAAGTTTTGCCGCCCGGCGCCTACCGGTCGGTGTCCGTGGGTGGCACGGTGGGCGCGAGATCACGGGCCACCTCCGGCGCCCGAAGCAGGCTGTCCACGTGCATCGCGTATTCCAGTGTCGTGTCTGGCTGAAACGAGACCTGGGGCGCCACGCGTAGCCGCATCTCATGCGAAAGTTGCATGCGGAAATACGGCGCGGCTCGCTTCAGCGCCGGCAGGAGCACCTCCACGTCACTGCGGCCGAGCCGGGCGACGAAAGCGGTGGCATTCTTCAAATCCGGGCTGATCCGCACTTCGGTCACCGTGATCTTCGCGCCCGCGAGATCGGGGTCACGAAACTCGCCGCGGAAGAACAGCGACGAGAGCACGTGCCGGATCTCCTCCGACACGCGCAACTGCCGCTGGGTCGGCGCCTTGGCCGACGGCTTACTTTTTGGCCGGCGCTTAACCTGTTCCGGCTTCGCGCCCGGCTTGCCGACCGACTTGGGACCCGACTTGGGAAAGGCCTGCTTGCTCAACCCGGGACCATCTCGATTTCGAAGCACTCGACCATATCGCCCTCACGCAGGTCGTTGTAGCCCGCAAAGCTTAACCCGCACTCGTAGCCGCGTGCGACCTCCCGCACATCGTCCTTGAACCGCTTCAACTGGCTGAGTTCGCCGTTATGGATCACCACGCCCTCGCGCAGCAGCCGCACCCCGGCGCCGCGCTTCACCAGGCCCTCGGTCACCATGCAGCCGGCGACCTTGCCGGTCTTGGTGATGTCGAACACCTTGCGGATTTCGGCGTAGCCCAGGAAGTTCTCCCGCGCCTTCGGGGCGACCTTGCCCTTGACCATCTTCTCGATGTCGTCCGACACATCGTAGATGATCGAGTAGTAGCGGATATCCACGCCGTCCCGCTGCGCCAGCTCGCGCGCTTGGCTGGTGGCGCGCACGTTGAACGCGACGATCACCGCATCGCTGGCCCGCGCCAACTGGATGTCGCTCTCGGTGATCTGGCCCACGGCGGACAGCAGCACGCGGACCTTCACCTCCTCATGCGCCAGCTTCAGCACGGCGCCCTGAATGGCCTCCGCGCTGCCTTGCACGTCGGCCTTCACCAGGATGGCGACCTCCTTCAGCTCGCCCGCCACCGCCCGGGCCAGCATCTCCTCCAGCGTGCCGCGGGCCGCAGTCGCGCCGGCCGCCGAGCGGTCCTTCAGCTTGCGCTGGCGGAACTCGCTGATCTCACGCGCCCGCGCCTCGTTCTCCACCGCGACGAACGGCTCGCCGGCGGTGGGCACGCTGCTCAGCCCGAGGATCTCGACCGGCATGGACGGACCCGCGACCTTGATCTGCCGGCCCTTGTCGTCGAGCATTGCGCGCACCCGGCCCCACTCGGCGCCAGCCACGACGATATCGCCCTGGTTGAGCGTGCCCTTCTGCACGAGGATCGTCGCCACCGGGCCACGCCCACGGTCCAGCCGGCTCTCGATCACCGAGCCCTCGGCCGCGCGCTTGGGATTGGCGCGCAGGTCAAGGATTTCCGCCTGCAGAAGAATGGCCTCCTCCAGCTTGTCGAGCCCAGTGCGCTTCGTGGCCGACACTTCCACATCCTGAGTCTCGCCGCCCATCTCCTCGACCACGACCTCGTAGCTCAACAGCTCCTGCCGCACGCGGGATGGGTTGGCGTCCGGCTTGTCCATCTTGTTGATCGCCACGATCAGCGGCGCATTGGCCGCCTTGGCGTGGCGGATCGCCTCGATAGTCTGCGGCATCACGCCGTCATCGGCGGCCACGACCAACACGACGATGTCCGTCACCGACGCGCCGCGGCTGCGCATGGCGGTGAACGCCTCATGGCCCGGCGTGTCGATGAAAGTGATGCGCGGCCCGTTCTTATCGCCGCCGATTTTGTCCTCATGCCCGACTAGCTGCACCTGGTAGGCGCCGATATGCTGCGTGATGCCGCCGGCCTCGCCCGCCGCCACGTCGGTGCTGCGCAGCGCGTCGAGCAGGCTGGTCTTGCCGTGGTCCACATGGCCCATGATCGTCACGACCGGGGCGCGGTGCTCAAGCTCGGTATCCACGTCCAGCTCGCCGTCGATGCCGAGCTCGACGTCGCTCTCGCTGACCCGGCGGCTGCGATGGCCGAACTCCTCGACGACCAGCTCGGCCGTATCGGCGTCCAGCACCTGCGTCACCGTCGCCATGACGCCCATGCGCATCAGCGCCTTGACCACGTCCGGCACCCGCGCCGCCATGCGGTTCGCCAGTTCCTGCACCGTGATCGCCTCGGGCAGGATCACATCGCGCACGACCTTGACCTGGTCGCTGCGCAGCAGTTCGAGCTCGGCCTGCCGGCGCTCACGTTCGCGCTGGCGACGTACCGAGGCGAGGCTGCGAGACTTATCATCGTCGCCCTCGATCGCGGCCTGCACGTCGATGCGGCCAGGGCGGCGGCGGTCGTCCACGACCTTCTTGACCACCGGCAGCACCGGCTTGCGGCCGGGCAACACGGTGCCGGGGCGGCGGCGCGGCGCCTCCTCGTCTTCGCCGGGGCGTGCGGCCTTGAGACGCAGCGTCTCGACCGGTGTGCCGGGCGTGGCAGGAGCGGCGACCGGGCGTGCAGGGCGGCGGACCTCCTCCACGACGGGCGTTTTGGCAACCGGCTGCTCGGCGCCAGCAGTTTCAGCGGCGACCCGAGCCGCTTCCTCTGCCTTAGCGCGTGCGGCTTCCTCGGCGGCGACGCGCGCAGCCTCCTCGGCAGCCTTACGAGCGTCCTCCTCGCGGCGGCGCGCCTCTTCGGCGGCGGAAAGGATGGAAATCTTCTCCCGCTCACGCCGCTCTGCATCGCGCCGGGCGGTTTCGCGCGCATTCTCCTGCAGCACGCGCTGACGCACCGCGACCTCGGTCGCTGTCAGCGCACGGCCGGCCCCGGCGGCGGGACGTGCGGCGATCGGCGGCCGCGGCGGCGCGCCGGGCACAACGGGGGCGATCGGCGTCGGGGCGCTAGGAGGCGGCGGTGCCAAAGTCGCGCGCTTCTTGCGCACCTCGACCTGGACGACCTTGGACCGGCCGTGGCTGAAACTCTGTCGTACGGACCCGGCGTCCACAGTCCGGCCAAGCTCCAGCCGGCCCGCGGGCCGCAGAGAAAGCCGGCCCTTGGCCGCGTCCTGGTCGTTGGTGTCGCTCATGCATCCGCCCGTTCAATCAATCCGTCCTGCCCGGCGATGCCGGACAGGCGGTGTGTCTCAATACTCAGCGCCTCGGCCAGCCGGCCATGCGCGATCGCTACGTGCACCACATGGTCGCGGCCAAATACCGCGCCTAGGGCCGTTCCGGACAGCGGCGCCGCCACCGGCACATCCTTCGCTCCGCTTAGGAAGCGCGTCCGCTCATCTGGACTGCCATCCGTCGCCTGAACGACTAGGCCCGCCCGTCCGGCCAGCAGCCACTCGCGCGCCTTCTGAAATCCGCACACCGCCTGGCCCGCGCGCCGGGTCAGACCTAAAAGCTCAGTAATCCGCCGGGCCAGGCCGGACTGCACCAGCTCGACTAGATCGGTCGGCACGGTGACCTGTCCACGCGCAGCCCGGGCGAATGCGCCTCGGGTGCGAGCGGTTTCTAACACATCCCGGCGCGCGCTCAACCAGATTCCCCGGCCGGGCAGCTTTGCAACCAGGTCGGGGACCAAAAGGCGGTCTGGGGAGACGACGAAGCGGATCATGCGCCCGCGGTAGTCCCGTTCGCGGGTGACGGCGCAGCGGCGCAGCGGTCCGGTTTCAGGCTCCCCGCTGTCGGGCTCGACGTCGTCGGAATCAGTGTCAGGGTCGTCAGGCGTGAGAAACCTCCTCATCAAGCTTGTCCGCACCTGCTGCAGCCTCGGCCGCATCAGTAGCAGGCTCAGTGCCCGCGGCATCCTCGCCAGCAAACCAATGGGCGCGGGCGGCCATGATAACTTCGTTTGCGGTGCCCTCGTCCATCGTCGTGCCGACGATCTCAACCAGTTCATCCGACGCGAGATCCGCCAGGTCGTCGAGCGTCTTCACGCCCTTTTCTCCTAGCGCCACCAGCATCGCCGGAGTCAGCACCTCGATCGAGGCAACATCGTCCGTCACGCCGAGTGCCACGCGCTTCTCGGTCAACTCGTCGTCGCGCCGGTTCAGGAATGCCTGGCCGCGACGGATGAGCTCGTCCGCCACGCTCTCGTCGAAGCCCTCGATCTCGGCCAGCTCCTCCGGCGCCACGTAGGCCAGCTCCTCGATCGTATTGAAACCCTCGGTCACGAGCAGCCCGGCGATCACGTCGTCCACATCCAGCGCCTCGACGAACAGGCCGGTCCGGCGGCGGTATTCCTCTTGCCGACGCTCGCTCTCCTCGGCTTCGGTCAGGATGTCAATGTCCCAACGGGTTAACTGGCTGGCGAGCCGTACGTTCTGGCCGCGGCGGCCGATGGCGAGCGAAAGCTGCTCGTCCGGCACCACCACCTCGACGCGCCCGGCCTCCTCATCCATCACGACCTTGGTCACCTCGGCCGGCGCCAGCGCGTTCACCACGAAGGTCGCATGCTGCGACGACCAGGGGATGATGTCGATCTTCTCGCCCTGCAGCTCCTGCACCACTGCCTGCACCCGACTGCCGCGCATGCCGACGCAGGCGCCGACGGGATCAATACTCTGGTCGCGGCTGACCACAGCCATCTTGGCACGGCTGCCAGGATCGCGCGCCACCGCTTTTATTTCAATAATCCCGTCATAAATTTCTGGCACTTCCTGCGCGAACAACTTTGCCAGGAATGCCGGGTGGGTGCGGGACAGGAAGATTTGCGGCCCGCGCGGCTCCTCGCGAACATCATAAATATAGGCCCGCACCCGGTCGCCATTGCGAAAGCTCTCACGCGGAATAAGTTCGTCGCGGCGCAGCAGTGCCTCGGCGCGGCCGAGCTCCACCATCATGTTGCCGTATTCGGTGCGCTTCACCACGCCGTTGATGATCTCGCCGATGCGGTCCTTGAACTCGTCATACTGCTTCTTGCGCTCATACTCGCGCACACGCTGCACGATCACCTGCTTAGCGGTCTGTGCGGCAATGCGGCCAAAGTCGATCGGCGGCAACGGGTCGATCAAATGCTGGCCGAGTTGGATGTCGGGCTGGAACTTGCGGGCGATGTGGATTGGGATTTGCGTCTCCTCGTTCTCCACCGTCTCCACCGCCTCGGTCCAGCGCGACAGCCGCACGTCGCCGGTCTTTTTGTCGATAGTCGCGCGAATGTCCTTCTCGTGGCCGTATTTGGCGCGGCCGGCCTTCTGGATCGCCTGCTCCATCGCCTCAAGCACCTCGTCCCGCTCGATCATCTTCTCCCGCGCGACCGCGTCGGCCACCAGCAGGAGTTCAGGGCGGGAGACGGAGGTATCCATGGGTGCTCTCCTAGTTCGCCAGTTTCGGGCCAGCCGCTTCAGGCTGGGTGGGATCGATATCGATGTCGGACCGAGCCGGAGCGGTGGCCGCGATCAGCGCGTCCGTTAGCAGCAGCTTAGCACGCCGTACGTCGTTGAGGGGCAGCTCGACGTCGGTTCCGTCATCGAGCCGCAATCGGGCGTGCGTGTCATCCGCACTCAGGATGATGCCGGTGAATCGGCGCCGGCCGTCATGCGGCATGAGCATCTCGACCCGCGCCTGGTGCCCGGCGAACCGCACCCAGTCCTTCACGCGGGTCAGCGGCCGGTCAATTCCGGCTGAGCTGACCTCCAGCGTCCAGGCGCCCGGCAGTGGATCCTCCACGTCGAGCACGGCGCTGACGGCGTGGGTGATGCGTTCGCAGTCGTCCACGCTGATCTGCGAGCCATCCGCACGATCCGCCATCACCTGAACGGTCGGCCGTTCGCGGCCCAGCACGGCAATGCGCACCAGATCATAGCCAAGATGCATCAGTTGCGGCGTGATCATGCCGGCGATCTTGGCTTCCAGTCCAGAGTGGTTCGGCTCATCAGCAGCAACGGGGCGCGTCATTAAAGGACCCAAAAACAAAAAAGGCGGCCCGTAAAGGCCACCCCCGAAGTCAACGGAAGGTTTTTTAATGTTACAGTTACATAGTCCAGCCACATGCTTCACGCAAGGGGCATCAGGCCGGGCTGGGCGAAGACGCGATCGAGCTGCGGACGAAGGTCCAATAAAGCGGCATTCGGCCGGCTCGCTGCGCCTTCGACTCATAGCGGGTGGGTGGCCAGCCTTCCGGGCGTGCTGTGGCGGCGGCGGTGACTTCGAACAAGTCCTGCGCCGCCATAACCTCGGCGACCCAGGCCTGATAGGTCGGATCGTCGGAGGCGACACGCCAGACCCCGCCGGGTTTTAGCGCCCGGGCCAGCAACGCGGTCTGCGCAGGATGGACGAAGCGGCGCTTGACGTGGCGCGCTTTGGGCCAGGGATCGGGGAACATCAGGAACACGCGGTCAAGGCAGGCAGCCGGCAGCGCCCGCAGCAATAGTCGTGCATCCTGATCCCAGATGCGGAGATTGGCAGGTAGCGGCGCCGTCGCCTCTGCGCCCTCAGGCACCAGGCGGGACAGCAGTGAGCACAGGCCGTTCTCGAACACCTCGCAGGCGATCAGGCCGGCATCCGAGTGGGCTTCGGCCAGCGCCTGCGCATGCTCGCCGCCGCCGAAGCCGATCTCGAGCCAAAGCGCCGTGGGTCGGGGCACGAAGGTGCTGAGAGGGTCCGCCGCCTGCGCTTCCGGAACGCGCAGGCGGGGCAGGGTCACATCGAGGAGCAGTTGCTGACGGGGCCGCAGCGGATGGCTGCGGCTGCGTCCATACAGTCGCTCAGCGGGATATTTTAAAGCTGGATTGCTCAGCGGTTAAAAGCGCTGCGCAGGGCCGGTACTAGGTCAGTCCGCTCCCAGGTGAAGGTGCCCAGGTCCTCATCCGGCGTGCGGCCGAAATGGCCGTAGGCCGAGGTCACGGCGTAAATCGGCCGGTTCATATGCAGATGCTCGCGGATGCCGCGCGGACTGAGGTTCATCAGCTCCCGCAGCACGCGCTCCAGCTTCGCCTCGTCCACGTCCTTGCCAGTGTTGCCGAGATCGACATAGACGGAAAGCGGATGCGATACGCCAATGGCGTAGCTGATCTGCAGCGTGCACCGCTCCGCCAGCCCGGCCGCTACGACATTCTTCGCCAAATAGCGGCAGGCATAGGCCGCGCTACGGTCCACCTTGGTCGGGTCCTTGCCGCTGAACGCGCCGCCACCGTGCGGCGAGGCGCCGCCGTAGGTATCGACGATGATCTTGCGCCCGGTCAGGCCGGCGTCGCCGTCCGGCCCGCCGATGACGAAGTTGCCGGTCGGATTCACGTAGAACTCGTCGTCCGTCGGCATCCAGCCGGGCGGCAGGCTGCTCTCGACCAGCGGATACAGCATCTCCTTGATGCGGCGCTGGTCGATGCCCTCGTCGTGCTGGGTCGAGACCACGATGCTGGTCGCACCCACCGGCTTGCCGTCCACGTATTTCAGCGTGACTTGGCTCTTGGCGTCCGGCTGCAGCCCGGCGACGGTCGGGTCGCCATTCTTCCGCAATTCGCTCATGCGGCGCAGGATCAGGTGGGCATAGTGGATCGGTGCCGGCATCAGCTCGGGCGTCTCTGTGCACGCATAGCCAAACATGATGCCCTGGTCGCCGGCTCCCTCGTCCTTGTTGCCCGCACTATCGACGCCAGCGGCGATATCGACGCTCTGGGCGTGCAGCAGGCAGTCAACCGCCGCGTTGCGCCAGCTGAAGCCGGCCTGGTCGTAGCCGATGTCGTGGATCGCCAGCCGGGTCAGATGACACAATAGCTCGGACGTCACTGTGTTGGGACCGCGTGTCTCACCGGCGAGCACCACGCGGTTGGTGGTGACCAGCGTCTCGCAGCCGACGCGGCTATATGGATCCGCGGCTAGGAAGGCGTCCAGGACAGTGTCGCTGATGCGGTCGGCGACCTTGTCGGGATGTCCCTCGGACACCGATTCGGACGTAAACAGGTACTCGCCCTTGTCGCGCATGGATTTCTCCTCTTGTCGCGTTGGCATGAAGCGGGAGCGGCGTCGCATTGGACAGCCCGCCGCACCGGCCGAACGCCGGGGCGGCGCGGGTTTGGCGCAATGGCGTAATCAGGTCAAGGCAGGGCCGGTCAAGGCAGGGTGAGGCGTGGCATCCCCAACACGTCCTGCATCGAGTAGAGGCCCGGCTCCCGCCCGAGAACCCATCCGGCGGCTCGGACTGCGCCATTGGCAAAAACCCGGCGGTCGAAGGCCCGGTGCGTCAGCGCGATCTGCTCGGAGCCAGCGGCGAACAGCAGGGTGTGCTCGCCCACGACCTGGCCGCCGCGCAACGCTGCGAAGCCGATCGCGCCGGGCGGCCGCGGGCCGGTATGGCCGTCGCGGCCGCTGACCATCACGTCTTCGAGTCGCACGCCGCGGCCGCGCGCCACGGCCCGGCCCAGGCCGATGGCGGTGCCGGAGGGCGCGTCCACTTTTTGCCGGTGGTGCATCTCGACGATCTCGGCGTCATACG
>JANXVC010000226.1 GCA_025351925.1 Rhodospirillales bacterium | reverse complement strand
GCTGAACCTAGCCAAGTACCGGCTCGCCTCGCGCTGGCACTCACTGCTGTGGTTCTGGATCGCCTTCCTGTCCATCGCTGCCATGGGCGGGCTGGTTCTGGAGCTGCTCGGCCCGCCCGCCGAGCGCGCCTTCGACGTTCCGGCGGCGCAAACCGCCGAATCCCAGCCTCCGCTCGCAGCCGCGACTGCCCTGACCGTCCTGGCTCCTCCCGCCGCAGTCGATGCGACTAGCTTCGCGGTCGCGGCCCCCGCACGGTTGGGGCCGGGCCCGACATCGCAACCCAGCCCAGGGCCCGACGCTCAGGCGCCCGGCAATACCGCGCAGCAGGACCCTCAGCCGCGCGGCCGGGTGCTTATCGTGCTGCATCCCGCCCGGTCGGAGGGCAGCGCCGCGGTCGCCAGCCGCCTGGCGGCCCGGGCCGGGCTCGACCCCGATCAGATCGACGTAGGGCCAAACGCTGAGGCGAAATCGGCAGCCATCATCCGTTTCTACTCCGCGGGCGACCACGCGCTGGCCCGTCGCCTCGGGCAGGAGCTCGCCCGCATGGGCTATACCTGGAAGATCGAAAACTTCGCGGCGCGCTCATGGGCGTGGAAGGACCAGGCGATCGAGGTCTTCCTGCCCGACCGGTAGCCGACGCGCCGCAGGCCTGCCGCAATCCGGGAAGCCCGGACTATCGAGGCGAACCTTTCTATCAATGCAAACACTTCTATCAAAGCAAACACTTCCTAACATGACCTAACCTGGCGTCTGTGCTGACATCGTAACGATGTCAAGCACCGCGCTCGATATGTCCCGCACCGCCGAGCATGCCAGCATCGACGCCGTCGAGGCATTTATCATCCGGTGGGATGGGACGGCGATGGCGGAGCGGGCCAACTACCAGTCCTTCCTGTTCGAGCTGTGCGACGTGCTGGGGGTGTCCCGGCCCGACCCGGCCAATGGCAGCGGCGGCGACTACCGCTTTGAGCGCGGCGTCACTCATCATGCCGCCGACGGCAGCACCAGCAACCGGCGAATCGACCTGTATCGCCGTGGCCGCTTCATCCTGGAGGCCAAGCAGGGCGGCAACCCGCACCATCAGACCCCGCTGTTTCTAAACGAAAATAAGCTTCTCTCTGGAGAGAACGAGGCGCAGCACCGCGCCAACGTCAGGCACTCGCCGGGCTGGACGAAGCACATGCTGCAGGCCAAGGGCCAGGCTGAGCGCTACGCCCGCGACGTGCCGCCGGCCGAGGGCTGGCCGCCTTTCCTGATGGTCTGCGACGTCGGCTTCTGCATCGACCTTTATGCCGACTTCTCTGGCTTCGGCAAGCACTACGCGCAGTTTCCCAGCCGGGAGGGCTTCCGCATCTATCTGCCGGACCTGCGCTGCGCCGCGGTGCGCGCCCGGCTGCGGCAGGTCTGGGAAGATCCGCAATCGCTGAACCCGGCCCTGCGCCGTCAGGCCGTGACGCGGGAGATCGCCGCCCTGCTGGCCCGACTGGCCCGGGCGCTGGAGGGCGGCAAGGCCGCGCCGCGCCATGCCGCCTCGCACGTCGCGACGTTCCTGATGCGCTGCATCTTCTGCATGTTCGCCCAAAGCGTCGGGCTGCTGCCGCCCGGCGGCTTCACGGCGTTGCTGAAGCAGTGCCAGGGTCAGCCGCCGGGCGTCTTCGTGGGCCTGCTGGCCGATCTGTGGCGGGCGATGGACAATGGCGGGTTCTGCGCCGCGCTGGCCTCCCCGGTGCGGTATTTTAACGGCGGGCTGTTCCACGCGGGACCGCATGGCGGCGCCGACCCGCTGGTCGTGGCGCCGGACGAGTTGGCGCTGCTGATCCAGGCCGCCGGCAAGGACTGGGCGGAGGTGGAGCCGGCGATCTTCGGCACCCTGCTGGAGAACGCCCTCGACCCGGCCGCGCGGGCACAGCTCGGCGCGCAGTTCACCCCGCGCGCCTTCGTCGAGCGGCTGGTGCTGCCGACCGTGATGGAGCCGCTGCGCGCGGATTGGGACGGCGCCAAGGCGGCGGCGATGGACGTGGCGGACCAGGGCAACGGGCAGCAGGCCGCCGATCTCGTCCGCGCCTTCCACGCCCGGCTGTGCACCGTGCGCGTGCTTGATCCCGCCTGCGGCACCGGGAACTTCTTGTATGTGACGCTGGAGCTGATGAAGCGGCTCGAGGGCGAGGTGCTGGACACGCTGGCGGCAATGGAGGGCACCGAGGTGCGGCGCCTGGCGATCGCCGGCGCGACGGTCGATCCCCACCAGTTCCTCGGCTTAGACGTGAACCCGCGAGCGGTGCCGGTGGCGGAGCTGGTGCTGTGGATCGGCTATTTGCAGTGGCATTTCCGCACGCACGGCAACGTCCCGCCGGCCGAGCCGATCCTGCGCGATTTCCGCACGATCCAGGAGGCCGACGCCCTGCTGGCCTATACCGAGCTGGAGCCGGGTCGGGACCGCACCGGCAAGCCGTTCACGCGATGGGGCGGGCGCACCCGGCTGCACCCCATCACCGGCGAACCGGTGCCGGACGAGGCCGACCAGGTGATGGTACTGCGCCCCGTGGGTGCGACGCCGACGCCTTGGCCGGATGCGGATTTCATCGTGGGCAACCCGCCCTTCGTGGCGGGCAAGGACCTGCGGACCGAGCTGGGGGACGGCTACGCGGAGGCGCTGTGGGCGGCGTATCCGAAGGTGCCGGCGTCGGCGGATTTGGCGATGTTCTTTTGGTGGCGAGCGGCCCAGGCGATCCGGGAGGGCAAGGACCGGCGGTTCGGCTTCATTACGAGCAATAGCATCCAGCAAGCGTTCGGTCGCCGCGTTGTAGCGGCTGTAATGCAGGGACCGCTGCCACTGCATTTAGTTTTCGCTATTCCGAATCATCCATGGTCGCAGGGAGCTGACACCGCAGCCGTTCGCATCGCTATGACAGTAATAGCATGTGGAACCGGAACAGGCCGATTATTGACAGTCCAGCAAGAAACTACGGCAACAGTACCTGATGTTGTTTTGGCCTGTCAAGATGGTGTCGTCAACGCTGACTTAACGGTTGGGGCCTGTTTAGATTCTGCCCGGCCATTACTTGCCAATGGGGCAATCTGTAGTCGTGGGATGTCCCTGCACGGCGCGGTGCCGTCGCGACTTGTGTGGAAAATGGTTGAGCGGCGTGTCTCCAGCGGGATGGTAGTTGGGTCGGCTAGGCGGCGAGGTCAACGGGAACGGCGGCGGTGAGCTTTTCGCCTAAGGTTTGCCAACCGTTGACTTTGCGC
>JANXVC010000224.1 GCA_025351925.1 Rhodospirillales bacterium | reverse complement strand
CCTGCGCGGTGACATCTTCGATGCTGCCATCAGAGTACGTGGCGGTCGCCGCGAACGCCTGGGAGGTGCCCTTGGCGATTGCCGGGGTCAACGGGCTGATTGCCAGCGCGGTGCGGGCCGCCAGCCGGATATCGCCGGGGGTGACCGGGGCGGCCTTGACCACCCTCGGCGTGTAGCTGCCACGGCGAGCCCGTCTTTCCTCCAGCAAGGGACCTGTCTTCCACACGGGCTCCAGGTGAGCGATCCGGTTCCTCAATCCGCCAGCCAGGTCGATACGAGCGAACAATTCGTCCTGCCGCCGCTGTCGTGACCAGTATGGCACGTTGCTGTTTGGGTGCCTGGGCAGGAGGCTGGGCAGGATGGTTCCCCACGACACCATGCTTCCTCGCCGGTCCTTGTCTATGTCCAACAGGTGCTTCCAGAAGCCTAGAGTGAGCTTAGCCACCACGTCGTCGGGGGCTGGCGGTGGGGCGATGGGAACGAGGGATCCCCCGGCGCGGCGATGGGTGATCGCCTGCACCTTCTCCAGGGAGCGACCGCCGATACGGATGGCGTTGTACCAGTCCGACGATGCCGTTCCAGCGGCCGAGCCGTAGCGCAAGCTCAGTTCCCGGTGGAACGCGTTCCGCATCGTCACCTCCAGGTTGTTGAGCAGTGCTGTCAAGCAGGACGAGATCTCCTCATTCCAGCAGTAGATGCCGTAGAGCTCGCAGTCGTCGGCAGGGTGGAAGAAGGTCCTGTAGCTGCCCAGGCGAGGGCCCGACAGCGCGGCGATGGTTTCCGCGATGTTGACAGGTTGCATCGGGCTGCGGGGTATCCTATCTATTATCTCGTAGGCACACAGGGATCACCCTACGCCAGCCCACTTATCCGACGGGCTGGGGGGTCTGTGATGCAATAGCTTCCAGAGGGGGTTGCCGCAAGGCAGCCCCCTCTATCATTGTGGGATCCATCATTTTCCGCGTTCGTCCACTTCCGCGTACGGCTGGCTCGGACATGTTCGTTCCATTATCCGAAACAGATGGCCAAACCGGTCCGGGCGGACCTTACTTGGCGTCCGCTTTCAGCATCTTGAAAGAAGCTTCTGAGCGTCTGAGATTGACGCAAACCGGACTTGGCGCCAGTTGCCGAAGTGCCGTGCTCACATTGGAACCGCTTTCGTCATCCAGTCATCCCGCCCGTGCGGCAGACAGCCGGCACAACCTGGGCTAAGGCATGCCCTGTCCATAAAACGGAGCACCCCTCATGCCCATGTCACTCTATCAGGCGTCGTTAGCCCCTTGCCTGCAGATGCTGGGCGCTCTTTCAGCGGTGCTGAGCAAGGCGGCTTCCTACGCGGCTGAGCGGGGCATAGAACCTTCGGTGCTGCTGCAGTCGCGACTGTATCCGGATATGCTGCCGCTGGTTCGCCAGGTGCAGATCGCCACCGACGGCGCCAAGGCCGGCGGCGCTCGGCTGGCCGGGGTGGACAACCCATCGTTCCCGGATACTGAGGCGAGCTTCGACGAACTTCAGGCCCGCATCGCCCGGTGCGTCAGCTTCCTGCGTTCGCTCGATCGGAGTGCCATTGACGCTGCAAGCGAGCGCCGCATCGAGTTCAGCGTCGCCAAGCAGGCCATGGTGATGATGGCGCCGGAGTACATCAGCGGCTGGATGCTGCCGAACTTCTTTTTTCACGTGACCACCGCATTCGACATCCTGCGTCACAACGGCCTGGCCGTGGGTAAGCGGGACTTCCTGGGTGCGGTTCCGCTGGTTGCCTCAGCCTGAGGTGTGGGCCGGGCTGGCCCGGCCCAGACCGCTATACGAGATTGGCCTCGCACGGGAAGCGACATCAGCGCACATGACGACCTCAGGTCTACCACGCGCTGAGCCGGATCGACTTTTGGCTCTGTTTGGGTCACGACCACCTCCAGGCTGCGGGACAGTCTGAGGACGGCGATCAAGCTGCTCGCCACGGCGGAGCGCGCCTTCAAATCGAGACGTGGGTCGGCGGCTTTTAAGGGCGGCTGGCAGCAAGACAGCGTAAAGCTCCGCATGCGCTTCTACACGGCCTCTGCAGGTTCGGATGTCCGGTTTCGTGATGAGTTTCGGACGCCACTTGGCGTACGAAAGTCTCCGAAGGACGAACCCGCGGGCCGGTTATGGTCGCTATGGGGATTTAGAGTTTGGCTGATGCCGGAGCGGTCGGGGCAGAGGCAGAATCATGCGCCCAGACTGAGTGCCGACGCGAGTCTGAGGGGGCTGCTTGCCACGAGCAGGATCGCTTCGGGGCCGATCAAGGCCGTCCCGAACAGCTTTTGCAGCATCAAGCGTAAGCGGTATCGTTGACCGCAGCAGGGCTGCGATTTGCAGGTGGGGCGTGCCGTGCCGGGTCACGACGTTGCTCTGCCGGCTGATCGCGGCGGTGCCGGCGGCGCCCGCGGCTGGCTGCAGCGCTCGAACGTCTCGATGATGATCATGCGACCGCCGCAGCACGGACAGGGCGGCCGGTGATCGGACGGCTCAAGTGTTGCGTCCGGTGCGGCCGGCGGCGTCGGCGGTGCGGCGAGGAGCTCGCGGGCGCGGGCGAGATTATCGCGGCGTGTGCCGCTGGCGAGCAGGCCGTAATGACGGATGCGGTGAAACCCGCGCGGCAGGACGTGCAGCAGGAACCGGCGGATGAACTCGTCGGTCGTCAGCGTCATAGTGCGATACCGCTCGGCGCCATCGCGACGGTAATCCTTGAAGCGGAACGTCACCCCGCTCGCGTCGAGCGCGATCAGCCGGCGGTTGGAGATCGCGACCCGGTGCGTGTAGCGCGACAGATAGGCCAGCACCGCCGCTGGCCCTGCGAATGGCGGCTTGGCGTAGGCGATCCAGGGCTTCTTGCGAACCGATGCCAGGTGGCGCTGGAACAACTGCGCGTCGGCGAGGCTGGCCTGCTTGCCGAAGAACTGCAGCCGCCCGGCGGCGTGCAGCTCGAGCAGCCGGGCCAGGAACAGCCTGCGGAACAGCGAGCCGAGCACACGCACTGGCAGCAGGAACGCCGGCCGGGACGACACCCAGCGCTGACCGTCGAGTGAGATGCCGCCGCCGGGCACGATCATGTGGATGTGCGGATGGTGGGTCAGCGCCGAGCCCCAGGTATGGAGCACGGCGGTGATGCCGACGCGGGCACCGAGATGCTTGGGATCGGCTGCGATGGTCATCATCGTCTCCGACGCTGCGCGGAACAGCAAGTCGTAGACCACCGCCTTGTTCTGGGAGGCGATGTCGGCGATCTCGGCTGGAAGCGTGAACACGACGTGGAAGTAGCCGACCGGCAGCAGGTCGGCCTCGCGCGCCGCCAGCCACTCGCGTGCGGCGGCCCCCTGGCACTTGGGGCAGTGGCGGTTGCCGCAGCTAATGGGAAATGCCCATTAGCTGCCTTATGGGCAAATTCAGTAATGGGGAGCTGGTGAGCAGTCCCTCGTAGAATTCCAGCAGTTTCAATGTCATGGCGCCGCTCGGCATCCTTTCGCATCCCCATAAGTCCGGCCCTCCCCAGCGCTATGGTTGATCTGGATGCCAGGCGCCGATGACAGGCAGACACGATGTTGGAGAGGTATTTATGGCCGCCAGACAAGCTGATCGCCTTACTCCGGGATACGGGGTAATGGAGAGCGAAACCGTCTGCAAACAGCGTTACGCTGCAGAGAACCAGTCACCAGCTCCCCATTACTAAATTTGCCCATAACGCAGCTGTTATAAGCGATGCGGCGGTGGCCGCAGTCCTCGCAGCCCTCGATATGACCGCCGAGGGCGGCTGTGCGGCAGTTCTCGATGGCCGCCATGACCTTGAGCTGGCCGAGGCTGACATGGCCGGCATGGGCCGCGCGCCAAGCGGGCCCGTGTCGGCGGAAGATGTCGGCGATCTCGATCGCGGGACGCACGGCGGTTAGCCGCCGGGACTAGGGCCCTCCTCAATGGGTGCACCGGTGCTCGGCGTGGCGATCGACAGGCTGTGCGCGCCGATTTGCGCGGTGATCTTGTCGAGCGGGCTGGTCACCGTCCGCACGACCTTGGTGGCCACGCGGGTGTAGAGCGCGGTGTTGTCCAGTTTCGCATGGCCGAGCAGGACTTGGATGACGCGAATGTCCACGCCGTCCTCAAGCAGGTGAGTGGCAAAGCTGTGCCGCAGGGTGTGCGGGCTGACGCGCTTGGTCAGACCGGCCACCTCGGCAGCGGCCTCGACGACGCGGCTGAGCTGGCGCGTGGTGATCGGATTGGCCGGGTCCTGGCCGGGGAACAGCCAGCCGGCGGGCAGCATGACGCCGTCACGCCGGCCTTGCTGCCACCAGGCGCGCAGGAGGGCCAGCAGGTCGGGCGAGAGCAGGGCGTGGCGGCCGCGGCCGCCCTTGCCGCGCTCGACCCTGACGACGAAGTCGTCGCAGGGGGATCAGCATGCGTTCACTGTCGATGTCGCCGACTCTGAGCGAGGCGACTTCGGCCACTCGCAGCCCAGCGCCGTAGGCCACCGACAGTGCGGCGCGATGCTTGAGGCAGGTCGTGGCCGCGATCAGCCGCGCAGCCTCGTCAGGGCTTAGCACGGTCGGCAGTTTGCGTGGGTAGCGCAAGCGGAGGAGCTTGCGGGCGAGGTCCGGCCGATCGGCGGTGTGGTTGAAGAAGAAGCGCAGGGCGGCCACCGTGCTGTTCATGGCCGGCGCATTCATGCCGCGCTCGGATTGGTGGATCTGGAAGCGGCGGATGTCCTCGGCGGTGGCGGTGCTCGGTGAGCGCTCGAGGAAAGCAGCGAAGCCGGCAACGGTGCGGATGTAGTCGTGACGGGTCTTGTCGGTAAACCCGCGGACGGTCATGTCCTCGACGAAGCGTTCACGCAGGGTGCCGGCTGTTGTAGGAGAAAGATGGATCATGACGAGCTCCTCTGGATTGGGGAGCTCTGATCGTCGGAACGAGCCGATGCCCGCTCAATCCATGCGCGTCACTCGATGCCGGAAATGGTCAGCTGCCGCGACCAACACTCCCGCGATAGCGGGTTCGTCCT
>JANXVC010000196.1 GCA_025351925.1 Rhodospirillales bacterium | reverse complement strand
CGAAATACGGCATCAAGAACCCGATCTTCAAGCCGAGCGTGATCAAGCCGGCCTACAGTGACTATCTGATCTTCGAGGGCATCTCGGTCGATGAACACGGCAAGCAGCACTACCTCGACGTGAACGTCGCCTATCGCCAGGCCTGCCTGAACGCCATCGAATACATGAAGAAGTTCGGCTACTCGGGCGCGCAGGCCTACTCGATCCTGGGCACGGCACCGGTGCAGGGGCACATCAGCGGCGTCGTGGACATCCCCAACTCCTGTGCGACGCTATGGCTGCCGACCGAGATCTTCGATTTCGACATCAACCCCGGCGCCGATGGCCCAAGCGGCGGCATTAAGGGCGGCGTCGATATGCCGCTCGCCCCCGATCTGTGAGGCAGCCATGCCGACCTACGAGTATGATTGCCCGAGCTGCGGCCCGTTTGAGGCCATCCGGCCCATGGCGGAGTTCCAGGCGCCGCAGCCATGCGCGGGATGCGGCGGCGCTGCGCCCCGGGTGCTGCTGTCCGCCCCGCGCCTGGCTGGCATGGACGCGGGACAGCGCCAAGCCCATGCAACGAACGAACGCAGCGCCAACGCGCCGCGGTCGTCCCAGGGCCGGCACCCCATGGGCTGCGGGTGCTGCAAGCCGCGCAGCCGGACCCTGTCGGCCGAGGCCGTCCCGGCAAAAAGCTTTCCCAACGCAAGACCCTGGATGATTAGTCACTGAATGCCGAATAGCCGCCGTTTCTCGACACCTCGAAACTCGAAGACCAGAAACGGTTATTGCCTCGCAGTCTTTATAAAGCGGCGGCTGTGCCCTTCGTCACACCCTGTGCGATCGGAATGGCCGAGGATGTGGAGCATCCTCGGCTAGGGCTGGAAATCCATAACCTATGTTGGTTCAGCGACCCGCAATGGCGGCATCCCCCACCAGCCCGGCACACGCTTTGGCGCGGTTCGCCTTCCTGGCCGGGGCACCGGCGGAGGCGCTGGGCCGGTTTTTTGCCCAAGCACGGTGGATCGACGCCGAGCCTGACGAGACGGTGATCGACTTCGATGACATCACGACCGACGTGTTCTTCGTCGTGCAGGGCAGCGTGCGCGTCCTGGTGCCCACGGCGGACGGCGAACATACCCAGATCCTGGGCGATTTCATGGCGGGCGACCTCGTGGGGGAGATGTCGGCGATCGACGACGCACCCCGGTCGGCCCGCGTGGAGGCGCTGGTCCGCACGCGCCTCTGCGTCGTGCCGGCCGCTGCCTTCCTCGACCTCGCCTTCGCCGCGCGAAGCGTAGCCTTGCGCGTGATGCAGCTGCTGACCGCACGGATCCGCATACAAAACCAACGGCTGCTGGAGCACACGGCCCTACCAGCACGGCTGCGGGTTGCGGCCGAGCTGCTCCGCCTCAGCCGGCCCCGCCCGGACGGCACGCACACCGTCAGCCCTCCGCCGACGCAAGAGGAGCTGGCCGCCCGTATCGGTGCCCGGCGTGAGACGGTATCGCGCGAGCTCGCCGCCCTGACGCGCGCCGGGCTGCTGCGCCGCACGCGGGCCGCATTCGTGCTGAACGATCCGGCTGCCCTGCGCGCAGCGGTCGAGGCAGGGCCCGAAACTCCGGCCGGCGGCTAAAGTCCGCAATTTAACCGATGTGGCTCGCGCGCGCCGGCGCCCCATCGGCCCCAGCACGCATCAGGCTGCGAACTGCACCTCGTCCAGCGCCATCACCCCCGCCGCGCCATGCAGCACCGTGTGCGCCAGTCCATGCGCCTGCGCCAGCACATGGTCGGCGTAGAACCGGGCCGTGCCGATCTTCGCCTGATAGAAATCGCAGTCGATATTGGTGCCGAGCTTGCCCTGCGCGGCCAGTGCCGCACGCGCCGCCTGCCAGCCGCCAGCCACGATGCCGAACAGCTTCAGCAGCGGCACCGCGCCCGCTCCGGTCGCCTGCGGGTCGCGCACGTGGGTCTCGGCCACCCAGTCGATGCAGGACGCCAGCAGGCCGATGCCCGACTCCAGCGAGGCGCGTATCGCCCCCAGCTCACCGTCGCCCGGCAGCAGCGCCGCGTCCGCCCGCATCTCCGCCAGCGCCGCCCGCGCCGCAGCCCCGCCATCGCGGGCGATCTTGCGGCCAACCAGATCGTTGGCCTGGATACCGGTGGTGCCCTCATAGATCGTGGTGATCCGCGCATCGCGCAGATGCTGGGCGGCGCCGGTATCCTCGATAAAGCCCATGCCGCCATGCACCTGCACGCCGGTCGAGGCGATCTCGATCGAACTCTCGGTGCACCAGCCCTTGACCACGGGGATCAGCAGGTCGGCGCGGGCCTGCGCCTGGGCGCGCACCGCCGGGTCGGGATGCCGAGCGGACGTGTCGAGCGCGAATGCCGTGACATAGGCCAACGCCCGCATCGCCTCAGTCTGCGCCTTCATGCTCATCAGCATGCGCCGCACGTCGGGGTGATGGATGATCGACACCTTGCCGCCGCCGCGCACCCCGGCCTCGGTGCCCTGCACCCGGTCGCGCGCATAGGACAGCGCCTGCTGCCAGGCGCGCTCGCCGATTGCCAGCCCCTCCAGCCCGACCTGGAAGCGCGCCGCGTTCATCATGACGAACATGTATTCCAGGCCGCGGTTGGGCTCGCCGACCAGCTCGCCGACCGCGCCGTCATTGTCGCCATAGGCCAGCACCGCCGTCGGGCTGCCGTGGATGCCGAGCTTATGCTCGATCGACACGCAGCGTACGTCGTTGCGCGCACCAAGCGAGCCGTCCGCGTTGACCAGGACCTTAGGCACCACGAACAGCGAGATGCCTCGCACCCCCTCCGGCGCATCCGGCAGCCTTGCCAGCACGAGGTGGATGATGTTCTCGGCCATGTCGTGCTCGCCGTAGGTGATATAGATCTTCTGGCCGAAGATGCGGAACTGCTCGCCGTCCGGCACCGCCCGCGTGCGCACCGCGGACAGGTCCGACCCGGCCTGCGGCTCCGTCAGGTTCATCGTGCCGGTCCAGGCGCCCTCGAC
>JANXVC010000155.1 GCA_025351925.1 Rhodospirillales bacterium | reverse complement strand
GCGAGCCCGGCGACACCGGCTACGGCGAGCCCGGCGACACCGGCTACGGCGAGCCCGGCGACACCGGCCCCGGCGAGGGCGCGCTGTTCCGCATCGCCCCGGACGGGGCCGTCACCGTGTGGCGGGAAAAACTGGGCATTGCCAACACCCTGTGCTGGAGCCCGGACCGCACGCGCTTCTACTTCGGCGACACGCTGGAGAACGAGGTTCGCGTGTATGACTACGACGCGGCCACCGGCGACATCGCGAACGAGCGCCCGTTCCTACGGACAGCCGGCGCTGGCTTCCCGGACGGCTCGGCGATCGACGCCGAGGGATGGCTGTGGAACTGCCGCTGGGCCGGCGGCTGCATCCTGCGCGCCTCGCCGGACGGCCAGGCGGTCGAGAGGGTCGCCATGCCGGTCACCAACATCACCACGGCCGCATTCGGCGGGCCGGCGCTGCGCACGCTCTATGTATCGACCGCCCATCATCCGGGCGAGCGGCTATCGGGCAGCCTGTTCAAGCTGGAGGCCGATGTGCCGGGGCTGCCGGAGAACCGCTTCAGGCTGTAGCCTAGGCAGGGTTGCGTGGCCTGGGACACGAACGAATGCCTGCAAGTCCAGGCCACGCGACCCTGCTTAGGTTGTCGTCTGCGCGCAGACTCATAGAGGTCTGCTTAGTATCAGCCGACCCGCGCATAGGGCAGACGGCGGGCCAGCCAGCAGCCGACCTCCACCCCAGCAATCCCATCCGCTTGATCGCGCTGGAAGGCCAGCGTCCAGTCGCCCGGCGGCGTGTGGTCCAGCGCGCGCGGGCAGGGCAGCGCCCAGACATCCGGCCCGACCGGGTCGAGCAGCTCCATGCGCCCCTGGCCCAAAAAGCCCGAGAACCCGCCATAGAGCACGCCGCCGGCGTCAGCCACAGTCAGCGTCGCATCCAGCTCCGCGCAGCGATAGCTTCCCGCGACATCGGTGCCGGGCGCGCCGCTGCAGGGGCGCAGGCGGGAGCTCTGATTGTCGAACGGGCGGTCCATCCACAGCCCGCCTTCGCCCAGCCGCAACCGAGTGCCAACGCTGCCCGCGGTCCCATCCGCCTGCATGTCGAGCCGTTCGGCCAAATGGCCGTAGCGCAGCCGTATGTGCCCCTCCGGCGCCGCGTCGATGCGCGCCGCCAGCCCGGTCTCCGGCTCGATATAGGCGCCGAGCCAGTCCGGCGGCGGGATGCCGGCGGTGGTCTGCGGCCGGTCCTCGCCCAGCACGGCCGCCAGCAGATCCACCGCAGCAGCGCGCGCATCCGACAAATGGTTGAACATTACGACAACGGAGATGCGTTCGGAGGGCACAACCATGCGGTGGCTGCGCCAGCCGCGCAGCGCGCCGCCATGGCCGGTGACTGGACGACCGAGCTCGGTGCCCCGGTTTAGGCCAAAGCCATATCCGGCATGGCCGCCATCAGCGAAATCAACCGGGGCGCACAGGCGACGATACAGGCCATCCGCCTGGTCGCGTGTCGCGTCGATGTGGCGCTCCCAGGCGATCATGTCGTCGAGGCAAGCGCCTATCCCGGCGTCGCCAGTCCACAGGATGCGGTTCTCCACCGCACGGAAGCCGCTGGCCTGGGTGCCCTCATAGCCCTCCGTACCGTCCGGCATGGCGCGGGTGTCGGCGGCCAGCAGCGCGCTGCCCATGCCGGCAGGCTCGAAGATGCGGGTGCGCAGCAGCTCGGCGAAGCTGCGGCCCGTGCGCTCCTGCAGGATGTCCGACAGGATGCGGAAGTTCTGGTTCACGTAGGAATAGCGGCTGCCCGGCGCGAACTGCAGCGTCCGGGTGCCGGCAATTACCCGTGCGGCCTCGGCGTCGCCAAACGGCGCCTCCGGCAGCGCGCCGTGCAGCATCGCCACCGCCCAGTAGTCACGCAGGCCAGACTGGTTGTGGCACAGATGCAACGCGCCCGGCGCCGCCTGCTCCAGCAGCGGCAGGCGGGCGCGCACATCGCCGTCGAGCGCCGACGGGTCGGGAAAGGCGTCCAGCAGCACGCCGCAGGTGAATTGCTTGGTGATGGAGCACATGCGAAACAGGCTGCGCGGCGTGAAGGCGATGCGCCGTTCCGCGTTGGCCCAGCCCCAGGCGTGGCGGGCCAGCGTTTCGCCGTCACGCAGCACGGCGACGGCGCCGCCGGGTCCGGGGTAGCCGCGCGGCAGGGTGTCGAGTGCGCGGTCAAGGCGGGCAGCGAGGGCGAGCGTCATGGGCGCCACTCTCGCGCGCCTGGCAGTGAGGCGTAAAGGTGCCGCATTGATGCCGCCCAGCTTGCGCCCTAGCATCGCCGGAGCGACCATGATCCGGCCCCGCAGCGTATAGGAAACAAGATTCCATGATGAAGCGACTGCTCGCCACGGCCCTGGCTGCGCTGCTGTCCACCGGGACGGCGCGCGGGGCCGAGATCACCCCCGCGATCGTCTTCGACATGGGCGGCAAGTTCGATAAGTCGTTCAACGAGGGCGTCCATGACGGCGCCGAGGCGTTCACCAAAGCCACCAGCATCGCCGTGCGCGAGTTCGAGCCGCAAAACGATACGCAGCGCGAGCAGGCGCTGCGCAACTTCGCCCGCCGTGGCGATAGCCCCATCATCGCCGTCGGTTTCAACCAGGCGAGTGCCGTGAAGACCGTCGCGGCCGAGTTCCCCGCGCTGCGTTTCGTCATCATCGATTCCGTCGCCGCGGCGCCCAACGTGCAGTCCATCCTGTTCCGCGAGGAGCAGGGCAGCTACCTCGCCGGAATGCTGGCGGGCCTACGCAGCACCACCGGCAAGATCGGCTTCATCGGCGGCATGGACGTGCCGCTGATCCGCAAGTTCGCCTGCGGCTACGTGCAGGGCGCGCACGCCGCGAACCCGCGCATCGAGGTGCTGCAGAACATGACGGGATCCACCCCCGCCGCCTGGGCCGACCCGGTGCGCGGCGCGGAGCTAACCCGCTCGCAGATCGAGCGCGGTGCCGACGTGGTGTTCCACGCCGCCGGGGCGACCGGGGTAGGCGTGCTGCAGGCGGCGGCGGACGCCGGCAAGTTCGGCATCGGCGTCGATAGCAACCAGAACGCGCTGCATCCCG
>JANXVC010000145.1 GCA_025351925.1 Rhodospirillales bacterium | reverse complement strand
TTATGAGGGAATTCACCGCTGAAGATGGTTTATGCTCTAGATCGCACGCCGCAGCCTACAATTCTCGATTTTCCTGAGACAATTCAAAGATATACGAGAGATACAAGCGTAATGACAGCACGGGAAGTGCGGGAGAACCCGAAATTCATTGTCACAGCCAGGCAGGCCGGTTGCACTGCGGCACGAACCGCAGCGTCCGTGCCTTCTCGGGTCGCGCAATGGCCGGCGCGGACAGGGCTGCCGCCGCGGTGAGGCCTTGCAGGAGGGTGCGGCGGCGCATCATGCGAACGTCCAGCCGAAGCCGATCTCAGTTCGCGCCACCCGGCCTGCTGACGACCCTGGGAAGTGCGAGCTGAACACCAGGGCGTTGGTGTCCGCCATGTGGTTCAGCGCCCAGTCCCGTGACGTGCGGCCACGTTCCGGCGCCTCACTGAACACTGAGCTCCACTCCGGGCGATAGATCTGGATTGGATGGTGCATCACGTCACCGGCGAAAAAGCCGTAGCCATCACCCGAGCGCAGCCCGATGGACATATGGTTCGTACTGTGGCCAGGCGTGGGATAGAACGTGAAGCCCTCAAGCGGCTCCCCGCCTTCCGGCTCCAGGAAGGATGCCTGCCCGGCCTGGATCACCGGCAGCACGCTATCGGCGTAGAACGCGGTCTTGGGCGCGTCCGGCCCATCCTTTTCCATGATCCCCGCCAAGCGTTCTTGTTCCAGCCGGGCCATGACGTAGCGCGCGTTGGGGAATGTAGGCACCCAGCGCCCGTCCGCTATCCGCGTGTTCCAGCCGACATGGTCCGAGTGAAGGTGCGTCAGCAGCACGCAGTCCACCATGTCCGGCGTCACCCCGGCCGCAGCGAGACGCTGCAAGTATGGCTCCTGCAGGTGATCGAACGCGGGGATGGCGCGGGTCTTTCCATTGCCGACCGCGGTGTCCACGATGATGGTATGCCCGGGGGTCCGCACCAGCCAGCTGTGGGTGCTGACCACCACATGCGTGCAGGCCTCATCCAGGCAGCCGGGCACCATCCAGGCAGTCTGTGGTTCTGCCGCCTCCGGCTGCCAGTCCGGGATCAGGCCGGTTGTCTTGAAATCATGGAGCAGCAGTTCCGGAATGCGTGTGACCACTGCGTCGCCGACGCGATAAGTTTGCTGCTGCTCAATCACGGTCAGACTCCTGCGGCAAGGGCGGGCAATAGGTGGTGCTGGTTGGCAGCGACGCAGGCGCGGTAGGGCCGCAGCCCGGCTAGCGAGAGCGTTGCAGCAAGCGCCGCAATGGATGGGGCGGCGAAGGCCAGCGACCGCCAGAGCATGGATGGGTCGCCAAAGACTTTGTCCGTCAGCACTGCGAACAGCGTCGGCCCGAGCGACAGCCCGATGCCGTTGAAGATGAACAGGTAGATGGCTGCGGCGATGCCCCGCATGCGTGGCAGCGCAAGTTCCTGCACCCCGGTCGAGCCGGCGGTCGAGATGGTAGAGGTGAAGAACACCATCCCGAACACCAGTGCCAGCGCGAGCGCGGCGGACCCCGCCAGCGGGAACGACGCCGCAAATGGCAGGGCGCCGACTGCCGCGAACAGGGTCGCCCGCAGCCGCGCGTCGGTGTAGCCGCGCTTGAGCAGGGCGTCCGAGAAGAGGCCGCCTGACAGCACCCCAAGAGAACCTGCGGCGACCGTTACCAGGCCAAAGGAGAGGCCCGCCGTCGAGATCGGCATGGCGTAGGTACGCCGCAGGAACTCGGGCACCCAGGCGCTCACCCCGTAGAACAGCATCGCCATCATCGTGCTGGCGGCGTGCTGCGTCAGGAAGGCGGGCCAATGGCGGCGGTAATGCGCCAGCACCTCCGCGAGCGACAGGTCGCGTGCGGAGGGGGCCTTTGCCGTGCCCCGCTGCCGGCGCGGCTCGAACAGGGTGAGCACCAGCGGCACGGCCAGCAAGCCCGGCAGGCCGATCAGCAGGAACACGAGCTGCCACGGCTTGACCTCGCCCACCAGCGGGACCGTGATGAACGCCACACCCTCAAGTGCCTTGAGGACGGCACTGCCCGCCACGAGCGACAGCCCGCTGCCGACATAGACCGACACGGCGAACACTCCGAACGAGATGCCGCGCCTGGACGGCGGGAAGTAGTCGCCCAGGAAGGAGATCACCGTGGGCGTGAGCGTTGCCTCGCCGATGCCGACGCCGGACCGCAGCAGCGCCAGATGGGTGAACGACCGCGCGAAGCCACAGGCGGCGGTGCAGACGCTCCACACAGTGAGGCCCAGACCGAGAAGGGCGGGGCGCGACCACTGATCCACCAGGCGGCCGATCGGCAGTCCGGCAATCGCGTAGGCGATGGCGAAGCCCAGCCCGATGACCAGGCTGACCTGAGTGTCGGACATGCCGAAATCGGCTTTGATCGGCGCGATCAGCAGACTGAGGGCCTGGCGGTCGATGAACGAGAACAGCTGCACGACCGACAGCACGCCGACGCCATACCAGGCCACGGTCCGGGACACGTTCCCCGACTGCGTGGGAGCATGCAGGTCTGGATCGTGTGGCTGCTCGGCTTGCATGGCATATCCCTTTGGCCGATGGAGTCCCATTCGAGGGGCCTTTGCCGCAGGAGCGGCCGATCCGGTACAGATTATTTTTCTTTACAGTAGAGTCAAATGCTTTTTCGGAGAGCGACGGTTGGCAGCCCCTAAGCATGATGCGACCCAACCCAGGCCCGGCGCACGCCCCAAGGGCGCGCGGGCCAGACCCGGCCGGCCGGCCGGCAACAACGCTTCTCCTGCCATTCTGCAAGCAGCCAAGCAGCTGTTCCTGGAAGCCGGGTTCGACGGCGTGAACCTGGAGCGGGTCGGCGAGCTTGCCGGGGTGACGCGCCAGACGGTCTATAACCTGTTCGGCAACAAGGAGGCCGTGTTCCGCTCGATGGTCGAGCTGCACTGGGACGAGATCGCCCGGGACAGCGAAGCCGTGCTGTCCACGAGCCTGGACCCTTCTCTCGGGCCTGCGGCGATCCTGCATGGGTTCGGCGAGGCCATCGTGCGCTTCATCGACGGAACGGAGCAGGTCGCCTTCACCCGCCTGGTGATCATGGAGTCGCGCCAGCGCCCCTGGATTGCCGAGGAGTTCTACCGCCTGGGAAAGCAACCGTTGCTGGAGGGGTTCGTAGGCTGCTTGCGGCGGCTGAACGAGGCAGGGGTGATCGCCTGCCGGCATCCCGAGGTCGCCGCCCACCAGTTCTTCGGGCTGATCCAGGAGTTCGTAATCTGGCCGCACGTTATGGCCATCGGCCCGGCCGCGAAGGCAATGCCTCCGCCCGCCCTGGTGATCGATGAGGCCGTCCTGACATTCCTCAGTCGCTACGGAATGCCTAAGACGGCGCAGGACGTCTCCGCAGCGCCAAGGCGCGGAGTGTGACGGCGGACGCTGTGACCCGGAAGCGATGACGGCGGGTGCCCGCCGTAGTCGGATATGTTAATTTACTTGACAGTAAAGTCTAAATACGCTGCACTCACTCAGTGGATCGCGGGGGCGTCGCCCCGCGCCGCTCGGACGGGGCGAAGCGAAGGAGTGGCCAGCATGGATAGCATCGAGTGGAATTGCTTAACGGCCGAGATTTTGCAATCGCTCGCCGAGCGGGACGCGGTCGTCCTGCTGCCTGTCGCATCGACCGAGCAGCACGGGCCGCACTTGCCGACAGGAGTGGATGACTTTCTGGTCAGCGATGTCTGCCGCCGCACAGCACGCCTCCTGGGCGCGAACCTGCCTGCTGTCGTGGCGCCCACGGTTTGGTGCGGCTTAGCCGATCACCACCTGGCCTTCGGTGGCACCTTCACGCTCAGCCTTCCCACCTACCATGCGCTGCTGCGGGACCTGTGCCGGTCCATCCAGGGCGCGGGATTCCGCAAGATCGTCATCGTGAACGGGCATGGCGGCAACATCCAGGGCCTCGCTGCCATCGCCGTCGAGCTGACGCACGAGCTGGCGGTGCCGATCGCTACGACCACCTACTTCATGGAGGCTGCCGACGAGATCGCACGCATACTGGAGGACCAGGACTGCGTCATGCACGCCTGCGAGGCGGAAACGTCCATGATGATGGCGGCGAAGGCCAACCTGGTACAGGCCTCCCGCTTGCCGGACGCGCACGGAACGGCGTTCGCGATGGCGGCTTCCCTGCTGCCGACCCTGAAACGGTTTACTACCTTTGATCAGCTGAGGCCGTCCGGTGTCGCCGGCGACGCCAGGCGGGCCACCGCCGCCAAAGGCGAAGCGCTGCTGGCCGCCTGCGCTCGGAATTTTGCGCGGCGCCTGCAGGCCGGTGACCCCTGGGGTGGTGAGGCCGCGTGAGCTGAGGTGGACCCGTCCTGTTGGTTCTTCCGCAGATGGGACTTCCTACCTGCCGTCAAGCGCCTGATAAAAGGTTGGAGACGTCCCGTATGCCCTGAGGTGGAGTGTATTCTCCTGACCCGTCGAGCATAGCGCAGCATCCTGGACAGCGCTTGCGCGCGGCGTTGGTGCAGATATCGGGCTGGTGCTGAACGGTCCCACCCTGTGCGCTGCTCAGGCGACGCGGGCAGAGATGGGCTTTGCCGTTCGGATCATCGTGTTCAACACTGCTACGGCGATGGCGACCTCGCCCCGTTGCGCAGGCAAGCTCTGGGCGCGCAGCCCGGGGCCGATCAGGTGTTTATACCTGGACCTGGCCGTCTCGGCCTGATTGCGCTTGCCGTATCCGGTCGCCTGCTGCCACCCTCCGCAGCCATTCCACGCGCTGACGCGCGCGGAACCTTGCACCGCTACGCCCATGCGCTCCCGTTCAGCCATGAGCTGGATCTGGCGAGCGCGCTGGTTCTGGCAGCTCCCGTCGCCCTTGCCTGCGCTCGGCACCGCCGACGCCCGGGGCGGCACGACGACGTCCGGCGGCGGACGGCGTTGCCGTGCCGCGGCCGCGGCGTAAGTAGGCTCGCCGTCGTAGGCGCCGTCGGCAGTGATGGACGCGATCACGCCCTCAGCTTGCCCGAGCAGGGCCGGCATCTGGGCTGCGTCTTCGGCATGTCCCTCGGTCAGCACGTGCGCTGCGATCTCGCCCGTGCCGGCGTCGACGGCTAGATGAAGCTTGCGCCACTGCCGCCGCGCCCTGCCATGCTTCTCGGCGTTCCAATCGCCTTGGCCGAACAGCTCCAGGGCGGTGCTGTCCAGCACCAGGTGGACCGGGGCGCTGCTGGCCGGCACACCCGGCTGGCACCCCGCGAACGCCTGACCGCGGCGGCTCAACGTTGTATGGTTAGGGACGGGCGGCGCAGCCCCAAGTAAGCGCAGCACGCTGCGGCTGAGCGCCTCTGCTTGCCGCAGAGCCAGGTGGAGCACGAGGCGCAGCGCCAGCACGAGTTCGATGGCCAGCTCGGAATACAGCGGCTGCCCACCGGGACTGCTCCGCTTCGGCGCTGCCCAGCCCGCGAGAGCCGCCTCGTCCAACCACAGCGTGAGATCTCCACGGCGGCGCAGTCCAGCCTCATACGCTGGCCAGTTCGTGACGCGGCAGCGAGCGCGCGGAAAGTGATGGCGGCGGGTGGCGTTGTGCTTGCACGGCATGGAAGGAAAGTAGCTCCAGCGCCAGCCTCATACCATCAAGCCGCATCCATGCACCAACGCATCGCGCATCGTCAAAAGCGGATTGTAGTGCCGCCTGCTACTGTGGAAGGTTGAGCATGGCCGAATATCTCCTGGGTCACTCACCAGCAGAACTGCAACGCTTGACCCTGCAAGCTGAGTTGCTGCGGCCTATCACTGAGCGCATGCTGCGCGAAGCCGGTCTAGCGCCCGGCATGAGGGTGCTCGATCTTGGTTGCGGTGCCGGTGACGAGTCCTTTCTCATGGCCGATTTGGTTGGCCCGGATGGGAACGTAGTCGGGATCGACCGGGCCGCGACAGCCATCCAGTTCGCGTCTCAGCGTGCAGAAGTCGTCCATGCCCGCAACGTGACGTTCCGGCAAGCGACAGAAACCGACCTTGGCGACGACACGCCGTTCGACCTCATCGTTGGGCGGTACGTGCTGGTGCATCAACCGGATCCAGCAAGCTTCGTTCGTGCGGCGGCCGCGCGGCTGCGGTCGGGTGGCGTCCTTGCATTCCATGAGCTTGACCTGAGCCGGGACTGCAAGTCGCTGCCGCCGATCCCGATCTTCGATCACGTAGTCAACGAGATAGTCCATGCCATAAGAACGACCGCACCCAGCCCGGATGCGGCAATCCAACTCGGGGCCACCTTTGCCGACGCTGGCCTCACGGCCCCGGACGGGTTTTGTGAACGGTTGGTCGGCATGGAAAGGTCCGAGCTGTTTTTTCGTTGGATCGCGGCCTCTTATGCCGTTATCCGATCCGCGACCGATCCTGATGGCGAGCCAGTCGAGGTAGGGCGGCTCGCGGCCGAGTTCCAAACAGCGGTCATGGCAGTTCATGGCCAGGCTCTCGCAATCGATCAGTGGTGTGTGTGGGCGACAACCTGATTCAAGACATGCGGGTGCCGTAGCGAATGTAGTGGAAACAGGTTGGTGGCGTAGTCTCTGGTTTGTTCAACGAACCACTTCCGGCGTTGGCACGCCGGCGGAGACCACGCCATGGAAGAGACTAGCACGAAAACGCAAGCGGACGGCACGGCGCTGTTTGCCGAGAACGCCTGGTTTGACCCGATCGAGGCGGGCATCCGGGATCAGGTGCGCGGGTTCATTGAAGAGCTGATCGGGCAGGAGCTGGACGCGGCGCTGGGACCCGGGCGCTACGAGCGGGGTGCGGAGGCGCCGAAGGGCTACCGGAACGGGACGCGTGAGCGCCAACTGTTGGGTTCGTTCGGCCC
>JANXVC010000074.1 GCA_025351925.1 Rhodospirillales bacterium | reverse complement strand
GCCCGATCGTGCTGAATGACGCGATGCACAGAAATGCGGCGCGGAATGCCGACCCAATCTCGGTCGCCGCTACGGCGCGCTGAACGGGCGTGAGATTGTCGAGCACGGCCGGGCCACGCTGCACAAGTTCGGCGAACAGCCCGGCCGTCGCTGGGTCGGCCGCGGTCAGCACGGCGAACAGCACTGCCCCGACCAGCGCCGTGCCAAGCGCCGCGCCGATGGACCGGGAGAACTGCACCGAGGCCGACGCGGCGCCCAGGTTCTTTGGCCCCGCGACCATCTGCACGGTGGTCTGCACGACCGGCATGGTGGTGCCGAGCGACATCGACAACAATAGAAAGACTGCCGGCAGCCACATTGTCGGCAACCGCCCGGCGCCCAGCGCCAGGAACACCAGGCAGCCGGTGACGGAAATCAGGCCGAAGGACGGGAAGATCGCGGTGCGGCCGGTCCGCGCGATCATCCGGCCGGTGAACAGCGCACCGAGCGCGATGCCCGCGGTGAGCGGCAATAGCAGCAGGCCCACTTTGCCCGGCGGTGCCCCCCGTACGACCTGAAGGTAGATCGGCATGAAGGTGACGCTCGACACGATGGTCGCACCCACGCAGGCGCCCATCGCGTCGGCCCGCCAGATCGCCGGCAGCCGCAGCAGGTTCACCGGAATCAGCGGCGTGCTGGTCCGCCGCTCCTGTCGCAGCAGCAGGAACAGCGACGCCGCCGCCAGCGCCACCAGCCCAGCCACGGCCGGGATCGCGGCGGCCGAGATGCGCTGGCCGCGCTCCAGCGCCATCAGCAACGGCACGACGAAGCCGGAGAACAGGATCAATCCTAACCAGTCGAACCGGAAACGCGACTGCGGCGGGGCACGATTTGGCAATCGGATCGCCAGCACGGCCGCGAGCAGCCCCAATGGCAGGTTGATCAGGAACACCGACTGCCAGCCGAGATGCTGGGTGAGCCAGCCGCCGGCGACGGGTCCGAAGGTCGAGGATGTCATGAAGATGGCGGCGAGGTAGCCTTGATAGCGCCCGCGCTCCCGCGGCGGCACCGTCTCGCCCACCAGCGCCTGCGACAGGGTCATCAGGCCGCCACCGCCAAAGCCCTGCAGCACGCGCGCGGCGACGAGCCACAGCAGCGTGGGTGCTGCGGCGCAGCCGATTGAGGCGGCGACGAAGACGCCGAGCGCCAGGAACAGCAATCGCTTGCGCCCCAGCGCGTCGCCGAGCCGGCCATAGACCGGGGCGGCGATGGTGGTCGCCATCAGATAGGAAACTACAATCCAGGACAGCCGCTCCACGTCGCCGAGCGTACCGGCGATGGCAGGGAGCGCGGTTGCGACGATGGTGGCGTCCACCGACGCCAGGAACATCGGCAAGACGATCGATGGGAACACCCGCATGAACAGGCCGCGGGTGGATTGGCCCTCGGTTGGATCGACGGGCAGCGTCTCGGGGATTGCGCTATGCAGGAGGGGGCTATGCAGAAGGGGAGCGTCGGGGGGCATGGGTCCGTCCGTGGCGGCCCGTCAGCTTAACCCGGCCAACCCGCAGTGACCACCGCCGCCCGGTTCACGTCATGGGCTCTCACGCCGGGATGTCGCGGCCCATTGCCAGGAACTTCTCGCGCCGCCGGGCCAGCAGCGTGGCGGCGTCGAGCGCCAGCAGCGGGGCCAGCGCAGCCTGCACCGCGACGCCGACGCTCGCGACCGCCTCGGCCGGCATGCGGTGTGCGCCGCCGATCGGCTCAGACACGATGGTGTCGATGATGCGCAGCGCGTGCAGGTCCACCGCGGTCAGGCGCAGCGCCTCTGCCGCCACCGCCGCCTGCGCCGCGTCGCGCCACAGGATGCTGGCGCAGCCCTCCGGCGAGATGACCGAATAGACCGAGTGCTCCAGCATCAGCACCCGATCCCCGGTCGCCAGCGCGATGGCGCCGCCGGAGCCGCCCTCGCCGATGATCGTGGCGACGATCGGCACCGGGGCGACCAGGCAGGCCTCGATGGAGCGCGCGATGGCCTCGGCCTGTCCGCGCGCCTCGGCGTCGATGCCGGGAAAGGCGCCGGCGGTATCGACGAAGGTCAGCAGCGGCAGGCCGAAGCGCCCGGCGAGCTCGATCAGCCGGCGCGCCTTGCGGTAGCCCTCGGGCCGGGCCATGCCGAAGTTATGGGCGACGCGGGTCTCGGTGTCCGACCCGCGCTCGGTGCCCAGTACGACGACGGAACGGCCGTTGAACCGCCCGAGCCCGCCGACCACGGCGGTGTCGTCGGCGAACGCCCGGTCCCCGGCGAGCGGAGTGAATTCGGTGATCAGGCTGTGGATGTAGTCCAGGGCGTGCGGGCGGTCCGGGTGGCGGGCGACCTGGGTTTTCTGCCAGGGCGTAAGCTTGGCGTAGGTCAGGCGGAGCTGCTTGTCCGCCTTGTCGGTGAGACGCTCGACCTCGTCCTCGATATTGATGCCGCCGGGCTCCTGGGTGCGGCGCAGCTCCTCGATGCTGCGTTCGAGCTCGGCGACCGGTTTTTCAAAATCGAGGAAGTGACGCATCCGCCGGGGCTTAGCCTGGTGCGGACCGTTCCGCTAGGGGATGGTGCAGTGCGACAAGCTGCTGCAGGCGCTCGGCCAGCACGTGGGTGTAGATCTGCGTCGTCGCGATGTCGGCGTGGCCGAGCAGGGTCTGCAGGCTGCGGAGGTCGGCGCCGTGCGCCAGCATGTGGCTGGCGAAGCTATGGCGCAGCACGTGCGGGCTGACGCGCGCGGGGTCGAGCCCGGCCGTCAGCGCCGCCTGTTTCAGCAGCAGGCCGAAGCCCTGCCGCGTCATCGCGTGGCGCGGATCGCGCCCGGGGAACAGCCATTTGCCCTCGGTCGCGGCACCGAGCGCCGCGGCGGCGTCCCGGGCGCGGTCAGACAGCAGCACCATGCGCTCCCGCCCGCCCTTGCCGCGCACGATCAGCATCTCGGCGGCGGTCGCCAGCGCCGCCCGTGGCAGGCCCAGCAGTTCCGACACGCGGAGCCCGGTGGAGTAGAGGATCTCGAGCGCCGCCCGCCCGACCAGGCCGGGCAGTCCGGGCCGGGCAGCGGCGGCGGCCAGCAGCGCGCTGATCTCCGCCTCGCTCAAGTATTTCGGCAAGGTCGCGGGCAGGCGCGGCGCGTCCAGCAGCATGGTCGGATCATCCGCGCGCGCGCCGTTCTCCAGCAGGAAACGATGGAATCCGCGCAGGCAGGACAGTCGCCGTGCCGCGGTCCGGGCTGCGACGACACCATGCAGCGACTGCATGTAGCCGTGCAGCGTGGGCTCGCTGGCCGACTCGGGGCGTTCGCCCCGGCTTGCGGCATAGGCTGCGAAGGCTTCGAGATCGTTGCGGTAGGCGGCAATAGTGTTGCGGGCCGCACCCCGCTCAGCGGACAGCATCTCCAGGAATGCCTCGACGTATCGATCCATGATCTGTGTCAGCGCAGGTGGGCCATCAGCGCGGTTGGAAGCGGTCGTTCGGCAGGACGTGCTGCACCTGCTCGGTATGCGGCGCCGGCGGAAATGCGCCGAGCAGCAGGCCGCCCAGCAGGACCAGCAGCACCGCAACGATAACGATCAGCAGAACCCGGCTCATGACCTTACCTTAGGGCCATTCTTGGCCGCGACGTTGCATCCTGTGCTAGCCTCCACGGCCATGACGCGCAACATCGCCCTCGGCAGGGTCGGGCTGAAACATGCCTCCCGGGCCCGCACCATGACAGGATCCGGCATCCCGGCCCGGCTCGCCGGTCGCAGCGTCGTGCTGGTCGGCCTGATGGGCGCGGGCAAGACCAGCGTCGGCCGCCGCCTCGCCGCCCGCCTGGGCCTGCCGTTCCGCGACGCCGACGCGGAGATCGAACTCGCCGCCGGCTGCAGCATTCCCGAGCTATTCCGCCGCTATGGCGAGCGGGATTTCCGCGACGGGGAGCGCCGGGTGATCCGCCGGCTGCTGGCTGGCGAGCCGCTGATCCTGGCGACCGGCGGCGGCGCGTTCATGGACCCAGACACCCGCTCTGCGATCCGCGCCGATGCCGTCTCGGTCTGGCTGCGCTGCCGGCTCGCCACCCTGGTCCGTCGAGTCGCCAGCCGCAACAACCGTCCCCTGTTGCATAACGGTGACCCGGCCGAGATCCTTGGCCGTTTGATGGCGCAGCGCCACCCTATCTATGCCGAGGCCGACATCGTCGTCGATTGCGGCGATGAACCGCTGGAGTACACCATGAGCAAGGTTTTGCAGGCGCTCGAAGACTGGACCCCGCCGCGGCGGCTGGCGGTCGCATTGACCGCAGCCTCGTATGAGGTCGTGATCGGCGACGGCCTGCTGGCCCGCGCCGGCGCGTTGCTGGCCCCGGTGATCCCGCAGCAGCGCGCCATCGTAGTCACAGATGCGACCGTGGCCGCGCTGCACCTGCCGGCGCTGCTGGACGGATTGGCGCAAACTGGCATCGCCACGCAGCAGATCGTCGTGCCGCCGGGCGAGGCGTCAAAAAGCATGGCGAGCTATGCCCGCGTGGTCGATGCCCTGCTGGATGCCGGGGTCGAGCGGCGCACGACGGTGATTGCACTGGGCGGCGGCGTGGTCGGCGACCTCGCGGGCTTCGCCGCCGCCAGCACGCTGCGCGGCCTGCCGTTCGTGCAGGTGCCGACGACGCTGCTGGCCCAGGTGGACAGCAGCGTCGGCGGCAAGACCGGCATCAACACGACGCATGGCAAGAACCTGGTCGGCGCGTTTCATCAGCCGCGCCTGGTGCTGGCGGACACCGGCACGCTCGGCACGCTGAATGGCCGCGAGCTGCGGGCCGGCTACGCGGAGGTGGTGAAGGCCGGGCTGATCGGTGACGCCGGGTTCTTCGACTGGTGCGAGGAGCACGGCGTGGCGCTGGCCAATGGCGACCGCGACATGCAGGCCGAGGCAATCCTACGCGCCTGCGCCTTCAAGGCCGCCGTGGTCGGCGATGACGAGCGCGAGGAGCGCCCGGCGGATGGACGCGCTTTGCTGAACCTGGGCCATACGTTCGGCCATGCGCTGGAGGCCGAGGTCGGCTATGGCGGCGCGTTGTTGCATGGCGAGGCGGTGGCGATCGGGCTTGGGCTGGCGTTCCGGCTATCGGCGCAATTGGGGCTGTGCGCGCCGGGCGACGCTGGACGGGTGGTGGCGCATCTGGCGGCCGTCGGGTTGCCGACCGAGATCGGCATGTTGAATCGGCGTTTCTCTGCGGCGCGGCTGATCGGCCATATGCGGCGGGACAAGAAGATGCGCGATGGGGCGTTGCACTTTGTGCTGGCGCGGGGGATCGGGCAGGCGTTCACCAGTGCGGACGTGCCGGCGGCTGCAGTGGTGGACCTGCTGCGGGAAGAGGGATGCGAGGCCTGATGCGTGTCGCCGCAGCCTAGGCGGTTCTGACCTGCCTCAGAGTTGAGACACTCTTTTATCCCCGCGTGATGTCGAGGTCGGCCGTGTCCCGCGATGCAAGAACGGCGATGAGCGTGATTGCTGCCAGCCCGATCAGATAGAGCGAGATCGGCCATGTCGCGCCGGCCCAGGCCAGCAGGCCGGCGGCGATGATCGGCGCAAAGCCGCCGCTTAGGG
>JANXVC010000101.1 GCA_025351925.1 Rhodospirillales bacterium | reverse complement strand
GCCGATCTGCGTGGTGAACCCGTCCTTGCGCGCGTGGCGTGCAGCGGTGTCGTCCACCGTAACCCAGCGCGCGGTGGCCAAGCCGGCCCGCAGCACCTCCTGATCCTCGGCCACGAAGCCGTCGAGCGGCTCGGTCAAGAGCCGCACGACCTGGCGCTTGGAGATCTCCACCCCGATCCCGTTCAGCAACGCCACAAGCCGCTCCGTGGTGACTTGCCCTTGGGCATGCAGCGCCAGCACAAAGCGCCGCAGCTCCGGCCCGAACCCGCCGACGATCCCGGCCGGCAAGGCGGCCAGCACCGTCTCGCCAGACGGCATTACCCAACGCTCGCGTCGGTAGCGGATCACCTCGGCCGAAAGCCGCAGATCGCGCACCAGGATGTCCTCATAGCCTTTGAAGCGCGAGCCGGCCGGCACGCACACCTTGACCACGATCTCGGCCGTGACCGCATCCCGGTCGCGCTTAACACCTCGCGGCAGCTTCGGACGCTTCTCATCCTCGCCGCCCGCTCCAGACTGCGTCGCCTGTTCCATGCCAGACGGCCGCAACGGCGGGCGGGGCGGCAACCCTTTCAGCCGCGCCACCTCGTCGCGCAGTGCTTGGTTCTCGGCACGCAGTGCCACAATCGTCGCCTGCTGCGCATCCACCCCGGCTTGCAGGGTCGCATTGTCCGAGTGCAGCCGCTGCACCTCGCCGACAAGGCGGCCGACTACCTCCCGCAATTCGGCAAGCGAGAACGCCTCCAGCGATGCTGTATCCGGCAACAACATGCATACCGTGAATCACGCCTGCGCCTTCAGCGCAACTGCCTCGCCCAGGAATCTGCTCCGGTTACCAGAAAAAGGGCTTAAGTTTTTGGTGGGGTTGAGATAAACGTCTAGAGAACATGCCCTCAGCTTCCCGAACGCCCGCACTCGCCTATCTACGCACATCCAGCGCCACAAACATCGGCGCCGACAAGGATAGCGAGACGCGCCAGCGCGCGGCGATCGGCTCCTACGCCAAACGCGCCGGGCTGGAGGTCATGGGCGAACACTACGATGCGGCAGTCAGCGGTGCCGATCCTGTGGACGCCAGGGCAGGGTTCACCGACCTGCTGGCGCACGCCGAACTCGGCGGCATCCGTGTCATCCTCGTGGAAGCGGCCTCGCGCTTCGCGCGCGATCTCATGGTGCAGGAAACCGGGCATGCCATGCTCGCGCGCGCAGGCATCACGCTGGTGGCTGTCGACGACCCGGACGCCTTCACCGCGGACACGCCCACCGCGGTGCTGGTGCGCCAGCTGCTCGGCGCCGTCAGCCAGTTCGAGCGCGCGACCTTGGTCGCCAAGCTCAAGGTAGCGCGCGACCGGCGCAGCGCCGCGGCGGGCCGCCGGATCGAGGGCAGGCCCGGGCACGCGGCGGCATCGCCCGACCTGGTCAGGCACGCGCGCCGCCTTGCGCAGCGCAGCCCGCGTGACGGTTCCAAGCGTTCGCTGCGCAGCATCGCCGCAGAACTGGAACAGCTCGGCTACGTGACGGCCAAGGGGCGGCGGTTCGGGCCGGGGCAGGTGAGGCGGCTGCTGGTGGCCCGGGTCGCGTCCGATCGCACGAGCCGAGCACTTGGAGAGCCAGGGGCAACCCCGCCTTCCGACCTTCGTGCGGGTTCCCGCCCTCTCGGGAAGCATCAGCTGCTTGACCGGCGCTCCCTGCGCATGGCCCTGAGCTCGGAGTGCGCCAGCGACTTTGAAAGCGAGTCGAGCATCTCGGCCACGAACTGCGGGGTGGCACCTGCGATCTTGCCGTCCAGGGCGCGGCGGCAGTTTTGAAGCGTGGACATGAACAACGCCCGTGCCAACTCGTCCGGCATGGCGTGCGAGTGCAACGCTTCGCTCTCCATGGCCTCCAAACGACGCCGGACCGCCTTGACCTTCGGTTCGTCGCTCTTCTTCAACAGATCAGCGTGATTCTCGATTCCTTTCGGCTGAAAACTGCCGTCGTTGTCCTTGACCATTTGTTGGCCTCCTTGGAGCCTACAACATTAGCCATCTCACGATTGGCTGGAATGCGACACTTGTCCTGATGCGGGTGCCGTTCTTTGACGCCGGCGGCGATCAGGGCGTTATCCCGCAAATTGACCGACGACTGGCGGTCGTCGGCGGAACAGCCACGTATGTAGCCGACGAGCGTGGACCGGAAACTCCTCAAAGCGGGCTGTCGGACACAACAACGATCCGCGAGGGTTTGTCGCACGTCTTTTATAGGTCTGAAGGCTCGAAAACGGCAAAACAAAGGAGTGACCAGGAATCAGGTGATCCCGCTGCCCCTTTGACGTCTTCGCGCAATCCCATTTCGGGTCCGAGCTGCCAGCTCGTAGGTTCCGACCGAGCCGTTTCCGCAGCGGACTCAGGCGAGCGGGGTCATCATGGAAGCCGACCCCGCAGTTGGGGGGCCAGCGACCGTTCGCATCGATCTCCATCCGACGACTGCTCTCAGCCCAGAAGCGGCTTGCGCGGCCTCCACTCTCCTGCGTAGAGGTGGCCGGCCTTCTACATGTGGCGACCATGGAAAACTTCCTCCCATTCGCCCACTCGCTTACAATCCCGCGCCATGCAGCTTAGAGTCGGAGATTTCCACCATGGTGTTGTCCCTCATTCCTATTGGCCCCTCTCGCAAGGCGGAAGCAACCAAGCCCAGCTTTGCCGAGCTGTCGGTGGTGGCTTTGACCCATGCCGTCGAGTTCGAGGGCCAGTCGCTGCCCGAAGGAGCGTTGGGGACCGTCGTCGCTGCCTATGGTGACGGCGTTGGCTACGAGGTCGAATTCGAGCACCCGTTCCACGCCGTGGTGACGTTGCAGGCTGGTGACCTGACGGCGTGAGCCAACTTCCGAATGCGGCCCTTGCCCATGTGGAGGACGTGAAAGTCAGGGACTACCTGCTGAACCCCGGAAATCTGCAGAACCAGGGGAAGGCGGGCCAGTTCGAGCGATACGGTTTTGTCCGAGACCAGTGGCAGGTCCTCGCGGTTGCATTGTGCAAGCACCCGACCATCAACCCGGTTGTCCGGATGGTTGCTTCCCCGCATGGGGTCAAATACGTGGTGGAGTGCAGTCTTGAGACGCCCGACCACCGGAACCCATGCCTGAGGTCGGTGTGGATCATCGAGGATGGCCAGGACCGCCCGCGCTTGGTCACCGCCTACTGATCTTGGGGAACTGATGGCGGCAGAGTCGACAATGCGGTCCAGGGCTGAAATGATTTGAGGGACGAGGGTCGTGGATCCGCACCTATGGCCAAGCGGTTCGATCTTCGTGGCCTGGACCGCCGACACAAGCGATCGGCCGAACGTTTTACGTTAATAGTTTCGGCTTTGACGTGCTGCTTCCAGAGACCACGCAGCAGTTCTGGGACGACGGCGCCCTTGCCTGAACGGACGAACCAAGAGGCTGCGCCGACGGTCTCCGTTGCCCCTTAGGTTCCGAATGGTAAACAGGGACATGGCCAAACCGCCCAAGTCCGCCCCCGCTCCAGCCGACCCTGGCCTGTTCACGGCAGCCGAACGGAACCTGATCCGCTGGCAGCTGTGCGTGCGCTTCGGCCAGGCGCCTCAGGCGGCAGACGGCATCTACCTGCGGATCTGGCGCGGCGGGCCGCAGCCCGGCCAGCCCAGGGTCCCGAAGGTGGTGCAGGGCCTGGTCGAGCGCGGGCTGCTGCACATTGGACCGGAGGTGGTGATGGGCGGCCGGCGGGCACTCTTCACGCCGCTCGGGCTGGATGCCCTGCGCCGCCTGCTGCAAGACCGGCGCGCGCTCAACCCGGACCAGTTCGCGCACCTGCATGAAGAGCTGGGCACGGGTCGGGCATGAGCACGGCTGGCACTCTGCCGCGGGCGTCGATGGAGACGCAGAACCACGCCGCCCTCATCCAGGCCGGAGGAGCTGGAGCATGAGCACGCCTCGTCACCACGGCGGCACGCTGCGCCTGCCCTCTCGGCCGCAGCCCCAATTGCCCGCATCGCTAACTGCCGGGTCCGGGACCATGCCCGCGGCGAAGGGCGCCTCTGCTTCGCTTGACCCGGCCGAGATCGCCGCGCGCAAGCAGGCGAACGTGCAGCGCGAACGGGAAGAGCAGCGGGCGGCGGTGTTCAGGCGCCACCAGCAGACGCGGGACATCCTGGCGCTGTTGCGCGCGCGCTGGCCGGCGCTGTTCAGCACGCCCGTGCCGCTGGCCACTGGCATCGCGCGGGCGATCAGGGCGGAAATGGGCTGCGTGGAGGCGCCGACGGCGGGGCTGGGCCGGGCGCTGCACCATTGGACGAACGCGCCGGGCTACCTCACGGCGGTCGCGGCTGGCGAGACGCGCCGCAACCTCGACGGGACCGAGGCGGGCGCGCCGGACGAGGCGCAGCGGCGGTTCGCCGCCGAGGCCATAGGACAGCGGGCAGCACAACAGGCGCTGAGGGCTGCCTCGCGGTCGCCGTACCGTTCGCATTCTGGCGGGCACCCGGAAGCCGTGCCGCCCGCAGCGCCCACAGGCTTACAGGAAGGCCGCACACAGCTGGAAAAGCCAGCATCTTCGCCTGCTGGCATTCAGGAAGCTCTGCAACGTTAGTTGCCAGTGTGCTGGCAGGCGTGTTTACATGCTTGCAGGAAGAAAACTTGTGGAGCCAGGCGTCATGCAGGTGTTGGTGATCGCGTCGCAGAAAGGGGGCGTGGGCAAAAGCACGTTGGCCGTCCACCTCGCGACCCAGGCTACCGCTTATGACACGCGGGTCTTGCTCCTCGATCTCGATCCGCAGGGATCTGCGATGGAATGGGCCAACCGTCGTGGGGATCGCCCCCCGGACGTGAGCGGGGTGAACCCAGCAAGCGTCGGCAAGGACGTCGAGCGGGCCCGGGCCGAAGGCTACGGGCTGGTCGTCGTCGACACGGCACCCCATGCCGACCATGCTGCGCTGCAGGCCGCACGAGCCGCAGACTTGGTGGTGATCCCTTGCCGGCCCTCCACCTTCGACATCGCCGCGATCTCGGCAACCCTCGACCTGTGCAGGCTGGCGAACAAGCCGGCGGTCGTCGTGCTGAATGCGGCCCCGGTCCGCTCACGCGTGACCGCCGAGGCCGAGGAGGCGATCTCCGACAAAGGAGGCGTGGTGTCGCCTGTGGTCGTCCGCCAGCGGGTGGCGTTCCAGCACTGCATGATCGACGGGCGGACCGCGTCGGAATACGAGCCCGACGGAGAGGCAGCACGCGAGATCTCGCGCCTGCTGGCTGACCTGGGATCCAGCAAATATGCAAGCGGGCAGGCCACCACCTTGGCGACCCGCAAGAGGGTCGCCTGACATGGCCGTCCGGCCAAGCCTGAACCACCGACTTCAACCCATGCGGCCTGCGGAGGCCGGAATGCCTCCCGCCGCGGCCGACGCCGGAAAGGCACGCACGCCGCGATCGACCACAGAGGGCTACCGTCCCCCATCGCGCCAAGGAAAGCGGGCGGCGGTAGCCTGGCTGGAGCCGGAGGCGATCAAGCAGCTCAACATCTACGCAATTCAGCACGACAGGAACGTGCAGGACCTGCTGGTGGAGGCAATTAACGACTGGTTCGCCCGAGAAGGCCTCCCTCGCTTCGATGCCGAACGCTGAGTGGGTCATCACCTCCCTCCTGACAGCCAGCAAATCAGCAAGCCGGAAAACATGCATTCCGGAAAATGCGCTGCCGTGAGCAAGTCGGTCGGCATTCTCGTGAACTGCCCATACCGCACGCCGCGTGGAGACCGCGATCGGCCCAGCCCGGCTGGCGCTCGGGTTGAGGGTAGCCGGACAGCGCAGCCGCACCCCCCGCGCCGCTTGTTTCCAACCCAGCACCGATCGCGTATGGGGCCAGCCCCGAACCAGAAAGGACGCCCATGGCCCGCAAGCCGAAAGCCCAGCTCCACCCGGACGTTGCCGCGGCCCTGCCCGTGGCCCTTGCCGCCATGGACGATGCACCATCGCCCGAACCATCAGCGCCCGGACACGACGACACGGCTGCGGGCAGCGTCGAGGGCGATGCCGACGGCGCCGCTCAAGCCGTGGTGCCTCGCCGCAAGGGGCCGAACCGCAGCCCGATGCCGCCGGCCACTGCCGCGGCTGCTCCCTTGCCTAAGGACAGCGCCCCGGAGCCGGTCGGGAACGAGGCGCCGGGTGACGAAGAGAAATCCCAAACCGAGAGCGGCGCCAGCACCGATCCCGTCCCGATGGACACGGCTCCGGCCATGCCGGGCGACGGCGCGCAGCCGCCCTTGCCTGGCCTGGATGCGCTGGCCCCCGCGCAACCTGCGGCGCATTGGAACCGCGCCATGGGCACGGTGCGGTTTGACTGGCCCGCCATCGAGCGGACCGCCGCGCAGGAGGGCCCGAACCAGGGCATGGCCAAGCTGCTGGTCGCCGCCCGCGCAGAGGGTGCCAACTCACGCTGGCCCTTGTAGGACGCGCTCCGGTTCGGTCCGGCCAGGCGGGAAACGGAATGCCAAGCCAGGAACTCGTCCCGAACTGGTCCTGATGGACCGGCGGACCCGCGTGCCGGGCGGAAGGGCGTTCAGCATTGCCATGCGGCCGCGGTGGCCATCATGGCCGGCCGCGCCGGAGAGCAAGCTTTCCGCACGGTGGTGGACCTGGCACCCGGCGGTGGTAGCCGTGCGCCGGCGGGTGACGGCGACGACCGACCCGGCGAAGATGCGGAGCAGGCGGACATGACCGCCGTGTGACGGACGGGCACGCACTGCGTCCGTTCGTTGAACACGTCGCGGGCAGCCAGGACCAGCCGACGGGGGTGCCTGGCTAGGGGCAGGTCCGCCGGCTTGGCCGAGGAACTCCGTCCAGGCGACCAAGCGCGGCGGGCGCTGGAACCGCATCCTGGGTTAGGACGGAGCAGCAGGCCCCACGGCGAGGGACTGCATCTGGGCCACGGCGTCGGACAGCTCGCGCGCCAGCGGCCCGGGCAGGCGGCGGGCGAACACCTCGGCCAGCGCGCCGTAGTACCACAGCGTCCCGTCCCGTCCGGCGTTGAAGCGGGAGAACATGCACGGCCCGTGCGTGCGCATATCGGACACGATCGCCCGGGCGTTGTGCAGCTTGTCCGCGGCCGAGACCAGCAGCGCGTCCGGCCCTTCGCCATCGAGGTGGCAAGGTAGGCCTATTTGCGCGCCCGCCAGGGCGGCTTGGGCTGCGTGTCGGCATCGGTGCAGGCGCGCACGATGCCGGCGACGCGGGGGCCGAACCCGTCCTGGATCGCCGCTTCCCATTCGGCCCCGCCATCCTCGACGGCGTCGTGCAGCAGGGCGGCGCAGGCCTGGTCCTCGTCGCCGCCGTGCTCCAGCACGATCGCGGCGACGGCGAGCAGGTGCTTGCCGAGCTGCCCAACATTGCGGACTTCACGCCCAAGGCACTTGCAGCCTTTGTCGGCCTGTCCCCGCAGGAGCACAGCTCCGGAAGCTCGGCGCGCGTAAGCGTGCGCTGTAGGCCGCGGCTTTGGTGGTGCGGTTCTGACCTTGGGTTCGGCTACTGTGTCCAGAACCAGGGGAGCAGGGCGTCGATCTGATGGATGGGATGTTCGGCGATGCGTCCGAGGATGTCGGTCAGGTAGGTCTGCGGGTTGATGCCGTTCATCTTTGCCGTCTCCACGATGGAGTAGATGCAGGCAGCACGCTGGCCTCCGGCGTC
>JANXVC010000024.1 GCA_025351925.1 Rhodospirillales bacterium | reverse complement strand
CACGCCCGCGCGAGCCTGAGCGCGGGGTGAATGCGGACCGGCCCGATAAGCCATGGCTCGCGTGTCGTCCATGGCGCGCGACCTCGCAGCGCGGCTCGGTCCGTATCACCGGTTGGAGAGGTGCAGCAGCGGCTTCCAAAGACCGGGCCGTCTACCTCGGGACCAGGACTATATCGTTGCAGATTGGACAGTTCATGGCGCTCACCGGCCGCTTCGTGCCCCTTCGGCGTTGCAAGGCAGGAATGCGCGACGCTGCGAACGGACGTACTGACTCGAATGCCGCATATGAGGCGTGGCTCCGAGAACGGTTGATCGACCTAATGCCCTTTGCGGCTATCGATGAGTCGCGGATCAGCGCTAAGACTCACCGGTGTGTGCTGCGCAAGGTCGCCCATGGACGCGAGCACACCCGCGTTCGGGAAGAACTGATCCCGGTGGTCGAGGCCGATGTCCTTTTGACCGTGCACGAACCGGCCCGCGTTGAGGCTTGGCTGCTTCATGGTGTTGGGCCGCAGAAGGCTTTCGGCTACGGGGCTTTCCTCCCTGCTATAGATTTCCGGGCTGACAACGCGCAATGATCGGCCAGCAACCGCTGACCGCCGCTGATTGTGCCGATCCTGGCCGTCTGATGTTCCTACAGCATGTTGGGCAATATTTCGCAGCTGAACCACGGCTCGAACGTCTTCCCGACAAGTCGGCATGCTCCATATGTGGCTTCGCCTCTGCGCGCCTGTGGCAGACGGCTTCAGGCGAATCGTCTTGCCTTGCGCAGCAGACAATCACCAGGAAGCGCGCTGCCCGGAAGTCGCCGGATGATCCTATGATGCCCCCGGTCCATCCTGCCGGCAAAACGAATATGGGTGACGGCAACATGGTGGTCGCTGGCCCCTATCGGGCGCTTCTCATCACCAAGCTGCTGCCGACTAGACCTGTCCCGCCGGACGTCAGCATCGTTTTCAGCAATAAGGGAAGCATAAAGGCGGCCAAATTGGATCTTTTGCGGAACCCGCCGCAGCCGCCGTTCGTGGTCATTGTATTTGGCCAGAAAGCCCGGTTTGCAACGGAGGTGACGATTGATGCAAGCAGGCTTTACGTAAACGGGCCAGCAAGCCAAATCCTAGACCGATCCTACCTGTCACGGCTTCTCGATATCGCCACCCGGATCGGTGGATCCGCAATCTTCGACTTAATCGCGCTTCGCCATCGGGTCGCTGGCGGCGACCCGAGTGAGTCCGACCCGAACCTCCACAGACAGGACCAGCAGGCCTTGCTCGACCTCCGTTCGGCCGGCCTAATAACTCCTGCCGAGTTCCGCATGCTTCCATCTCCGGGAACTTCCGAAGCTGCTTTTCTTCGTCAGGCTATTGAATAGCGTCGCGCAACCCCGGCGGAACAAGCCCGCCAGTAGCGGACATACCAGGAGCGACAGATGCCCACAATTCGCCTCATTGGCACCATCACCGCTCGCTCTCCCATTATGATTACGCGGCCCGAGCAGGGCGATCGCCTACTAACAATGAATGTCATCCGCAATGAGTCGATGAGCCGCGTTCACGCCATTCCAGGCGAGACCATCAAGGGGTTGCTGCGCAGCCTGGCATATACGGCCTGTGTCGACGCTGGCCGCGGCTCAGGCGATCTAAGGGTCTCGCTGGACGCCTTCTATCGCCAGACAGCCGGCGGGCTCACATTCAGCAGCGGCAAGCCCGATCTCGGCAGCGACGCTGCCGCCAGAGTTGGGGAGCCGCTTCTCAGCCTGTTCGGAGCCGCAACGCCAAGGCTCACCGGGCGGATCATTGTGCACCATGCGCTTGCGCAGGAAATTGCCAGCGGTGGTCCTGCAGAAGGCTTTTCCCTTCCTCCCGGAACACGCCGAGACGGCATCACCGCCCACCCGGAGTTCGCGGATCTTGTCGGCCCGGAGGACCGCGCCCTCTGGTCGCGGCAGAACGCGTCGGTTTCGGCGCTCTCCGAGGCGACACAACGGGTCGAGGATGCCAAGCGCATTTTAGGTCGTGCCCGGCGGACACCGGGCGTAGACATAGCGCCACTCGAGGTAGTGCTTGTAACCGCCGAAAACGAGGCTCTCGCCATTAAGAACGCGCCTGAGTTCCAGCACTCGGTACAACGTCCCTTGCCGCCCAAGAACGCCGCACCAACAGGCACGACTTACGATCACGCCATCGAGGTCGCGGACGGCGCCCTGAATGAGATCGGCCTGCTTTTTGCGGTGCTGGAGCTATGGAACCAGGCGCCCCGCATCGGCGGTGGCCGCACGACAGGATACGGCCAGATCGCGGCAGACTACCTCATCGAAATTCTTACGGGCGGCCCTTTCCGCCATCATAGGACGTGGACCGCAGCTGGCACTACGATGATCAATGGCGAGGGCCAGGCCACTACTACCACATGTCCGGTTCTGCTGGAGGCGATGGAAGCATGGAGCCAAACCGAGAAAACGATCCGCATCTCAACAAGGATTTTCAGCTGACCGACCCTCAGGCGCCCGCCCGCAAAGGATCGAGCGAGAAGGGGCAATCTTGAAAATAACCAATGATATATCTCGCCCCAGCGTGCCCGTAAACCTTTGGGCCTCTGACGGGGCGGTCGCAAGAACGTTCCAGCACCTCGGCAAGCACTACGAGCCACGCCACGACCAGCAGCTTGTCGCAGGCATCGTTGACCAAGCTCTCGCGCGCCAAGGCTCAAACCGCGTTGGCATCGTGCCTATTGAGGCCGGCACGGGCGTTGGCAAAACTCTTGGATACCTTATCCCTGGAGCTCTCCACACCAGTAGCACGGGATCAAGGATGCTGGTCTCGACGCACACCATCGCCCTTGGCACCCAGATCCTTCACAAAGATGGGTTGATCGCACGAAGCGTCGTCGAGGTACTCACCGGAAAACGGCCTCGCATCGCTCACATGCGGGGCCGCACCCACTTTGTTTCCGCGTCACGGGCGTTGGCAGTCGGCAGCCTATTGCGCGACGACGGGCTTCCGCGCTCCAAATGGCAGCCTTACCTCGATATCGCCGACTCGGCCCGTCGAACAATAAGGCTCGCGTTGGAGGCACTTGCCGATGAGGACCGGTCCGAACAGGCCGAGGCGATTGTGGCGGCCTCGCTACTGGACGCGATCGAGGAAGCTATAGGCACCCCGCTGGCCCGCGAGGAAATTTCCCTGCTTGGAAGCAGCCATGACGATGACCTGGCGCCGCACCGCTTGAGCCGCGAATTGGCAAATACGGCAAGCATTCTCGTGACGACGCACGCATACACTGCCGCAAGCCTTGCAAGAAAAGCCTTGTTCGACGCCGCCGAAGAGCCGTTCGGGCTTCTGGTCGTCGACGAAGCGGACCAATGGGCTAGCGCCGCCGCCTCAGTTTCCCTGGTCAGTGCCTCCATGGCCGAGCTCCGCCGGAGCGTTGATGCGATTCTCTCAGCCAACAGGCACGCCAGGAGCACCAAGGACAACGACCAGATCGCAGCGCTGTCAAGTCAGACGCTGAGCTCGATCGAGGCACTGGCCGCGCTGGCGCCAACTGTTCCAGGTAAGATAACCCTTCTTCGTGCAGACGATGCCGCAATCAAGCTGCTGGGAACCATATGCAGCCAAGCCAACCAGATCATTGGCTTGGCCGATCGTCGACGCAGCCACACCGCAGCGGCGTCGGACGTCCTGCGGGAAAGAGCTGACGACCTTAAGCGCATCGGAATGGCCACGGATGGTAACGAAAGCGACTTTTGGGTGCCGCACTGGAGCACGTCACGCGTCCATGGCCTGCCGTCGATTGCTATCAAAGGCAAGATGCCCGGTCGTATCATGAAGCGGTTATGGGCGGGCGCCCCGGACTCTGCCCCCCTCGCTCGGACCGTGATCCTGACTTCGGCCACGCTCAGCACTCCGGGCTTCAGAGACGCCGTGCGCTGGAAATCGATCGAGCTTGCAACGGGAGCCGACCCGCTAACGGGAATGATGCTTACGGATCTCGCCTGCACGATCCAGCCCAGCGAATTCGGCCGCATGAGAGTCCGGTTTGCGGACCCACGCGCGCCCGTGCCCAGAGCCGATTATGAAGACGGCACGGCGCGAGAGGCATTGGGCTATGCCGTGGCCGTCATCAAGGCGGCTATGGCAGACTCGGCCTTGCGCGCTGGCCGGACGCTTGTCCTCGTGCCGTCGTATGCGGACGCCGGCCGGCTCGCTCCTTTGCTGACGGGTGTCGTGGTCCACCGTGAAGGCCAAGCTCTCAAGGCGATGCTGGAAATCTACCGTACAACAGAGGGCTGCTGCCTTGTTACTCCAGGAGCCTGGCATGGGACCGACCTTCCCGGCCTCGTGCAGAATCTAGTGATAACGAGGATTCCATATCCACCCCGTGACCTCGACGGCAAGGACAGCATGGCGCGCAATCTAAGCGAAACTCTTGCCAAACTGTCGCAAGGCATAGGCCGCGCCATTCGTTGTGAGACCGATGACGCAACGATCTGGTTCGCCGACCCACGCATGCCGGTGCCGGAGACGGTGATCAGTCAAACCGGCTTGCTACGCTCACCGTATGCAAACGCGATACTTCTAAGCGCCATACCCAAGCGCTTTCGTGATACCTTTGACACCATGGACGGCGCTGCCGCGATCGGCGTTTCCCATGAGCCGGACGTTCATGCTGAGCTCCGGCCGTTTAAGGTGAAGCGACAAGGCGCTCCCCTGATGAAGGCTCGCGCCGGGGGACGGAACCCGCGATCTTACGCAGCCCCATGACGTCCGCGTTCGCCGTACGAATGGGCGTGGACACGCCTTTGTCGCTGCGTGCACTGCTGCATCTCGATGGCTTGCTAGGTTCTCTCGCGGCATCTCAGGGCCAGGATCCCACAAACATTCCACTCTCTAGATGGCAAGGCGTTTGGCAAGGATCGGCTGCGATGCTGGAGACCGGAACCTTTGGCATGCCGGCGTCGGTTCAGACCCGGATCAAGCACGTGTCGCCCGACAGCGTGCCACCAAACATTTTCGATCACACCGAGCCGTCCTGTCGGAAGATAGGCCCGATGAGCCCGATGCGTAGCGCTCTATCGCAATACCCGATACTGCAAGGTGTCCGGGCGGTTTGGTTCACGGGTTTCGGTGACAGCGCTGGCGTCAGCGACCTGTTGCGGGACGTTCGCAATCTTGGAGCTATGGGGCGAACCGGCTACGGCAGGGTTGTTGAACTCGACTTGCTGGAGGCTCACGCACATCCACTGTCCGGCATCGCGACGTTGACAGGTATGCCCATCAGGACTCTGCCTGTTGAGACTTGGGATCGTTTTGGCTTGCAGCGCCACCCTTCTGCCGCGATTTCGTTGCAGCGGCCGCATCCGCCCTATTGGAGTGGACCTTCCGTCCCATGCATATCGCCTCTACAAATCGATATGACCGGAACCGTTGCAGAAATCAAAGTCCTTGCCGCTGTTGTTCAAGTATGACAGACATAGCTTGTGCTGTGGTTCGTTATAGCTTTAGAATATCGTAGTCGCTAGACGTCGCATCTAGGATGATGCGGATGAATCGACGCTAACAGTGCCGCCTAGCGAGTCGCCGAGGGCGCACCTAACCTGGGTGCGGATGCGCAATTTTTCGACTTGTGCCTAGTTTCGGTTTAAAATGTCGCAAATGGGCGATTATGGAGAACATAAAAGAGAATTCGAGTCTCGTAGCCTCATCGTAGCCGCATCCAGATGGACGAATGCGGCGTAAAGCGCACCCAGACGGGTGCGAATGATCCAATGGCGTCTGGAAGCGATATCGCGTCACTGATTGTCGCACCTACACAGGTGCGGATGCATGAATAGTCTTATCTTCCGTTGCTATTTTGTCTGCCGTGCCCTCAACCGCATGCTGAAGTGGAACGTCCAAGGTAGGTTCGCTTCGCCTTGCTCGAGACAAAATTGAGGCCAACGCGCCTGCACCCCTGGTCCTTGCACCACGCTAGCACCCAATTCCTCCCAAGGGTGATCCATGTCACGCCGCGCTCCGAGCTACGAGGATTGCGACAACTCTTTACGGTAAAACAACAGAAATCTCTGGCGTTTCCACAAAATCTGTTACTTTATAGGAAGTAAGCTTTTGATCTGGAGGCTGGAAAGACATGTTGCAGTATCTGAACACGCTTTTGAAGCTGAAGCACGACGAAAAGGGTGTGACCGCGCTTGAGTATGGCCTGATCGCAGCGCTGATTGCCGTCGTGATCATTACGGCGGTCACCACGCTCGGCACCAATCTCAGCGACACATTTACTAACATCGCGACACAGCTCGGCACATCAAAGGGAACCCTAACTGCGCCAGCTAAAACTGCCTAAATAATAGCAGACGGTCCGCCGCTTAGGCTACAGCAGTTCCAGAATAAGCCCTCCGTGGTTGCGCATCCATTTCTGGTAGGGCTAAGCACAGTTATTCTGCTGGGGGCCGTGCTGAACGACGTGGCGTTCCGCACGGTCCCCAACTGGATTCCCGCCACTCTGGTCATGCTCGGCGTAGGCATCAGGATGCAAGCCGGCGGGCTCGCTCTGGGCTTGCTGGCCTGCATCCTGCTTCTGCTCAGCGCCGGGTTCTGCTGGCACCGCAGCTGGGTTGGCGGCGGCGACGTCAAGCTGCTAGCGGCCTGCGGATTGCTGGCGCGTCCGGAGCTGACAGGCGTGATGCTGCTGGAAGTGGCGCTGGCCGGCGGCGCCTTGGCGCTGCTGTATCTGGCGCTGGGCCGGGTGGTCAAGGCGCCGGTAGACGCATGCCCACCCGGTCGGCTGCGGCGCATTCTCTGGGCGGAGCGTCACCGCATTTATCGACGCAGCTCCATTCCGTACGCCTCCGCCATCGCTGCCGGCACGCTGCTGGTGCTCTACAAGGGATAAGACGTCCATGCTGCTCCGTATCGCGCTGTTTGCAATGTTGGCCTTCGGGGTCGTCGGCGGCGGCGCGTTCGCATGGAAGCTGCTCGTGTTGCAGGCAGCGGTCCCGGTCGCCGACGCTGACCCGGCGCCGCTGGCAACCAAGGCTGCTATGCTCGTCGCCGCCCGTTCGCTGCGGGCCGGGTCGCTCATCAAGCCCGAGGACCTGGCAGCGCAGGAGATCGTCCGCGCCGACCTCCCTCCGGGCGCCAGCCTGGACGCCCCGCAAAGCCGCAGCAGCCTGACCGGCGCCATGGTCCGCCGCAGCCTCGGCGAGGGCCAGCCGATCCTGCCCGCCGATGTCGTTCATCCCGGTGACCACGGCTTCCTCGCCGCCGTGCTGGGCCCGAACATGCGCGCGATCACCGTGGCGGTGGACGCCGTAAGCGGCACCGCCGGGCTGATCTGGCCGGGCGACCGCGTGGACCTGATCCTGACCCAGGCGATGGACGACCCCAGCCTCGTGGCTGGGCACCGCGTGGCAGCGGAGACCGTCCTGAGCGATGCGAGGGTGATCGCCGTGGATCAGCAGATCGTCCAGGGCCAAGCCCCGGACGGCGCCACCGCCCCCGCCAATCGCACTGCCACGCTGGAAGTGACCGCGTCTCAGGCCGAGCGGGTCCTGGTCGCGGGACGGCTTGGCAAGCTGTCGCTTTCGGTGCTGGCCGCCGACCGGCGTGTCGATGGCGCAGTCCAGGCTGCAGTGTCGCCCGCGCCTGCCCTCCTGACGCCAAGCGCCATCGCCGCGTCTCCGGGAGGTCGCCCGGTTGGCGCCAGCGTCACCTGGGCCGGCGACGTCTCGCCGGCACTTGGTGGCGCGAGCCGCACTGCCCCGGCCAAGGTCCAGGTGTTCCAGGGCAGCGCAGACAGTAAGGAATTCCACTTCTGATGGGTGGGCACGCCCATTCCGGACGGCGCGCAGCGGTCGCCGTAGCCATGTCCTTCGGCGCCGCCCTGTATGGCCAAGCTGCGAGCGCGCAGACCACGCCGCCGGGGGAGGACGCACCGGAAGCGGCCGCTCAAACCGGGGATGCGCGCCGCGGTATGACGGTCCCGATCGCGTCCCGCGCGCCGGGCAATGCCCCCGACCAGGGCCGACTGTCGCCGCTGACGCTGGAGGCCGGGCTGGGGCGGGTGGTGAACCTGCCCGGCGCCATCGCCAACGTGTTCGTCGCCGACCCCAGGATCGCCGAGGTGCGCCCGGCCAGCCCCAACACACTGTTCGTCTTTGGCGCGGCGCCCGGCCGCACCACGCTCGCCGCGATGGATGCCTCCGGACGGGTGGTGGCGCAATACCAAGTGACGGTGCAGCCAGCCGCCTATAACGCCGCTGAAGCCGCCAGCACTATCAGGCGCGCCATGCCGGGCAGCAGCATCCGGGTCGAGACCCTGCCGTCTGGCTTGGCCGTCAGTGGGCAAGTGGCAACGCCCGCGGATGCCGCCCGGGTGATGGACCTGGCGCGGTCCTTCCTGGCTGAAAAACAGACAGCGACCAATAGGCTGACGGTCACGTCGTCCATCCAAGTCAGCCTGCGCGTCCGCATTGCTGAGATGTCACGCAGCGTGTCGCGGGAGCTTGGGATCAACTGGCAGGCGCTGCAAGGCCTGGGCAAGTATGCGGCAATCGGGTTCGCGTCCACCAATCCGGTCAGCGCCGTGGCTGCCGTGCCGGCCCTGTTGAGCGGGTCCTACGTGAACCGCAACCTCAGCCTGAACACCATCATCGACGCGTTGGCGCAGGACAACCTGGTGCACCTGCTGGCCGAGCCGAATCTCACGACGATGAGCGGCGAGCCGGCCAGTTTCCTGGTTGGCGGCGAGTTCCCGATCCCGATCAGCCAACAGAACAACGCCGTCTCCGTGGTGTTCAAGCAGTACGGCGTCAACCTCTCCTTCGTGCCGACGGTGATGAGCGACGACCGCATCAACGTCCACGTGCGGCCGGAGGTCAGCCAACTTTCGAATCAGGGCGCCGTTCAGATCAGCGCTTCCAACAACAGCATCAGCGTACCGGCGCTGACGGTGCGCCGCGCCGACACGACGGTGGAGGTGGGCAGCGGCGACAGCTTCGCCATCGCCGGCCTGCTGCAGGAGACTGTGACGCATAGTACGAGCGGCGTGCCGTTGCTGGGGGAGCTGCCGATCCTGGGAGCGCTGTTCCGCTCCGATAACTTCCAGCGCAACGAGAGCGAACTGGTGATCATCGTGACGCCGTACATCGTTCGCCCAGTGAGCGATCCGACGGTGCTGCGCCAGCCCGATGAGGCCTATGCCCCGCCGAACGATCTGGAGCGCCTTCTGCTGCTGCGCCAGGTCGGGCGGGTTCCGTCGGTCAGGCCGACGCGCATTTCCGGCTCGGCCGGATGGATCGTGCAATGAGGTGGACTGTGCGGACCGCCCTTGGATCAGCCCTGTTGGCCGTCCTCTTGGGGTGTGCTGGGCTGGAACCCTATGACCGCCCTGACGTCTGGCGCACGACCGGGATCAACGACTCCAATCTCGCGGCCATGGCGGTCCGCCCGGCCGACCTTGCCCGTGGCCGCGGCACCGGGCCGGCTGACGGGCAGGTCGTCGCGGCAGCGGTGGAGCGGCTGCGCTACGGTCGCGTGAAGCCGCTCTCGGACGGCAACACCGGCAGTGCCCCATCCGGTGCCGGGCTGACGGGGAACTGATGGCAGCCGACGGCACCCTGCCGGGCCTCCCGCGCGATCCGGATGAGCCCTGGGCCGCCGGCAGCGACCGCGTTGCACTGATGGTTTTCGTGAACGAGGCGACCACGGAAGCGGTGCTGCGCGACAGCCTGTCCGACGTGACGCCTGAGGTGTTCGAGGTCACGCAAGGCGGCATCCGGGCTGCCATCGCGGCCATGCAGAAGCAGGCGACCCCGCGCAACCTCATCATCGATATCAGCGGCGTAGATGAGCCGTTGAGCGCGCTGCGCGACCTAAGCGAGGTGGTGGAGCCGGATGTCAAAGTCCTTGTGATTGGCGAATTTACCGATGTGGACTTCTATCGCGAGGTTACGCGCGGCATGGGTGCGCGCGAGTATTTGGCTAAGCCACTCACGCGCGACATGGTGGTGCGGCTATTTATCCCTATCATTGTCGGCCAGCCGGCCGCGGCTCAGGAGGTGGCCGGCGGGCGCGTGATCACCATCACCGGCGCTTGCGGCGGTGTGGGCGCTACGACTATCGCCGTGAACCTCGCCTGGCATTTCGGCGTCTCGCGCAACCGCCACACCGTGCTGCTGGACCCTGACCTGCATACGGGTAGCGCCGCCCTGTTTTTGGACGTGGTACCCGGTCCCGGGCTGCGCGCTGCTCTGGAGATGCCGGACCGCATCGATGATCTGTTTGTCGAGCGCGCCGCCGTGACGCTGAAAGGCCGCATGCACGTGCTGGCCGGCCAGGAGGCGCTGACTGACCGGCCGGCCTTTGCAACTGATGCCGTTCCGCGCCTGCTCGCCGCCCTGCGTCGCCGCTACAACTTCATCGTCGCCGATGTGCCATTCCAGCCGGTGCCGTTGTATCGCGACTTGCTGGATATGGCTACGCAGCGAGTCATTGTGTTCGAGCCGACCTTGGCCGGGGTGCGTGACACGCTGCGGCTGCGTGCGCTGTATAGCAACGTCAGCCAGTTGGAGCGGACGGTCCTGCTGCTGAACCGTGACGGTATGCCAGGTGGCCTGACGCGTGCGCAAGTTGAGGACGCGCTCGAAGGCTGCCCAGACTTGATAATTCCAGACCTGCCCAAGCGCCTGGCCATTGCCGCCAACATGGGCGAGCCCGCCGTGTTCCAGCGTAGCTTTTTCCGCTTGCGGGTGAATGACTTAGCTCGGCTGGTGGCCTTTAATCGCCTACTGGATAGCGGGACTGCAGCGGCGCCCACGTCTAATACCACTTCCCGCTGATTAGTACGCATTCGCCCAGTCGCGCATTCCGATCGACATGACGGTCCATGGCCGCGCAGCGAGTTTGTTCCACGCGTCCGCGCAATGGTCGACGATATCGT
>JANXVC010000012.1 GCA_025351925.1 Rhodospirillales bacterium | reverse complement strand
AACCTCCATCCCAATTGCCGCCGCAGAAGTCAGACATTCGCCAGTCCGGAAATCCCTTTTGCGATCAGCCGCCTCACTTCACCGCGTATGTGTGGCAGGGGAGACCCAGTAAAGCCGACCAAGCAGCGTTGAACAGCCCTGTCACGCCGACCGAGGCGGGAGTGCAATTGATGGATCGTCTGGCGCCGGCATTCGGCGAAATGGAGGCGGTGCTCGACCTGATCGACGGTTTTCGCGACCGGCCGGCATGCTTCGCCTCAACGTGCCGTTCAGCGCCGCCCGGCTGGTGCTGCCCGCTATTCTGCCCGGCTTTCTGACCGCATATCCTGATATTCGGGTGGAGATCGTTGCCGAGGACAATTTTGTCGATGTGCTGGCGGCGGGCTACGACGCCGGCATCCGGTACGACGAGCGGATTGAGCAGGACATGAGCGCGGTGCCAATCGGGCCATGCATCCAGCGGTTCGCCACCGCGGCGGCGCCGGCCTACCTGGACGGCCATGAGCGCGCGCAGTTTATCATTGAAGCCGCCCGGCGACATCATGGCCGCCGATCAGATCACGTCCAACGCTATGGCGGCAAACTCATCGAGGTCGATGGCTTGCGACGCGGTGAGCGGCGGCATCGGGCCGTCGGATTGCCCCTTGTCAGCGAGGATGATGGCGTCAGGCTCGGCCAGGTCGGCGTAGGTCGTCCAAGCTACTTTGCCGTCGGCCGGAGCCTCGATTATGCCGGTCCGCAGACCTTCGCCGGTCATCATCAGGCCGCTCTCGGCATAGAAACCGTGCCGCAGCGCGGTCCAGGCGAGCCCGGGTTCAGCCAGCATCGCCTCCGTTGCCGCGTGATCCCGCGCGGGCGGAAAGGCGGACGGGGCGCTTGCACGATCCATCGCTATGCTTGCGCCGCGCCGGCCTACCTCCAGCGGTGGGGTGAGCCGGAGACCATCGAAGTTCCGGCCGCCCACGACCTGAGCGAGATGCCTGCCCAGAATGGGCGGCCGCGGCCGTGGTGCTTCACGCACGCCGATGAACCGCCGATTACCGTGGAGATCGAGCCGAGGATTGCGGTAGGTAACCCGGCAACACTTCACCGGCTCGTGGCAAACGGCGCGGGGATCGGTTGTTTGTCGGGTTATCTTTGCACGCCCGACATCGCCGCCGATCGATTGATCCAACTTTTTTCCCGAGTGGTGTTTGCCGCGGGTGGACGTGAGCCTCGTAGTTCCGAGCAACCGTGAACTGTCACCGCCCGTCAGGGCCTTTGTGAGCTACATGAAGAGTGTCTCGGCGACCGGGCTATCCTGACAGGACGATGTCTTGGCTGTGTCAAAAATCAACCGGATTGGAGGAGCGTTTCCCAATGCATCGTCGTGAAGTTTTGACAGGGTTGATGACCGTTGCGCCTGCATTCCTAAGCCGGCGGGCCATCGCTGCCGATCAAAACGCTGGTGAGCTCGACCAGATACGGGCACTCGAGCAGCGTCATGGCGGGCGTCTCGGCGTCGCCATCCTCGACACTGGAAACCGGCGCATTGTCGAGCACCGGGGAGGAGAGCGCTTCCCGCTCTGCAGCACCGTCAAACTGCACGCAGCCGCCTACGTTCTAGCGCGTGTCGATCAGCATGACGAGCAACTCGACCGGCGGATCGTTTATCCTCAGGACTATCTGGTTCCCTATTCGCCCAAGTCAGAGAAATTCGCTGGCGATATTGGCATGACCATGGGCGATATTTGTGAGGCGGCCTTGACGCTCAGCGACAACACGGCCGGCAACCTGATGCTCGACAGCTTCGGCGGACCCGGCGCGCTGACGCGATACCTGCGCTCGATCGGTGATTCCCATACGCGCCTCGACAGACGCGAGACCGCACTCAACGAGGGGACCCCAGGTGATCCTCGCGACACGACCACACCTCTCGCAACGCTCGAGGTCCTGAGACGGACGGTTCTCGGCGACACGCTGACGCCAGCGTCTCGTAACCAACTCGCGACTTGGCTGACGGCCAACACGACCGGCAACGAGCGGCTTCGGGCGGGTGTGCCGCGCGACTGGCGGGTGGGCGACAAGACTGGGTCTGGAGACTACAACATCACCAACGACATCGCGGTCATCTGGCCCGAGCATCGTGCGCCGATCGTGGTCGCCGCGTACTACACCCAGGCGCCGGCCAGCCCAAAAGAGCGGAACGAAATCTTGGCCGAGGTCGGGCGAGTGGCCGCGGAGATGTAGATTAGATGGCGCGAGCGGCCCGGGAGTCGGCGCCAGAAGTGTTTCTGAAGGAGAGCATCATGCCAGGGACTATCCGCCTACACCGTGTCATCCTCGCCAAGCCCGAAAAGATCTATCGGGCGTTCCTCGAACCTGATGCGCTGGCGAGTTGGCTTCCGCCATTCGGATATCTCGGCACCGTCCATGAGTTGGATGCGAGGGTAGGTGGCGTTCACAGAATGTCGTTCCGCAATTTCACCACGGGCGGCCGCCATTCCTTTGGCGGCACCTATCAGGAGCTCGTTCCGGGTGAACGCCTTGTCTATTCGGACAAGTTTGACGACCCGAGCCTGCCGGGCGAAATGGAAGTCACGGTAACCTTGAGGGTCGTCTCGGTCGGCACGGAAGTGAACATCGAGCAAAAAGGTATTCCCGACGTGATTCCTCCCGAAGCCTGCTACCTCGGATGGCAGGATTCATTGTACAAACTGGAAAAGCTCGTTGTGCCTGAAATCAACCAGTAAGGTTGCCGGTCTTTCACCATCCCATACAGAGTCGCCCTCGCCGCCGGCTCGAGCGGCCGTATGACGGTCGAGCCCTCGCTCAATTTCTCCCAATAGCCTCTGATCTCGTCGGCATCTTCGCCGCGCACCGAGACCAAAAACGGGATTTCACTCGGACTCCATGGCGTTGCCGACGGTATGTCATACGCCATGATGCGGAAGCCGCTATCGGCCGCGACCTGGCCCCACATGATTTGGTCCGCCCGCGGCCGGGTTCTGGACGTTGTGGGCGTCGGCATACGAGATCAGCATCTGGTTGCCGCCGAACACGGAATGGTAGAAGGCAAACGCCGCGCGCGCGTCACCACGGAAATTCAGGGGGGTTACGGTATTGATCGTCATGGCGGGCTCCTTGCCTGCCGGCCCCACTGCTTGCCTGGCGAGGAGAGGTGTAGCTGACCTCTACCGCCAATTCTCGACAGTTGAGTGATGGCCCGATCCGACCGGCTTTTTCGGCTGCCCCAGACGATGCGCGAGCTGTCCGCACCGCTCACCGCGGCGCCGCCCGCTGCGGAGACGGGGGGTTTCCCTGCGTTCGCTCTATCGCGACATCGACAGCCTGCGGGCAGCCCGGGCACGGCGACGGCGAGCGCGGCTATAGCTATCGTCTCGTCGAGGATTATTCGCTACCGCCGCTGCTGCGAACCTATCTCGCCGAGCTAGGCCACCAAGGTAAGATCTGCAACCAATCAGATACGTTTTCAGCGTGGCAGCGATCACATTTCTCAATGATGATGTGGGCGGCTGGGACCGAACTCGTGCTCTCTGCGAAATTGGCCTTGCAACCTGATCTTGACCTACAGAGGCGGGTCAAGATCAGACACTGATTGGGTCCATCATGAGGGCGTTCTCCATGACAGATTTCTGAGCCAAACACTCGACGCAAGTCCCCGCACTAACCAAGAGGTCGTCCCAGTTTCAACTCACATCACGCTATTTAGGTTACGGCGCGACACTCGACATCCAGAATTGTCAGGTACTATGCGCGAGCCTCTGACCGAGCGAGCCGAAATTGATACATTCGCGGTGGTGCCTTGGCCGTGTCCAGCCGAGCGATGGATGTAGGCTTCATCACCTAACACCAACCTAAGATGCCGAGACCAAAAGATGATCTGGAGCGGGCGAAGGGATTCGAACCCTCGACCCCAACCTTGGCAAGGTTGTGCTCTACCCCTGAGCTACGCCCGCGCCCCAGCGATCCGGCTTTCTAAGCGGGTCCGGGCGGCTGTGCAAGAGGGTTTGCGGCTTCATTCAGATGAGCCGGACGCTGATCACACGCCACCTCGCCGCCATGGCGCTGGCTTGCACATCTCGCCCGTGCGCAACATCTATGCACCAACAGACGACCAGAATGGGCGCAACACCATGGACATGCTTATCGGACAGAAAACTGGAGCGCAAAAGAAGCCAGGTCAAAGAACTCCGGCCCAAAATCCGCCGCGCGGCGGACCGGGAGGTATCGCCGGCGTGGCCTCAGACGAGATGATCGTTGATGGCACCGAGAAGACTTTTATGCAGGACGTGATTGAGGCGTCGCGTTCCACCCCGGTCCTGGTGGATTTCTGGGCCACATGGTGCGGGCCCTGTAAACAGCTCACTCCTGCGTTGGAAAAGGTGACGCGGGCGGCGGGCGGTCGGATCAAGCTGGTCAAGATCGATATCGACGCCAACCGTGCGCTGGTCCAGCAGCTCGCGCAGATCGGCCTGCCGCTGCAGTCCGTACCCACCGTCGCGGCATTCTGGCAGGGACAGGTTGCCGATCTGTTTCAGGGTGCGCTGCCGGAGAGCGAGATCAAACGCTTCGTCGAGAGCCTGCTCAAGCTAGCCGGCGGCGTCATGCCAGCCGCGGATCTGCTGGCAGAGGCACGGGTGGCGATGGAGGCAGAGCGGTTTGAGGAGGCCGGCGGCCTGTTCAGCGCCTTGCTGCAAGATGACCCGGAGAACCCTGCCGCCTGGGCCGGGCTCATCCGTGTGCTGATGGCGCTCGGGCAAGAGGATCAGGCGCGCGACGCGCTGGAGCAGATCCCGCCGGCGATCACGGACCACGCCGAGATCAATGGCGCGCGGAGTGCGCTGCTGCTCGCGGAGGAGGGTCGGCGGGCCAGCAGTCAGCTGGGCGAGTTTGAACGTCGGCTGGCCGCCAATGCCGACGATCATCAGGCACGCTACGATCTGGCGGCAGCGTTGAACGCTGGGGGCCGCCGGGCCGAGGCCGCTGAGGCGTTGCTGCATATTATTAAGCAAGACCGCGCCTGGAACGACGACGCAGCCCGGCTGCAATTGCTGAAACTGTTTGAGGCTTGGGGCCTCACCGACCCCGCAACTCTGGCCGCGCGGCGCAAGCTGTCGGCGCTATTGTTCAGGTAATCTCATGGCTCCTCAATCCGGCTCGGACGAACTGCCGACGGAATTCCCGGTGTTTCCGCTCGGCGGTGCCCTGCTGCTGCCGCAGGGCAAGCTGCCGCTCAACGTGTTTGAGCCGCGCTATCTCGCCATGGTGGAGGACGCGCTCGCCTCGGGCCGGGTCATCGGCATGGTGCAGCCCGATGAGAGCCGGCCGCGGACACCAAGCGGGCCGGCGCTGTACAAGGTTGGCTGCCTGGGTCGGCTATCCTCGTTCAGCGAGGCTGATGATGGGCGCTACCTTATTACCCTGACCGGCATGGTCCGCTTCGCGATCAGCGTGGAGTTGGAGATGCAGCGCGGATATCGCCGGGTCCGTGCCGATCTGGGGCGCTTCCGGGACGATTTGGACAGCGAGGCGAGCACGCTGGGCATTGACCGCGAAGGCCTGACCCAGGCACTCCGCACCTACTTCAACGCCCGCGGCTTCGACGCGAACTGGGAAGCGATCGGCGAGATGCCGGACGACGCGCTGGTCATCACGCTGGCGATGGTCTGCCCATTTGATCCCGCGGAGAAGCAGGCGCTGCTTGAGGCGCCGAAATCGGCGGATCGGGCCAGCACCCTATTGACCCTGCTGCAAATGGGTGCGCACTCGACCGACATAGGGCGGCAGGGACGGCAGGCGAGCTAGAGGGAAGCAAATCATCGCCATGTCCGATCCAGCGACCGTCGATCCGCGTCTGCTTGCTATCCTGGTCTGTCCAGTGACCAAGGGGCCCTTGATCTACGACCGTGTTGCGCAAGAGCTGATCAGCCGCAAGGCCAACCTCGCATTCCCCGTGCGCGATGGTATTCCGATCATGCTGCCCGAGGAAGCGCGCCTGCTCGATGATGCATGACCGCGCCGCCGCGACCACTTGAGATTCGTTTCCGCCGTGTGACGCGACGGCTCGAGATAGACTTCGACGACGACACTAAAGTATCACTGCCGGCCGAACTGCTCCGGGTTGAGAGTCCAAGCGCCGCGGTGCAGGGCCATTCGCCCGATCAGAAACAGACGGTGCCCGGCAAGCGTGACGTGGGCATCGCTGGCGTCGAGCCGGTTGGCCACTACGCTGTGCGCATCAAGTTCACCGACGGCCATGACACCGGCATCTTTTCCTGGGCATTGCTGCATCGGATGAGCCAGGAACAGACGGCACTCTGGGACGCCTACTTGGCAGCGCTGGCGCAAAAAGGGCTGAGCCGGGACCCCTGAAGGCGCCCCTTATGCATCCAGTACTAATATAGTCGTCAATCCGGCATTCAGCAGCTTGCACAGATCCGGGAATGCCAATGCAATGCAGCCCTCGGTCGGCGCAAAGTCCGGCCGGGCAACGTGCAGAAATATCGCGCTGCCCATCCCGCGCACCACGGGCGCGTCGTTCCAACCCAGCACGCCCACGACATCGTATATCGAGTCGATGCGCCACAACGCCTCGTGCCGGCCATCATGCGGCAGGCGGACCGGCCGGTTGTAGTCGGCATGCGACGGGTCATCGCACCAGCCGTCATGCGGGGCCAGCGGCATGGTCGGCACAGCGCATCGCGGCCGCGCGACCCGGTCGGCGCGATACAGCACCCGGCGCAGCGGCAACAATCCAGCCGGAGTCGCGCCGTCGCCCTCCTGTTTATGCAGCCGCACCCCACCACGCCCGACTGCCGCCCGAAACCGCAAGTCGTCCAGCCTCAAAATACCGTCGGCGCCCAGCGTCGCTTGGCCTTGCGCGCCTCTGCTCATGCCAAGCCTTTCTCGACCGCTTGGGCCCGCTGCCATTCCTGCGAGGCGTCGTAGTAGGCTTTGAACCCGCGCTGCGGACTGCCGCCGGCAAACTGGGTTGGGCTCTGCAGGAACTCCGGTACGGTGGTGGCGAGCGTCGTGTATTCGCCGGGCTTGAGCGTGCCGGGGCTGATGTTGCCCATTGGCGCCTCGGAGCCGGTCGCCGACATGCCGGCCGGAACGGCGGGGCGGGACAGGTCTGGACCCATGGCGAACAGCGCTCCGACAAAACTCATAACGGCGGCGCCCAGAATGCCGATCGGACCGCCAAAGATGCCGGCGCCCAAGATTTGCAGCGGCGCTGGGATGGTCTCACCGGTGACCGCCCGGTAAATTGTGCCGACCCCCGGCACATGCTGCAAGGGGTTGAGGCTTTTCAGCACCTCGCTGAACGGCACGTCGATCGGCTGTGGCCAGAGGCCATCAGGCCCGATCAGCCCGGCGCCGTCCGGCGGCATGGCATATCCGAAGATGCGGGACGCTGGGTCGGCGCCGGGTGTGGGTTGGATCATATCGCAAGCCTAAGCAAGCAGCATGCCACGCTCAAATCAGCCGAGCAGGTGGCCGAAGCGCCGCAGCTTCGTCGCCAGATAGTGGTCGTTGATGCCGTTGGGCGCGATCACCAATGGCTCCCGGTCCTCGACCTTCACGCCAAAAGCCGCCAGGGCCGTCAGCTTGTCGGGATTGTTGGTCAACAGCCGCACCCGGCGGACTCCGAGTTGCTCGAGCATGGTCGCGGCGACCAAGAAGTTGCGCTCGTCCGCATTCCAGCCCAGGGCACGGTTCGCGTCGAGCGTGTCCAGGCCGCGATCCTGCAGGGCGTAGGCGCGCAGCTTGTTCGCCAGCCCGATGCCACGTCCCTCCTGCGCCAAATAGAGCAGCACGCCGCTGCCCTCTGCCGCCATGCGGTCCAGCGCCGCGTGCAGCTGCGGCCCGCAATCGCATCGCAGGCTGCCCAGCAAATCCCCGGTGAAGCATTCGGAATGCACACGCACCAACGGCGCTGGGCTCGCAGCACCCACATGCTCCGGCTTGCCGATCAGGATGGCGAGGTGCTCGATCCCGGCGTCTGGCGCGCGGAATGCCACGACTCGGGCATCGGCCGAGGCTGCGAGCGGAACGTGCACCGACGCGACCTGTACCAGGCTGGCCGCGTCGGCGTCCGGATGCGCCAGCACATCCGCGGCCGACACCGTCAACAGCCCGAGTCGGGCAGCCTGCGCCTGGGCGTCCGGCCGTGTGGGCGCCACCAGCGCTGCCGGCAGCAGACGGCTGAGCTTCACCAAAGCGAGCGCCGCGGGCGCTGGGGCGGGCAGCGCCGCCTGCTCCGGCGGATCAGCCAGAAGCTGAGCGGCGGTCGGATCGGCTATGCCACGCAGCAGCGCCGGCTCCAGCAGCCCGGCCGTGCGCAGCGCGATGGGCGGACCCGGCTCGACCGGACGGCGCAGCAGGGCGGCGGCGCGCACCGGGGACAGCAGCAAAACCGGCGGCCCTGCAGCCAGCGCCGCCAACTCCGCCAGTCCGGCCGCACCAGCGGTGTCGGCCGCGAGCACCACGAGGTCAGGGGTGCCCAGCAGCAGAACGGGTGTGCCGCGCCGCAAGTCGGCGATGGCGCGGTGCACGGCTCGGATACGCAGCACGGCTGGGTCAGGGAGCAAAAATGCGGGCGCCTGGTCCGCTTGTGATCCTCGCGGCTGGGCCACGTCATCTCCATCCAATAATTGGTCTCTGACATCGGATATGGCGTCCTCTTGTGCGCCGCATCCAACTGCCTCACAACGATGTGTGTATTCTAAGGCTATATGATACAATTTTACAGAGCTTGGCCTGCGTTGAGCTCCTGATCGGTTCAAATTTAAGGGCGTCACCCTGTTGTGTTGCACAGTCGATCAGAACGATGCCGGTGGGTCCAGCGTGACGCGCTGCCGTCGGTCTTACATAGGGAAGTTGCCGAATGACGGCTGAACGTCCGATCCTTATTGTCGATGACGACGCGACTCTGCGAGAGGCCTTGCTGGAGCAGCTGCAGGTCGATGGCGAATTCGCGGTTGCCGAGGCCGCGACGGTTTCGGAGGCTGAGGCCCTGCTGACCGGTAAGGACTCGCGCTTCGACGCCATCATCCTCGACGTGGGCCTGCCCGACGGTGATGGGCGGGACCTGTGCGCGCTCCTGCGCAAACAGGGCCTGCGCATGCCGATCATCATGCTGACCGGGTCGGATGACGAGGCGGACGTCGTCCGCGGCCTCGATGCCGGCGCCAACGACTACATCGCGAAGCCGTTTCGCCTGGCCGAGCTGCTGGCCCGGCTGCGCGCCCAGCTGCGCATTTTCGAGAACTCCGAGGATGCGGTCTTCACCATCGGGCCCTACACGTTCCGTCCCAGCGCCAAGCTGCTGCACGAGCCGGTGAAGAACCGCCGCATCCGCCTGACCGAGAAAGAGGCCGCAATTCTCAAGTTCCTCTATCGCGCCGGCACCCGCCCGGTGGCGCGGCAGGTCCTGCTGAATGAGGTCTGGGGCTATAACGCCGCCGTGACCACCCATACGCTCGAGACGCACATCTATCGTCTGCGTCAGAAGATCGAGCCGGACCCAAGCAATGCGCGCCTGCTGGTGACCGAGGGCGGCGGCTACCGACTAGACCCGATCGGCGTCGCGCCGGTCGCTTGATCCAGCGGCGCAGCCTGCTGTCCGCCGGCACTACCCTTTCGGCGACGCTGGCCTCCCGCGGGATGCTAAATCGGCGTCCGCGATGGCGACGCCGCTACCAGGGCAGCTCCGCCCCGCTGTAGTCGAAGAATGCCGAGCCTGGCGTGCCGCGATGCGCCAGGATCGTGTCCACCAGGCCGCGCGCGCTGGTCTCAACGTCAAGGGCGGCGCCAGCTCCGCCCATGTCGGTGCGCACCCAGCCGGGATGCAGCGACAGCACGGTGAGCGGCCGACCGAGCTTCGCCATCAGGCTGCGGGTCAGCGAGTTCAGCGCCGCTTTGCTGGCGCGATACAGCTCCATGTCGCCACTGCTGTTATCTGTCACACTGCCCATGCGCGAGGTCATGAAGGCCAGCACGCCGCCGTCCACGACACGGTCGAGCAGGGTGCGGGCCGCGGCAATCGGGGCGAGGGCGTTGGTCAGGAACAGGGCGCTGACCTCGTCCGCCGTCGCCCGGCCGGCGTCCTGATGCGCCGGGCCGGACACGCCGGCGTTGACGAATAACAGGTCGAGCGGCGTCTTTGGCAAAGCAGCGACCGCCGCCGCGTCGGTGATGTCGGCGACGGCCGTCTTGCCTCCGGCCGCCTCGACCGCCGCACGGTCCGCGGCGGCACGCACGGTGCCGGTCACGTCCCAACCGCGGCCGGCGAGTTCGCGCACCAGGCCAAGGCCGAGACCGCGCGACGCGCCAATGATGAGTGCTGTGGGCATGCCAATTCTCCCGATCTTATGCGGCCGATATAGGGGCTGCCGTGCGGTGTTGCCACGGCGAGTGCAGGCCAGGAAACCTGGAGTGCTGGCTGCGTTGGGTTAAGACCCGTCCACCTCCGAGGCTCGCATGTCCGTCACCACAGTACCCCCTTCACCCGGCGTCGTCGTCATCACCGGCGCGTCGTCCGGCATCGGCCGCAGCGCTGCCGCGCTGTTCGCCCGGCGTGGCTGGCGCGTCGGCCTGATTGCCCGCAGCGCCGACAACCTCGACGCCACCCGCAAGGATGTCGCCGCCGCTGGCGGCACCGCGTCGATCGCGGTGGCCGACGTCGCCGACAGCGCGGCGCTCGAGGCGGCAGCGGTGCATATCGAGGGCGAGCTCGGCCCGATCGACGTCTGGGTGAACAATGCCGGGGTCGGCGTCTATGGCAAGTTCATGGACATCGCCGAGGACGAATTCCGCCGGCTGACCGAGACCAACTACTTCGGCACCGTCAATGGCACCCGCGTCGCGCTGCGCCGCATGCTGCCGCGCAACCAGGGCACTGTCGTGCAGATCCTCTCGGCGATCAGCTACCGCGGCGTGCCGCTGCAGTCGCCGTATTCCGGCAGCAAGTACGCGCTGCGCGGTTTCACCGAGGCGGTCCGGGCCGAACTCGCGAATGACAACAGCGCGGTGCATATGACGATGGTGCACCCGCCGGCGGTGAACACGCCGTTCTACAACCACGCCCTGTCGCACATGCCGAAGCCGGTGCGCCCGCCGCCGCCGGTGTATCAGCCGGAGATCGTGGCCGATGCCATCTATCTTGCTGCCACGACTCGGCGGCGGGAGGTGAAGGTGGCAGGTGCGACGCTCGGCTTCGCGGTGGCGAACAAGCTGACGCCCGGCGTGCTGGACTATTTCGCCGGCAAGTTCGGTGTGACGGCGCAGCAGTCGGATCAGGGCGGCGCGGTCGCGATACGTGATCCGAACCTGAACGGCCCGGGCCAGCGTCCCTCCTCGACCCATGGGCCGTTCGACAGCGAGAGCCTGAGCACCAGCGCGCAGATGTGGGCGAACAAGAACCGCGGCGCTGTCGGCTTCGCGCTCGGGATGGGGCTGATCGGGCTGGCGCTGCTGGCCGGTTCGACGGCGCGAGCGGCAGGCGGCACGGGCGCTTCCCGCCTGCTGCGCCGACTGTAACGAATGCCGGTTGACAGCGCGGCCGTGGTCTGGGCTACGCCTCGCGTCACCGGACAGCTCGAGTCGTCGCTATACGTGACCGACCTCGATCGGTCCTGCGCCTTCTACGAAAAGGTGTTCGGCTTTGAGACGCTGCTGCAGGAGGACCGTATGGTCGGCCTCGCCGTGCCCGGCGGCAGCATATTGCTGCTGTTTCGGCGCGGCGGCTCGGTGGAGCCCAGCGTGATGCCAGGCGGCGTCATCCCGCCGCATGACGGGCACGGCACGCTGCATCTCTGCTTCGCCGTCCCGTTGGCCGAGCTCGGCGCTTGGGAGCGGCACCTCGGCGCGCTGGGCATTGCGATCGAAAGCCGGGTGACGCAAAGCTTCGGCGGCCGCAGCCTGTATTTTCGCGACCCCGATGGACACTCGCTGGAGGTCGCCGGGCCTGGCCTCTGGGCAACCTATTAGCATTGTGGCGAGTCATGCCATAATCCCGGCCATGGCTCCTTGGCTGCACCGGATTGTGATTGTGTCGTTCCTGGTCTCGCTGGGCACGCCGGCAGGTGCGGCGGGCCGGGACGATGCAGTTGTTGCGCAGAGCTGGGCAGAGGCGCAGAGCGCGCAGTGCAATGCGGCGCTCGGCGTGGCCGAGGCCCGGCATGGTACTGCGCCGGGCCTGCTATCGGCGATCGCCAAGGCGGAAAGCGGCCGGCCGGTGCCGCCGCTGCCGGGCATCCAGCCCTGGCCGTGGGCGGTCAACGCCGATGGGGCCGCGATGTATTTCGACAGCAAGCCCGCCGCCGTCACCTGGACCCGGCTGGCCCTGGAGCGCGGGGTGCAGCAGGTCGATGTCGGCTGCATGCAGGTGAATCTGCAGTCGCATCCTGCAGCATTCCGTGACCTGGACGATGCTTTCGACCCCGCCGCCAACGCCGACTACGCCGCACGCTTCCTGTATCGCCTGCGCGCCGATGCCGGCGGCGACTGGCCGACCGCCGTCGGCTATTACCACTCGCGCACACCCAGCCTCGCGGCCGACTATCGGGAGCGCGTGATGGCGATCGCTGAGGGCCGTGTGCCGCCGGTGAGCCTGGGCATGCCGCTGTATCTGCGGGCGATCCGGCAGGGCAGCCTGCGGATTGCGCTGGCCGGGGGAAGGGTGCTGCGGATCAACGTCAACCGGCAGCCTTCCCTGCACGGACCGCGGCGGATGAGCGCGTGCCAGGTTGCCGCTGTACTCGGGCCCTACATGGCGGCGAATGCGCGGGCGCGCTGCGGCATTGTGCGAAGCTAGTGGTCCGATCCCAACGCTCGACTCTCAAGCGTCAGGTGGATTGGTTCATCAAACAAAGGCAAATGGGGAGATCAGACGGAGGCTTCCGTCTGATTTCCCCACTAGCGAGGGATTGCTGGCTCCCCGCGACAAAAGCCGCTAGTATAGAATTCGATAGTTTAGAGTGATGGGTTGGCCCGCACTGTCGGCGTCCCATGTTCCGTTCCGTTCATACCGTTTGAGACCTGATATGCGCACACCAGACCGCCGTTCCTTCGACAGCCCCCGCCGCGGAAGCCGTGGGCGCGAACGAAGCGATGATTTTCCACCATCACGGGGACGCGACGAGCCCTATGTTCCGCGCGATGCCTTTGTTCCGCGCGGCGGTGATCGCGCGCCGTCCGGTTTCGGCGCCCCGCGCGGCGCGGCGCCGACCGGGCCGGAGACGGGTGCGGTCGTGAAGTGGTTCAATGCCGAGAAGGGTTTCGGTTTCGTTGAGCTTGAAGGCGGCGGCGGCGATGCGTTCCTGCACGTGAGCGTGCTGTCCCGCGCCGGGCACACCACCGTGCAGCCTGGCGCCGCCCTGCGCGTGCTGGTGTCGCCGGGCCAGAAAGGGCCGCAGATCGCCGAGGTGCTGCGGGTGGATGAGGGTGCGGCCGTGCCGCAATCGTCGGTGCCGTCCTATGCCGCAGAGCGCCCGCGTCCGGCGGCGCGCACTCCGGTCGATGCCAGCATGGCGGTCGAACTGCGCGGCGTCGTGAAGTGGTTCAACGCCGAAAAGGGCTTTGGCTTCGTCATGCCGGACGGCGGCGGCAAGGACGTGTTCGTGCACATCTCGGCGCTGAACCGGGGCGGCTTGAGCGGCCTCGAGCCCAATCAAACCGTGAAGATGCACGTGGCTGACGGCCGCCGCGGGCCGGAGGCGGTTTCGGTCGAGGCTGCCTAATGGCATGAGGCCTGCCCGGCACGGCGGCGCCTTGTTTCAGGTCGCCGCCGCATTGGGCACTTTGCTCGCGACCGGGGCTGCGGCCTTGCCGGGACTTGGGCCGCATGAGGCGCGGACCGCGGTCGATGTCGGGACTATGCCGTGGGCGGCGGTGGTCCGGCTCCAGGTGCCAGGCGTGTCCCGCTGCACCGGTTTCCTGATCGGACCGCAGACGGTGGTGACGGCGGCGCACTGCCTGTATGGCCGTGGGCTCGGTCACTTCGCACCGCCGGGCTCGGTACATGTCCTGCTGGGCTACGCCAATGGGAACTTCAACCAGCACGTCCTAGCGGCGTCATTTGAGATTGGCGATGGGTATCACCCCACAGCTGCGGCGGGGCAGGCCGCGGACCTCGCGATCGTGACCCTGCCGGCCCCGGCGGCTGCCTTGGACGAAACACTGGTCCTCGCGGACGCGCCTGTCCCGCGTGGAGCTCGACTGATGCTCGGCGGCTATGGCCAGGACCGGGCCGAGCGCATCCTGGCGGACATGTCCTGTGCGGCGTTGGGCTACCGGGCTGGGCCAACTGGCCGCGCCATGTTGGTGCACGACTGTGCCGGAACGCGCGGCACCAGCGGCGGTCCGGTGCTGGTGCAAGCGCTCGACGGAACCTGGCGCGTGGCGGGCGTACAGGTTGCCGGCAATGTGAACGACGCCGGCGGGTCGGCGGTGCCGGCCGCAGCCATCCGCGCGATGCTCCCGCGCCCCTAGCGGCGTTCTCCACATTGCACGGCTTCCCAGTGCGTGGGAGGCTTGCCGGATGGCCGATCCCGTACCGCTGCCGCTCGCCCGACTTGTCGTTCTCGACCTGACCCTGGCGCGCGCCGGGCCGACCTGCGTGCGGCATCTGGCGGACTGGGGCGCCGACGTGATCCGGATCGAGCCGCCCGACAGCGTGGGCATCGACGACATCGCCGGCGACCGCGACGGGCCGGACTTCCAGAATTTGCATCGCAACAAGCGCATGATGCAGTTGAACCTGAAATCATCGGACGGCCTGGCTGCGTTCATGCGCCTGGTGGCGACCGCGGACGTGATCGTTGAGAATATGCGCGCCGCGGTGAAGCACCGGCTCGGCATCGCCTGGGACGACGTCCACGCCGTTAACCCGCGTCTGGTCTATGCCAGCATCAGCGGCTTCGGGCAGGACGGGCCGTATGGCGCACGCGCCGGCGTGGACCAGATCGCCCAAGGCATGAGCGGCCTGATGAGCATCACCGGTCTGCCGGGCCAGGGTCCGGTGCGGGCCGGCATCCCGGTCGCCGACCTCACCGCCGGCAACCTGCTAGCGCTCGGCGTCATGGTCGCGCTGTTCGAGCGGGAGCGGACCGGCCTGGGCCGCTGGGTCACCACGTCGCTGCTGGAGGCGCAGACCTTCATGCTCGACTTCCAGGCCGCCCGCTGGCTGATGCGCGGCGAGGTCGCGGGCCAGGCTGGCAACGACCATCCTACGGGGATCCCCACCGGCGTGTTTCCGACGACGGACGGGCACATCAACATCGCCGCCAGCTCCGCCCGCCTGTGGACGCGGTTCTGCAAGACGATCGGTCACGCGGAGTGGATCGGGCGCGAGGCCTGGCGGACCCAGGCCGGCCGCAGCGCCGACCGCGCCGCCGTCAACGCGGCGATCGCCGAAGTCACACGCACCCGGCCCGCCGCATACTGGATCGAGCTGTTTGAGCGCAACGGCATTCCGGCCGGGCCGATCTACTCGATCGACCAGGTGTTCGCCGATCCGCAGGTGCAGCATCTCGGCATAGCGACCCCGGTCGAGCACCCGCGTCTGGGCCGGTCCAGCCTCGTCGCCTCGCCGCTTAACTTATCGAGCGTTTCCAAAGCGGTCCGCAGCCCGACGCCCAACGCCGGGGAGCATACGGCGGAGGTGCTGCTCGGTCTTGGCTACACCGATGCGGAGGTTGAGGCGTTGCGCCAGAACGGCGCCATCTAGACCGCTTGGCCGGCGCACCAGCCGCTCGACCACGCCCACTGGAAATTATAGCCGCCCAGCCAGCCCGTGACGTCCGCCGCCTCGCCGATCACAAAAAGGCCCGGCACAGCGTTGGCCTGCATCGTCTTCGACGACAGGGCGCGGGTGTCCACGCCGCCGAGAGTCACCTCGGCCTTGGCGTAGCCCTCAGAACCCACCGGAGTTGGCCGCCAATCGTTCAGCAGGGTCGCCAGGTCGCGCAGCGTCCGGTCGGGCAGGTTCGCCATTGACCCAGCGGACAGGTGCGCCGCCGCCAGCGCCTGCGCCAAACGCGCCGGCAGCAGCTCGGCCAACACCGTGCGGGCCTCCGCCCGCGGCCGGGAGCGCTTGCGGTCGCGCAGGACCGCGTAGGCGTCGATGCCGGGCAGCATGTCGATCTTCAGCGGCGTGCCGCTCTCCCAAAGCGACGAGGCCTGCAGCACGGCCGGGCCGGACAGGCCGCGGTGGGTGAACAGCATCGCCTCCGGAAACGCCTGGCGGCCGGCGGTGGCGACCACCGGCAGCGCGACGCCGCTCAACGGCTGCATGAGCGCGAGTTCAGCGCCGGCGAACGTCAACGGCACCAGGCCAGGACGGATATCGGTCAACGGCAGCCCAAAACGCCGCGCCGCATCATGGGCAAAGCTGGTTGCACCCATCTTGGGAATTGACAGCCCGCCGGTCGCCAGCACCAGGACAGGTGCAGTGAATTCGCCCTGATCGGTTTCGACCCGGAAACCATCGGCGCGCGACAGCCCGGTCACGCGGTGACGCAGCCGAAGATCGACGCCAGCCGCCGCGCACTCGGCCAGCAGCATGGCGACGATGGCGCGCGCCGATCCGTCGCAAAACAGCTGACCGAGCGTCTTCTCGTGGAACGGGATGCGGTGTTTCCGCACCAAGGCAATAAAGTCTTGTGCGGTGTAGCGCTGCAGCGCTGACGTGCAAAAGCGCGGGTTGCCGGACAGGAAACGGTCGGGCGTCGTGTGCTCGTTGGTGAAGTTGCAGCGTCCGCCGCCCGAGATCAGGATCTTGGCGCCGGCCTGATCCGCGTGGTCAAGCAGCAGCACGCGCCGTCCGCGGCCGCCGGCAACCAGCGCGCACATCATCCCCGCCGCCCCAGCGCCGAGAATGATGGCGTCAAAATCTGCTAGGGCAGCTGGCGGCATCATGAGGCAGCATTTGGTCAGTACTGGCGGGACCTCAACACGCAGGTGTGAGACTCTGCCCTGATGCCACGGCACTCGACGGGCGCACCGACGCGCCGATACAAGAATACCTGCATGCCGCAACGCAGCGAATGCCGCCATTAAGCGTTACGATGAGACGGGCATAAAGTCCGGTGAGGGCCTCCTACGATGGCAGAGATCATTCCACCCGCTTCCCGCGCCAAAACCCAGATTCCCGCGGCCGAGCTGCCCGGCCTTCAAGGTCTCACGACCCTCGCGGTCGCGGTCGTCGTCGTGGCGGCGCTGTATCTAGGGCGGGAGGTGCTGGTGCCGATCACGCTGGCGATCCTGCTGTCCTTCGTGCTGGCGCCGCTGGTTGCACTGCTGCGTCGGGTCGGCCTGCCGCGTGTGCCGGCGGTCGTCATGGCCGTTCTGGTCGCTTTGGGCGTGCTGCTGCTGCTGGGCGGCGTGATCGGCGCGCAGGTCGCAACCCTGGCGGACGACGTGCCCCGCTATGCCTCGACGATCGAGCGCAAGGTCGATGCCGTACGGTCCTATGCGACCGGACGCATCACGGCGATGACGGGCAGCCTCGGCCGGCAGATGGCGCCAAGCCCAGCCGAGGCGCCAACTGAGCCGCGTGCAAATCCCGCCCCGGCCAGCCCGCCCTCCGACACGCCGAAGCCCGTGCCGGTGGAAGTCCATCAGCCCGACGCGACCCCGATGGAGATCGCGACCCGCGTGCTGTCGCCAATCCTTTCGCCACTGGCGACCACGGGCATCGTGCTGCTGGTGGCGGTTTTTATCCTCATGCAGCAGGAGGATCTGCGTGACCGGATGATCCGGCTGTTCGGGTCGAGCGACCTGCACCGCACCACCGCCGCGATGGACGACGCGGCCGCCCGGCTGAGCAAGTACTTCCTCACCCAGCTCGCGCTCAACGCTGCATTCGGCGTGGTGATCGGTTTGGGCCTGCTGATCGTCGGCGTGCCGAACCCGGTGCTGTGGGGAATCATCGCGGGGCTGATGCGGTTCATTCCCTATATCGGTGCGATCGGCTCGGCGATCCTGCCGATTGCGATGGCGGCCGTGGTGGACCCGGGCTGGACCATGGTGCTGTCCACGATTGCGCTGTTTTTGGTGATCGAACTTCTGACGGGACAGATCGTGGAGCCCCTGGTCTATGGCCACAGCACTGGGCTGTCGCCCGTGTCGGTCGTTGTCGCCGCCATATTCTGGGCCTGGCTGTGGGGACCTGTCGGGCTGATCCTGTCCATGCCGCTCACGCTCTGCCTTGTGGTCCTGGGCCGCCACATCGACCGGCTGGAGTTCATCGATGTGCTGCTGGGCGATCAGCCCGCGCTGACCCCGGCTGAGAGCTTTTATCAACGTATCCTCGCCGGCGACACGGACGAGGCGCTTGATCAGGCCGAGGTGCTGCTGCGCGAGCGCGCCCTGTCGTCCTACTACGACGAGGTCGTGCTGAAGGGCCTGCAGCTTGCAGCCAACGACTCCGTGCGCGGCGTGCTGACGGACGATCAGCTCCGCAACATCCAGGACGCCATCGACGGCGTGGTGGCCGATCTTGCCGATCACGACGACGTTGACGTGGCGCAGTCGAAATCCGATGCCAAAGAGACGCCGGTGTCGCAGACGATCGCACCGCCGCCGATCCTGCCGGCGCCGGCCGATACCGCGGGCGGCCTGGCGCCCGAATGGGCCGGGTCGGCACCCATCCTCTGCGTGGCCGGCCGCGGCCCGTTGGACGAGGCCGCGTGCACGATGCTGGTGCAGCTACTGGCCAAACACGGCCTGCGGGGGCGTGTGGTCAGCCATGACGCCGTCTCGCGCGCCCGCGCGATGTCGCTGGACGTCGCTGGGGTGGCGATGGTCTGCGTATCCTACCTCGAAGCAAGCGGCAGCCCGGCCCCGCTGCGCTACATGATGCGTCGGCTGCGGCAGCGACTGCCGGGCGCGCCCATCCTGGTCGGCCTTTGGCAGGCGGACGAGGCGCTGCTGGGCGACGAGCGCCTTCGCGCCATGATCGGCGCCGACCACTACGTCACGTCGCTGCGGGACACGGTGAACGCCTGCCTCGCTGCTGCACACGCTGCGTCGGAAACGGCGCAGGTGGCTGCGGAACCCGCGCCGGTCCTGTCCGAGGCGGGTCGGTAGGTCAAAGTGTCGAGTCGACCCGTAACGTATCGAGGGGCAGCAACGCGCCCGCCCGTTCAAAGTGCCAAAACGTCCAGCCGTTGCAGCTCGGCGCGTTCTGCACGATGGCGCCGACCTGATGGATCGAACCGCGGATGGCGCCGGACACCAGCGTGCCGTCCGCCGTCACCGTGGCGGTGACCCGGCGCTGCTTGTCGAACAGCGCAGCCCCCGGCGCGATGAACCCGCGTTCCACCAGGCTGCCGAATGGGACCCGGACCGCCTCGCGCCTGGTCGGGCTGGCCGCCATGCCTGCCACCGAGGCCGGCTTCTCCCGCCATACGCGGCCGATTGCCGCCTCGGCATAGGCTGGGTGCCGTTCCATGCCGATGAAATGGCGGTGTAGCCGCTTGGCCATCGCCGCCGTGGTGCCGGTGCCGAGAAACGGGTCGAGGATGATGTCGCCGGGCGAGGTGCTGGCGAGCAGCACGCGATGCAGCAGCGCCTCGGGCTTTTGTGTGGGATGCAGCTTCAGGCCGTGCTGGTTGCGCAGGCGCTCGGCCCCGGTACATAGCGGCAGGAACCAGTCGCTGCGCATCTGCAGGTCGTCGTTCAGTGCCTTCATGGCCTGATAGTTGAAGCGGTAGCGGCTGTCCCGGCCGCGCGCCGCCCAGATCAGCGTCTCATGCGCGTTGGTGAAGCGGCGGCCGCGGAAGTTGGGCATCGGGTTGGACTTGCGCCAGATCACGTCGTTCAGGATCCAGAAGCCCAGGTCCTGCAGGATGGCGCCGATGCGGAAGATGTTGTGGTAGGAGCCGATGACCCAGATCGTGCCGTCCTTGCGCAGCAGTCGCCGGCACTCGCTGAGCCAGTCCCGCGTGAATGCGTCATAGGCGGCAAAATCGCTGAACTGGTCCCAATCCTCGTCCACCGCGTCCACCAGGCTGTCGTCCGGACGCCGCAGCTCGCCGCGAAGCTGCAGATTGTACGGCGGATCGGCGAAGACGCAGTGGACCGACGCCGGCGGCAGCATGCCCATCAGGGGTACGCAATCACCGAGCAGCACCTGGTCCAACGGCAGTTCACGAGCTATTTCCACAAAGTCCAACCGGCTGTTCGGGACGCATCGTGCCGAGACGCCGGAAGCCGCGTCAATCCGCCTCTGCCGCGCGGGCGACGCTCCGCAGCATCCGGACGGTCCCGAAGGCGGCGCGGTGGTGCCGGCAAGGTCCGACTCGATGCAGCGCCGCGCGATGCGCCGCGGTGCCGTAACCGGCGTTCGCCAGCCAGCCATAGGCGGGGTAGCGCACTGCCAAACGGGCCATCACCCGGTCGCGCACCACCTTCGCCACGATCGAGGCGGCCGCGATGGACAGCGACGAGGCATCGCCGCCGACGCAGCACTCCACCGGGCACGGCAGGCGCGGCGCCTGGTTGCCATCCACCAATACGAAGTCTGGCGGGTTCGGCAGGCGAAGCACTGCCCGGCGCATGGCGAGCAATGAGGCATGCAGGATGTTGAGCCGGGCGATCTCGTCCACCGATGCGGCGGCAACGCTGATTTCCGCCTGGCCGCAGAGCTGCAATGCGTTGAACGCGGCCTGCCGCGCTGGGGCGCTCAGTTTTTTTGAGTCATCCAATAGCGGTCGAAGGGAGGCGGGAACACCGGCCGGGAAAACGACCGCAGCGGCGACCACCGGCCCGGCCAGCGGGCCGCGTCCGGCCTCGTCCACCCCTGCCACTCGACCGCCATGCCGCGACTCGCGCTCAAAATCGGGCCCCATGCTGCCCGGGGTAGCAGGTCCATCCTACAGCAGCGAGAGCTGATCCCCTCGGGCCGGCGGGAGCCTGAACTGCTTGCTGTCCAGCGCGTCGCGGCCCAGAAAGCCAAGCTGCCGCTGCATGCGCGTAAAACGCTGGGCCAGCAGGTCGGCGTAGGGCCCGCCGCCGCTGAACCGGTGATGGAAGCGGCTGTCGTTCAGCTCGCCGGCCCGCGTCTCCCGGATCAGCGTCAGAATGCGCCGCGCCCGGTCCGGCACGTGCTCCTGCAGCCAGGCGGTGAACATCTCCCGCAGCTCGAGCGGCAGGCGCAGCAGCACATAGCCGGCATGCGCTGCGCCATACTGCCGGGCGGCGGCCAGGATGTTCTCCAGCTCCATGTCATTCAATCCCGGAATCATCGGCGCCGCCAGCACCCCGACGGGAACACCAGCCTGAGCCAATGCCGCAATCGTCTGCAGCCGCCGCGACGGCGTCGCGGCCCGCGGCTCCATGCGCCGCGCCAACGCAGCGTCGAGCGTTGTAACCGACAGCCAGACCCGTATCAGCCCGCGGGACGCCAAGCGCTGTAGGATGTCCAGGTCCCGCAGCACGCCGGCGGACTTGGTCACGATGCTCACAGGATGGCTGAACCGGTCCAATACCTCCAGCACGGCGCGCGTCAGCCGCAGGGTGCGGTCCACTGGCTGATAGGGATCGGTGTTCGATCCCAGCGCCAGCGACTGCGCCACATAGCCCGGCTTGCGCAGTTCCCGCTCCAGCAGGGCCGCCACATCGGGCTTGAAGACGATCTGCGTCTCGAACTCCAGGCCCGGCGAGTAGCCGAGATAGGCGTGGCTGGGCCGGGCGTAGCAGTACACGCAGCCATGCTCGCAGCCGCGATAAGGATTGACCGCACGGTCGAAACCGATGTCCGGGCTGCCGTTCCAACTAATCGCGGTCTTGCTGGCGTCCCTCGTCAGCGTTGTCGGAAGTGGCGGCAGCTCAGCGAGTTCGGCGCCCAACAGCGCCCATCCGTCCTCGAACGGCTCCGCCATGTGGCGGTCATAGCGCACGCCAGGATTTGTCGTGGCGCCTCGACCACGGCGTATTGCGGAACGCTGAGTTCCGGTCGGCTCAGCGTCTGGCATTCCGGCCTGAGCAAACGCCGCCAAGGCATCCTGATCCAACGCGCTCCGCTGCAACTGCCGCTCGGCGAGAGTTCCATCTGGGATAATCCCGTCCGGCATATACTTGTTCCCTATGCGTTCCAAGCGCACTTTGCCAAGTTCAACTAGACAAAGTCAAGAACGGAATAAGAACTTTTTGCTTGTGTGTGTGATCCTATTCCGCCGCGCGAAGATGCTCCTGCAGCCGCGGCATCAGCTCGACCAGGTTGCAGGGACGGTGCCGGCTATCGAGCTGCCAAACCAAAATATCGTCCCACGCATCCCGCACCGCGCCCGTGCTTCCCGGCAGAGCGAACAGGTATGTACCCCCGGCGACGCCGGCGAGGGCGCGGGACTGCATCGTTGAGGTGCCGATCTTCTGGTAACTCAGCATCCTAAACAGCTCGCCGAAGCCCTCGATGCGCTTCTCCAGCACGCGGTCAAATGCCTCGGGCGTGACATCGCGTCCGGTGATCCCGGTGCCCCCGGTCGTGATGGCGGCGTCGATCGCGGGATCGGCGATCCAGCCGCGCAGCCGGGTCTCGATCAGGCCAGCGTCGTCCCGCTCGATCGCGCGGGCGCCGACATGGTGCCCGGCCTGGACAATCCGGGCGGCCAGCGTGTCGCCGGACCGGTCATCTGCGGCGGTCCGCGTATCGGATACGGTGAGCACGGCGATGTTGACTGGGATGAACTGGCGGCTCTCGTCGATCGGCACAGCAACCTCCGTCAGGATGATAAGGCCTTCTTAAGGATTTGCGTCCAGCTTGTCCCGGAGCGCAAGGAGGTCGGCCCAGTTATCCCGCTTGGCCGCTGGACTACGGAGCCACTGATCCCATGGCAGCATCGGCAATGCAGGTATGGGCGTATCGAAGCCGGGCGGCGCGGCCTCGAGCCAGCGTCCGCGCAGCCGCCGAATGCTGTCGCTGCTGCCGGTCAGCACCCTGGCCGGCGCGGAGCCCAGCAGGATGAGCCGGTCCGGGCGGACCAGCTGCAGCAGGCGAAGCAGGAAGGGCAGGCAGGCTTGGATCTCAGCCTCGGTCGGCGCGCGGCCGCCAGGTGGACGCCATGGCACGAGATGGGTCAGCAGCATGCTGTTGCGATCGAGCGCTGCGCTGCGCAGGACACGATCGAGCGTCGCTCCGGCCAGCCCGGCGAACGCGACGCCGGTCCGGTCATCGTCCGCGCCTGGCGCGTCGGCGATCAGCACCAGCCGAGCGGCCGGATTGCCATCGGGCCGCACTGTCGTCGTCGCCGTGGCCCGCAGCGCGCAGCCGTCGAAGGCGTCGAGGGCTGCATACAGGTCGGCGAGAGTGCCGGCTGAGTTCGCTAACGCCTGGCTTCGCGCGGCGACTGGCAAAGCCGCACGAATCGGCAGTGGCGATAGGTTCGGCACCGACGGCGTCGCCAAAGGCTGCAGCATGGGTTTAGCCGACGGCAGAAAGTGGTTGCGCGGCTGGTCGTCCAGCGCCTCGTCCGCGCCCCATTCGATCTGAATTCGCAACGCTTCGAGACTGTCCATCACGCGAAGATCGCTCTATGTCGCATAGATGTGAAAATGTGCCGTGTGCGGGTTTTGCGCAAGCCGCGCCCGTCCCCACTTAAAAGGTAGAGACGGAGGAATGGATGCCGGAACGTGAGGTGGCCCGCGAGGCCATGGAGTTCGATGTCGTGATCGTGGGCGCGGGCCCGGCAGGCCTTGCGGCGGCGATCCGCCTGAAGCAATTGGCGCCTGACGCCGGTGTCTGCGTTGTGGAGAAGGGTGGCGAGGTCGGCGCGCATATTCTGTCTGGCGCTGTGATCGAGACGCGCGCGCTGACGGAGCTGCTGCCGGATTGGCAGAGCACCGGCGCCCCGTTGCTGACCCCGGCCGGCGAGGACCGCTTCCTGTTCCTGACCAAAACCCGGGCCTTCAAGTTGCCGACGCCGCTGCCGATGCACAATGCCGGCAATTACATCGTGAGCCTCGGCGATGTGTGCCGCTGGCTCGGCACCCAGGCCGAGGCGTTGGGCGTCGAGATCTATCCAGGATTTGCCGCCGCCGAGGTGCTGATCGAGGACGGCCGCGTGGTCGGTGTCGCGACCGGCGACATGGGCATCACCAAGGAGGGCGAGCACGGCGCCAACTATCAGCCCGGCATGGAGCTGCGTGCGGCCTACACGCTGTTCGCCGAGGGCTGCCGCGGCTCGCTCACCAAGCAGGTTACCGCTCGCTTCAACCTGCAGGAGGGGCGGAATCCGCAGACCTATGCGCTGGGCATCAAGGAGCTGTGGGAGATTCCGGCCGCCCAGCATCAGCCCGGCCTGATCGAGCACTCCATTGGCTGGCCATTGGACCGCAAGACCTATGGTGGGTCCTGGCTGTATCATTGGGGCGACAACTTGGTTTCGTATGGCTTCGTTGTCGGGCTCGACTACCACAATCCCTGGCTTTCGCCCTTCGACGAGATGCAGCGCTTCAAGACGCACCCAGCCATGCGCAAGCATTTCGAGGGTGGGCGTCGGATCAGCTATGGCGCGCGGGCTTTGAGCGAGGGTGGGCTGCAGTCGCTACCCAAGCTGACGTTCCCCGGCGGCGCATTGATCGGCGATACGGCTGGTTTCCTGAACGTGCCGAAAATCAAGGGTACCCACACCGCGATGAAATCCGGCATGCTGGCGGCTGAGGCTGTCGCCGAGGCGCTCGCGCATAACCGGCCGCCCGAACCCGAAAGCTATGAAAGCCGTTTCCGCGAGAGCTGGCTGTTCCAAGAACTCAACGGCGTTCGCAACATCCGCCCATCCCTGGCTAAATTCGGCCTGTTCGGCGGCATCGCTTACGCTGGGCTTGATAGCTTTGTGCTGCGTGGCCGCGCACCCTGGACGATGCGCCACGCCCACGCCGACCATGAGGGCCTGCGCCGGGCGAAGGACGCGCCGCGCATCGACTATCCGAAGCCCGATGGGAAGCTGACCTTCGACCGTTTGTCCTCGGTGTTCATCAGCAACACCAACCACGCCGAGGACCAGCCAGCCCATTTGCACCTACGCGATCCCGGCCGTTGGCTGGGCGTGAACTGGGAGCAGTTTGCCAGCCCAGAAAGCCGATACTGCCCGGCCGGCGTCTATGAGGCGGTGGGCGTGGAGCAGGGTGAGCCGCGGCTGCAGATCAACGCGCAGAACTGTGTTCACTGCAAGACGTGCGACATCAAAGACCCGACGCAGAACATCGACTGGGCCACGCCGGAAGGCAGCGGCGGGCCCAACTACCCGGGCGGCATGTAGCTCGATGCGGCGCATACGCCAAACCGCGCTGCTGATGCTGGCCGCCCTGGTCGGAGGGGCGGCGAGTGACTTTGGTCCTGATGACGCGCCGGGAACCTCGTCGTTTCAGCCAAAGGGCGCGTTCGGCGCCTATCTGAGCGGGCGGCTTGCGGTGCAGGAGAGTGACCTGGATTTCGCAGCCGACCAGCTGAAGGCCGTGCTGGCGCAAGATGCCGGGGTGCCGGAAGTGGCGAACCAAGCGTTCGTCGCCGCCGTTCTGGCCGGACGGCCAGACGCTGCACGCTTGGCCATGGGCGTCGCCGACAACGCGGTGGCCCAGCTCGTCTTGGCCAACTGGGATGCAAGGAGCGAGAACTGGGAGCAGGCCGAGGGGCGCTTTGCCGCGCTGCCGCAGCAAGGGCTGACGCAGATCCTGCGGCCTTTGCTCATTGCCTGGGCGCAGCAGGGCGCCAGGCGCACGACCGCGGCGCTCGCTGGCCTGCAGCCGATGCTCGACGAGCAGCGCTTCCGCGGCGTCATGACGCTGCATGCTGCGATGATCGCTGACCTCGGCGGGTTCACGGCCGATGCGGCTCGGCTGTATGAGGTCGCGCGGATCGAATACGGCGGCCTCAACATCCGCCTGGGCCAGATCCTCGCGAGCTGGCAGGCCCGGCAGGGCAACTTGGAGGAGGCCAAGCGCACCGTGCGGGACATGGTGGGGGCAAACGGCGATATGGCGCTGGCGCGGGAGGCGCTGGAGCGCAGCGTGGCAGACCGTGCAGTGCGCAACGCCACCGACGGCATCGCCGAGGCCTACCTCGCGATGGCGGCGACGCTCCGGCAGCAGAACGCCAACGACTCGGCGCAGGTGCTGCTGCGTCTTGCCTTGGATTTGCGGGAGGACTTTACCGCGGCCCGCTTGCTGCTGGCCGACATTCAGGAGGCGGGCAAGCACACGGCCGCTGCCGCCGATACCCTGGCGAGCGTTGCGCCGTCTGATGCGTTGGCTGTGGTGGTGACGCTGCGCCGCGCCAGCCTGCTGGACGGGATGGGACAGGTGGATGAGGCGACCCGAGTTCTGGAAGTGCTGTCGCAGCAATTTCCGGACCGGCCCGAGCCGCTGATACAGATCGGCGATAGCCTGCGCCGGCGCAATCGGTTCAGCGAGGCGGTCGAGGCATACGACCGTGCGGTGGCCCGCATCGCGACGCCCAGCCGTGCCAACTGGCCGCTATTTTATGAGCGCGGTATTGCCCTGGAGCGCGCCGGCCAATGGCCGAAAGCCGAGGCGGATTTCGAATACGCCCTGCAACTGGCGCCGGAGCAGCCCAGCGTTCTGAACTACTTGGGCTACGCTTGGGTGGAGCAGGGCCAAAACGTGGATCGCGCCCGGCAGATGATCCAGCGGGCGGTCGAGCAGCGGCCCGACGATGGCGCCTTCGTTGACAGTCTCGGATGGGTGCAACTGCGCCAGGGGGACACCGCCGGGGCGTTGAAAAACCTTGAGCGTGCGGTCGAGTTGCAGCCGGAGGATCCGGTGATCAACGCGCATTTCGGCGACGTGCTGGACGCGGTCGGCCGGCGGCGGGAGGCGGAGTTCCAATGGCGCCGCGCGTTGAACCTGAAGCCGGAACCCGACGACCAGGCGCGTATCGAACGCAAGCTCCGTGACGCTGAGGCCGCCCCGTCCACCCAAACAGCCAGTCCCGGCCACGGCGCACCCTGAGCGGTGCTGACCGAGGCGGCGCGGGCGAAGGTTAACCTATACCTGCACGTTGTCGGCCGGCGGGCAGACGGCTACCATTTTTTAGACAGCGTCGTGGTGTTTCCCGGCGCTTCGGATGTGCTGCACGCCGCTTCTGCAAAGGCCTTGACGCTGGAGGTCGGCGGGCCTCGGGGTGATGGTCTAGGCACCGGACCAGAGAACCTGGTGCTTCGGGCGGCGCGGGCACTCGCCTTGGAGGCAGGTGTTGAGGCCGGCGCGAGGTTTGTGCTAGACAAACGGCTGCCGGTAGCCAGCGGCATTGGTGGCGGCTCAGCCGACGCCGCCGCTGCGTTGCGGGTGCTGGTTCGGCTGTGGAACCTGCACTGGCCGCCGGATCGGTTACGGATCATGGCGCAGGAGCTTGGCGCGGATGTACCGGCCTCTCTCGACAGCCTGCCGGTTCGCATGCAGGGCATCGGCGAGCTGCTGCAGCCTGCACCGACGCTGCCGGTCTGCGGGATCGTTCTGCTGAACCCCGGAGTGGCGGTTGCGACGCCGGACGTTTTCCGGGCGCGTAGCGGCGGCTTTTCGGTAGTGCCCGCGCTGCCGGCCAGCTGGTCCGACGCTGCCGCAATGGCGGTCGATCTGGCTGAATTGCGCAACGATCTGCAAGCGCCGGCCATGGCGCTCTGCCCGGCGATCGCCCCAGTGCTGGACTGGCTGAATAGCCAGTCTGGGTGCCTGCTCGCTCGTATGAGCGGCTCAGGCGCTACATGCTTCGGTCTATTTGCCAATGCCGATATCGCCGCTTCGGCGGCGGCGCGGGCGCCTGCGTCTTGGTGGGCGTGGGGCGGCGCGATGGCGAGTGATGCGCAGGGCTTTACGGACGGGTCCCGCACCCCCTATTGACAGGGGCGGCAGTGGTCGCAGCCGAGGATGGGGCGTCGCCAAGCGGTAAGGCAGCGGACTTTGAATCCGCCATTCGAAGGTTCGAATCCTTCCGCCCCAACCATGCTTCGGGATTGCATCACCATGCCGCAGCCGTTCGCCGAGTTCGCTGGGTCCGTTCAGCCGCAATCCCCGTTGCGGGCCGCGATCACCGCTGCGTATCGCCGGCCGGAACCGGACTGCCTGCCGTCCTTGGTCGCCGCTGCGACGATGCCCAAAGCAACAGTTCTCCAGGCGCAAACGCTGGCCGCCGGTCTGGTCAGTGCGTTGCGGGCCAAGGGAAGCCGCGGTACCGTGGAGGGCCTCGTCCGTGAATACTCACTGTCCAGCCATGAGGGCGTGGCGCTCATGTGCCTGGCGGAGGCGCTGCTGCGCATCCCCGACGTCGCCACCCGCGATGCGCTGATCCGCGACAAGATCAGCACCGGCGACTGGCAGGCGCATGTCGGGCACTCCTCGTCGCTGTTCGTGAACGCGGCCACTTGGGGGCTGGTGGTGACCGGCCGGCTGACAGCCACCACGCCGCAGACCGGGTTGTCGGCGGCGCTCGTCCGGCTGATCGGCCGGGGCGGGGAGCCGCTGATCCGCCGCGGCGTCGATCTCGCGATGCGCATGATGGGCGAGCAGTTCGTGACGGGCCAGACGATCGTCGAGGCCCTGGCCAATAGCCGCAGCCTGGAAGCGCGTGGCTTCCGCTACTCGTATGACATGCTGGGCGAGGCGGCGACCACCGCAGAGGACGCGGCGCGCTACCTCGCAGACTATGAACGCGCCATCCACGCCATCGGCACTGCTGCGGCTGGCCGAGGTATTCAAGCGGGTCCCGGCATCTCCATCAAGCTGTCGGCGCTGCACCCCCGCTACTCGCGGCTGCAGCGGGAGCGCGTGATGTCCGAGCTGCTGCCCCGGCTGCAAGGGTTGGCTGTGCTGGCGCGCCGCTACGACATTGGTCTCAACATCGACGCCGAGGAGTCTGAACGGCTTGAAGTCTCGCTCGATCTGCTGGAGGCGCTGTGCCATGACCCTGCGCTGGCCGGATGGGACGGCATCGGCTTCGTCGTGCAGGGCTACCAGAAGCGCAGCGCGTTTGTGGTCGAATGGCTGATCGACCTGGCGCGGCGCAGCGGCCATCGCCTGATGGTCCGCCTGGTAAAGGGCGCGTATTGGGATAGCGAGATCAAACGCGCCCAGGTCGATGGGCTGGAGGGCTTTCCGGTGTTCACCCGCAAGGTGCACACCGACGTGGCCTATCTCGCCTGCGCCCGCACGCTGCTGGCGGCGCCCGACGCGGTGTTCCCGCAATTCGCCACGCACAACGCCTACACCGTCGCCGCGATCCACAGCATGGCCGGCCCGTTCACTCCTGGCCAATATGAGTTCCAGTGCCTGCACGGCATGGGCGAGCCGTTGTATGAGGAGGTCGTCGGGCACAACAAGCTCGATCGCCCGTGCCGCATCTATGCCCCCGTTGGCACGCATAAGACGCTGCTGGCCTATTTGGTGCGCCGCCTACTGGAGAACGGTGCCAACTCGTCCTTTGTAAACCGCATCCAGGACCCGGCGGTGCGCGTCGCGGAGCTGGTCGCAGACCCGGTGGCCGAGGTGGCAGCGATGCATCCGATCGGCGCGCCCCATCCACAGATCGCCCTGCCACGGGAGCTGTTCGGGTCGGAACGGGCGAACTCCGCCGGGCTGGATTTGTCGAATGAACAGCGTTTGGCGGAGCTAACCGCCGCGTTGCAGGCGAGCGCGGCGCAGTCCTGGCACGCCGCAGCGTCCACGGCAGAAGGATCGGCTCTCGAGGTCCGCAACCCGGCCGACCACCGTGACCTCGTGGGCCACGTGATCGAGGCGATGCCTGCCGAAATTGACCATGCATTGGCTCAGGCCGAGGCCGGTGTGCCGGCTTGGAGCGCAACGCCACCGGCAGAACGCGCCGCAATATTGCTGCGTGCGGCGGACCTGCTGGAGGCAGAGATGCCGGCCCTGCTCGGCCTAATCGTACGGGAGGCCGGCAAGAGCCTGCCCAACGCGATCGCCGAGGTGCGGGAGGCCGTCGATTTCCTGCGCTACTACGCCGTCGAAGTCAGCAACGGCTTCTCGAACGAAACCCACGTGCCGCTGGGACCCATCGCCTGCATCAGCCCGTGGAACTTCCCGCTGGCGATCTTCACCGGCCAGGTCGCGGCAGCGCTCGCGGCGGGCAACACCGTCCTGGCCAAGCCGGCGGAGGAAACGCCGCTAATCGCCGCAGCCGCAATTCGGATTCTGCACCGGGCCGGAGTGCCGACGGACGCGCTGCAATTGCTGCCCGGCCAAGGCAGCGTCGGCGCCCAGCTGGCGGGAGACGCGCGGGTGTGCGGCGTGGTGTTCACCGGATCGACCGCGGTGGCGAAGCTGATCCAGCGTCAGCTCGCCGCGCGCACCAATCCGGACGGCGCGCCGGTGCCGCTGATCGCTGAGACCGGCGGGCAGAACGCGCTGATCGTGGACAGCTCGGCGCTTGCCGAACAAGTGGTGGCGGATGTGCTGACCTCGGCCTTCGACAGCGCGGGGCAGCGGTGCTCGGCGCTGCGAGTATTGTGCTTGCAGGACGACGTGGCCGATCGGGTGCTGGCGATGCTGCGGGGGGCGCTTGCCGAGCTGGCGGTGGGCAACCCGGACCGGCTCTGCGTCGATATCGGCCCGGTGATCTCTGAGGCGGCGCAGGCGGATATCGCCGGGTATATCGAGGCGATGCGCGCGGCTGGGCATGCGACGCACTCCGTGCCGCTCGCGGCCGGCTGCGCTTATGGCACGTTCGTAGCGCCGACGCTGATTGAGATCGATCGGCTGGCGGAGCTACGCCGCGAGGTTTTCGGCCCGGTGCTGCACGTTGTGCGGTTCGCGCGGGATAGGTTGGACGCGCTGGTGGATGCCGTGAACGCAACGGGTTACGGCCTGACCTTCGGCATCCACACGCGCATTGACGAGACGATCGAGCGCGTGGTCGCCCGGGTCGGAGCGGGCAATGTCTATGTGAACCGGAACCTGATTGGGGCCGTGGTGGGCGTGCAGCCGTTTGGTGGCCACGGCCTATCTGGGACCGGGCCGAAGGCGGGCGGTCCGCTCTATGTCCGGCGGCTGCTGTCAGCGCGGCCTCGCCGGACTGCACTGCCGCCAGGGCCGCCGCCGTTGGCCGCCGTTGCTTGGCAGACCTGGCTGGCGCAGCACGGTCGTGACGCCGAGGACTGCGCGGCGTGCCTGGCTGCTACTCCCGTCGGGTTGGAAATCGAGCTGACCGGCCCGGTGGGTGAGCGAAATGTCTATCGAACGATGCCGCGCGGCCAGGTACTTTGCGTGGCGCCCGACCTTAACGGGGCGATTCGCCAAGTGAGCGCGGCGCTGGCCACTGGGAACCGAGCCATCATCGCAGGACTGGCGTTTGAAGGCCTGCCGCCATCACTCAAAGATTGGGTTGCTACGGTCCCAGCCGAGACGGCGGCACCATGCGATGCCATGCTGTTTGATGGGCCAAAACCTGCGTTGCTGGCGCTGCTGCAGAGACTGGCGGCGCAAGACGGGCCGACGGTCGCCGTTCATACGGCCAGCCCGGACTATCAGTTGGACGGTTTGATCCAGGAGCAATCCATCAGCGTCAACACCACGGCGGCCGGCGGCAATGCCAACCTCATGGCGCTTGGATAGATGCTGATCCCGATCGCTCCAGGAATCGCCTTCGATCCCAACGAGATCGAGGAGAGTTTCATCCGCGCCTCGGGTCCTGGCGGGCAGAACGTGAACAAGGTGTCGTCTGCAGTGCAGGTCCGGCTCGATCTGCGCCGCGCCGGCACACTTCCGGAGGGGTTGCGAGAGCGCGCCGAGGCGCTGGGCGGCCGTCGGGTGACGGCGGATGGCGTGCTGATCATCACCGCACAGCGTCACCGTTCCCAGGACCGCAACCGGCAGGACGCGCTGGACCGTATCGTGGCATTGCTGCAGGAGGCCGCGATCCGGCCCGTTCTTCGTCGGGATACCAAGCCGACCAAGGCTGCCCGGCGCCGGCGCACGGACGCGAAGGTCTTGCGGGGCGAGGTCAAGCGGCTCCGCTCGACTCCCGTCCGGGATTGATTTCAGCGGACGCTATCAAATCCGAGGAAGCCAGCCTGCGCATTCGGCGTGCCGCCGTTGCCGCTGAATAGCCGGGGTGCCTGCGGTGCCATATCGGCCGCGGGACGGGCGGCGACTTGGGAACGGCGGGCGCGCTCGGCCCGGGCGGTCGCCAGGCGCTCGGCACGGGTTGGCGGCTTGGCCTCGGCCGTGGCTTCGGCAGCATGGCTTGCGCTAAAGCCGGAACCGCCGCGCAGCGAGAGCAGCAGGAACGAGATCTCGTTGCGTCCGAGATCGACTGACAGCTCGAGCGGCGTGAGACCCAGCACGTTGGTGCCCTGCAGGTCGGCGCCGCGGCTGATGGCATCCCGCGTGCCGGGCAGGTCGCCGCGGTTGATGCTATCGAATAGTGCCTCGGTCGGCGGCATGTCAGCGGCGTTCCGCTGGGCCGGAGCAACGGCCGTCGGCTCGGCGCGTGAGCCGGGCAGCGCCGGTGGCGCGATCGTTTCTTTGGTGGCCTTCTGCGGCTTGACACCCTGACCGGTCCCAAACCCCGGTGTTTTCACTCCGCCAGGGTTCGTTTGCGCGAAGGCCACTGGCGCAAACAAGGCCGCACCGAGGAACACGGGGAGAAGCGCACGGTATGTCATGGCGTCGTCATAGCCTAACCGCGGTTCAGCCACCAGAAGCCTGCGTTGAGGTATGCCGCATAGCCCACCCATAACACATAGGGCAGCATCAACGCCGCCGCGACCGGCTGAAGCGGCAGGAAACGGCGGATGGTCAGCGTGACGGCCGCAAGCAGAAGGCCGATGACGACCAGGCTCAATCCCAGGTTATGCAGCCCGAAGAACGCCGGCGACCACAGCGAATTGACCAGCAATTGCCAGCCCCAAGTCCTTAGGGCTGCCCGCTTTCGCTCGGCGCCGATGTCGATGCGCCGCCATACCAGCCACGCGGCCACGCCCATTACGGGATAGAGCGTGGTCCAAACCGGGGCAAACAGCCAGGTTGACGGCGTGCCCGGCGGGGGGAGCAGCGACCCGTACCAGCCGCGAAGGCTGCCGGCCGTGATAGCGCCGTTCGCCGCCCATACCAGCAACGACAGTCCGACAAAGCCGATCAGCGCCAGTAGGCTGCCGCGTGCTGCGCGGCGAGAGGGGGGTTCGTAAGTCTGGAAAGCACGGCCCTCCTTCTGCTGGAGCATATGTATGCGCCGGGTGCCGCTCTGCAAAGCTCAGCCGGAACCCTCGCGGCGCCAGGCGACCAATACCAGCCCGAGCAACAGCGGCAGCGCCGCCCATGGCGGCAGCAACGGGATGGCGTCGATCCCGGTTACTATATGGTCACGCCGCCGGGGCAGTCCAATCCAGCTCGCACCCGACGCCTCGCGCCCCGGCTCGATGCGGCGCAACTCGGGCGTGCCGCCGCCGATGAAATGCACACTGCCGCCAGAGGCATGAGCGACCGCTGCCAGCACCGTCCCGGTCGCCCGCAGATCGGCGATCTCCCGCGGGTTCGCGTTGACCGCAGCGGCGAATGTTGTGCGGGCGCCGTCGCCGACCGACCAAACGCCGAGCTCTGCGGCGGGCAGCTCCGCCGTACCATGGCCGGGCCCGTCCTCCTTGAGCTTCAGTCGCGTCACCGCACCCTCCGGCGACGTCACGGTGACCTCGCCCAATGGCGCGTCCAGGATCGAACGACGCTCGATCAACAGCCGGCCATCGTCGATCCGCGCCCGCAAGGCTTCCTCTTCCAGCCCTGGCTCCTTCATCAGCCAATGCGCGATGCGGCGCAGCAGCTCGGCCTGCGGGCCGCCTCCCTCGTGCCCGCGGGACCACAGCCAAATCTGGTCCGACAGCAGCAGCGCCACGCGCCCCTGCTCGACGCGGTCCACCAGCAGCAGCGGTCCCCCATCAGGCGCGTTCATCAGCAGCTGACCGGCTTGGGATCCCACATCGACCCGGCGATACCATGATCCCCAGGTTGGCTCGACGCCGGGCGCCTGCCAACCAGGCAACCCCTCGGTCACCGGGTGGCGGCCTCCCAGCGGCGTGACTTGCGGACGGAACTCGCCCTCGGTCACGCCGGCTCCCGTCAGGTTGGGCCGCGCTGGCAGCACGCTGCCCAGCGGAGTCGCGGACAGGCTGGCGTTGCTGGCGAACTCCGGCCCGGCGCTCAGCAACAGGCCGCCGCCTCCCCGCACGTAGTCGGCGATATTGCGCAGATAGGTGGGCGGCAGGATGCCGCGGTTCTGGAAACGATCCAGGATAATCAGGTCGAAATCGCGTATCTTGACCTGAAACAGCTCCCGCACCGGAAAGGCGATCAGCGCCAACTCGTTCAGCGGCGTCATATCGTCGCGCTCGGGCGGGCGCAGGATGGTGAAGTGCACGAGATCCACTGCCGGGTCGGCTTTCAACAGGCGCCGCCAGGTTCGCTCACCGGCGTGCGGCTCGCCGGATACCAGCAGCACACGCAGCCGGTCCCGCACGCCGTTGATCTCGACAATAGCCCGGTTATTCAGGCCCGAGACCTCGCCCGGCAGCGCCTCGGCCTGCAGCTCGACCAGGATCGGTCCGGCGCGGGTGATCGGCAGCTCAATCGGCACCTCCTGGCCGATCGGCACGGCACTGACCTGCGGCGCCTCGCCGTCTCGACGGAGCGTCAGCTTTGCGGTTCCCGCCGGATGCGGCACCCCAAGATCATCAACCGCAACCCGAATGGTGACACTGTGGCCGACCAAACCGAACGAGGGTGCCTCAACAATCCGCAATCGACGGTCGGTCTCCTCACCGCGCGCCGGGATCAACACGTGCAACGGCGCCGGCAGCGGCATGGGAGGCATATCATGTACCTGGCCATCGGTCAGCGCCACAATGCCGGCAAGGCGGGATTGCGGGATGTCCGCCACTGCGCGGTTGACCGCGGCAAACAGCTGCGTCCCGTCGTGGCCGCCCGCCGGCACCACCACCGTGCGCAGTTCCAGGTCCGGCATCCGCGCAGCCTGCCCGGCGATTGCGGTCCGGGCGGCATCGCGCAGCGCGGCACGATCGCCGACCTGCATCGAAGCCGACTCGTCAACGACCATCAGGCCGATATCGGGCAGGGTGTCCCGGGTTTCCCGCACCAAGCGGGGCCCCGACAGCCAGAGCAGCAGCACACCGAACGCCAGCGCCCGCCAGGCTGCCCCGCGCGCCCTGCGGAAGATCGCTGGCAGCAATGCAATGAGGCACAGCACTGCGAGCGCAGCGAACGCCGCCCAGGGCAGCGCCGGATCGAACCGCAGCGCGGCGTAGGCCTGCTCAAGTCTCATTGACCCAGGCGCTCCAAGATGGCCGGAACGTGGACCTGGTCACCCTTATAGTTCCCGGTCAACGCATACATGACGAGATTGACCCCGAAGCGATAGGCCAGCGTGCGCTGCCGCGTGCCGCCGGGGATCGTGGCGTAGGGATTGCGCCCCGCGCCGTCCACCGCCCAAGCCGCCGCCCAGTCATGGCCGCCGATGATCACCGGGCTGACGCTGTCGTTGCTGCGGTCCTGGTCACGCTGCACCCATACGGTGTCGCCGGCGAACCGCCCGGGAAACTCCTGCAGCAAATAGAACGAGCGTGCCAGCACGTGGTCGCTGGAGAGTGGCGTCAGGGGCGGCACCGCCAGGCCCTGTGCGACACGGCGAAGCGCGGCCTCGGCGCCGGGTGCGAAGCCCGCTCCGCTGCCGCCGTCGCGGGTGTCGATCAGGATGATGCCGCCGCGGCTGGTGTAGTCGTTCAGCGCGGTGATCGCGGTCGGGCTGAGCGTCGCATTGGCGGTCACCGGCCAATATAATAGTGGATAGAAAGACAGATCATCCTGCCCCGGCACGATTGCGGACGGGTCGGCCAGGCTCGCCGCGGTTCGCCGGTTCACGTAGGCTGACAGACCGAGCAGCCCAGCGCGCGACACGCCATCCACCTGGGCGTCGCCGGTCACGACATAGGCCAGGCGGGTCGCCAGTGCTGGCACATCCTCGGCCCACGCCGGCATGGCAACCAGCAACAGCATGCTCACGGTCGCCGCCCGCAGGCGAAGCAGGCCGCGCAGCCACAGCGAGAGCAGCAGATCGAGCGCCAGCAGACCGACCGCCACCGCCAGCAGTCCTGGGCCCAACGCCCGCTCGCGAGCCATGCCGGAGATTGGCGCCAGCGCTGCACCCGGCACCGGCGCTGCGGCGGTAAGCTCGGGCAGGGCAGCGCCAAGGTTGAGCGCGCGCCGGCCGCTTTCCGGTCCATAGGTCCCCGGCGGATGACGCGGCGATACGACAGGGGTAACCAGGTCGGCGGCGGTCAACCCCCTTGCCGCCGGGGGCGGCGGACCAAGGACGCCGAAACCGTCCAGCGCCTCGGCTGGGGCCAGAACGGTGTCTTCCGGGGCGCCGGCCACACCAGCCGACAGGTCCACGAGACGACGCAGCATATCAACGAACAGACCCGACAGCGGCAGGTTTGACCAATCGGCGTTCGCCGTCACATGGAACAGCACCACCCGCCCGGCGCCGCGCGGTGCCGCGGTCACCAACGGCGTGCCGTCGGCGAGCAGCGCCCAGCTCCGCTCGGCTAACTGCGCCGAAGGTTCAGCGAGCACTTGGCGCGTTACCAGAACCTCTTCAGGGATGTCGAGGCCGGTGAACGGCGAAGCGGCTGGGAACCGGGCGAGAGCTGCAGGCTGACTCCAGGACAGCGCGCCGCCTAATTGCCGGTCGCCAGCCAATAGCCGCACCGGCAGGAGCGGATCGTGCCAGGACGGATCGCTGCTCGCTTCCGCCATACGCGGGCCGGCAAAGCGGACCAGCAACCCGCCCGCCTCGACCCAGCGCTCCAGCGCCGCCGCGTCCTCGCCTTCGAGCGGCAGGTCGGCCAGCACCAGCACCGAGAGCTCGCGCGACAGCAACGCCGCAAGATTGCCCTCGCGAAGTTCGGACGTCAAAGCCAGAGCGCGGCGAACGTAGAACAGCGGTCCGATCAGCGGCGTGTCGGCGCCCTCCTGGGCCGCGAGCAATCCAACAGGACGCCGCCTCCACCGCTCATCGAGCAGCACGACCGACCCAGCGCCGGCTCCGCCGTCGAGCACCAGGCGCGCAAGCTGGTTGCGCAGTTCCGGCGGCAACGGGATGGGAACCTCCGCAGCGGTAGCCCCAGCGGGGATTACAGCGTCAACCCGCGCCAGGGTACGGCCATCGCCGGTCTGCGCCAGGACGGCCAACGGCCGCTCCGCCGGCTGCGGCAGCGCCGATACGCGGGCGACGAGGCGTCCGGCCTCGGCGCGCGGCGGCCGGGCGAGGCGGACGGGCAAGGGGTCGGGCTGCATCTGAGTGGTCGGCCCGAGAGCCGCCAAAGCTTGTCCGAATGCCGTGTCCCCGGCTGCCGAGGCGCCGTCCGAGACATAGGCGACCGCGCCGGCCGAGGCACCCTTGAGCGCCGCCGTGGCTGCAACGCGGTCCGGAGCCCACGCTTTCGGACGCAAGGCGGCCAAACGCGTGCGCAGGTCGGGCACGGCCATGGCTGGGGAGAGCTGCGGCGCTTGGTCGGCCTCAGTCCGCGCGGTTGTCAGCAGCGCCGCGGTGCGGCCTGTACGCTCCGCCCGGTCCAGCACGGAACCTGCGGCCTGCATGCGCGCCGTCCAGTCCGCCGCCGCCGCCCAGCCGTCGTCGATCACCAATAATAGCGGCCCGCTGCCCGGCAGGGCGCCCGCGGCGTCCAGCACCGGACCAGCCAGGCCAATGATCACCAGCCCGGCCGCCAGCAGCCGAAGCGCCAACAGCCACCATGGCGTGCGGGATGCGGTATGCTCGTCGGCCCGCAGCCCCGCCAGCAGCCGGATTGCCGGAAAGCTTTGCAGGCGCGGAGAGGGCGGAGTGACGCGCAACAGCCACCACAGCAGAGGCAGTGCGGCCAGAGCCAGCAGCAGCCAGGGTGCTGCGAAGATCAAGCGGGACTCATGGCGATAAAAAGGCCGAGCAGCGCGGCCTCCGGAGGGTGATCGGTGCGATGCACGCCAAAGCTCCAGCCGGCGGTCGAGCATAGAGCCGACAAGCCGCGTTGCTGCTCTGCCAACGCCTCGGCATACCCGTTGCGTATGCCCTCGACGCGCGGCACGACGGCGTCGAGCTCCTGCTTCATGCCGCGAAAGCGGACGCGGCCGGTATAGGGCAGCAGCGCCTCGGCGGGGTCCAGCACCTGGAGCAAATGGCCGGCGACCGGGAGGGCAGCAAGGCCCGCGACGACAGCCCGGATCTCGTCAAGCGGCGATAAAAAGTCGCCGATCAGCACGACGGACGAATATCGCGGCACGGGAGCTGCCTCCGGCATGCCGCCACTCTTGGGGAGGTCGGCCAGCGCGTCCGCGAGGCCGTCGAGGGCCGCACGGCCCCCTCGGAGCCGGGGCGGGCCGCCCAACAGGCGCACCCGCTCGCCGCCACGGAGCAAAAGGGCGCCCAGGGCGAGCAGCAGCAGGTCGGCCCGTTCGCGCTTTTCGGGCACCGCCGTGCCGGAGCGCCACGCCATGCTGGCGGAGTTGTCGCGCCACAGGAACACCGACTGCGCCGCTTCCCACTCGGTCTCGCGGACGAAGGCGCGGTCGGATTTGCCGCTGGCGCGCCAGTCGATGCGGCTTTGGCTGTCACCGGGCAGATGCGGGCGGTATTGCCAGAAGCTGTCGCCCTGACCGACGCGACGGCGGCCGTGCACGCCCTGCGCCACCGTTGCCGCGACCCGCTGTGCCGCCACGAGGAGCGGCGGCAGCCGTGATCCCAGCGGCTCCGCCCGGCGCGCATTCTGGCCCGGCAACGAGGCCGGGTTCCCCGGCATCACCAAGTCATACGACCTGGCCGACCAAGCCGTCGATCACGTCGGGAAGGCCAACCCCCTCTGCCCTGGCGGAGAAATTCAGCGCCATGCGATGCCGCAGCACCGGCTGGGCCAGCGCCGCGACGTCGTCGAGGCTCGGGGAGAGCCGGCCGTCCAGCACGGCGCGGGCACGGCAGGCGAGCATCAGCGACTGCGCGGCACGTGGCCCGGGGCCCCAGGCGACATGCCAGCGCACGGCCTCGATGCCGGTCGTCTCGGGCCGGCCGCCGCGCACCAGGTTCAGGATCGCGTCCACCACGGTCTCGCCAACCGGCACCCGGCGGATCAGCCGCTGCGCAGCCATCAGTTCGTCGCCAGTCAATACTGGACGGGCGCGAGCCATCTCCGAGCCAGTGGTCGCCAGCAGCATGGCGCGTTCGGCTGCAAGATCGGGGTAGCCGACGTCCACCTGCAGCAGAAACCGGTCCAGCTGCGCCTCGGGCAGCGGATAGGTGCCTTCCTGCTCGATCGGGTTCTGGGTCGCGAGGACGTGGAACGGACGGGGCAGCGGGTGATCAACGCCGCCGACCGCCACCCGGCCCTCCTGCATGGCCTGCAGCAACGCAGACTGGGTGCGCGGGCTGGCGCGGTTGATCTCGTCCGCCATCAGCAGCTGGCAGAACACCGGGCCGGGCACGAAGCGGAAGCTGCGGCGGCCCTGGCCGTCATCGTCCAGCACCTCGCTGCCGGTGATGTCGGCCGGCATCAGGTCCGGGGTGAACTGCACGCGCTTGGGCGTCAGGCCGAGCACCGTGCCGAGCGTCTCGACCAGCAGCGTCTTGCCAAGGCCGGGCACGCCGACCAGCAGCGCATGGCCGCCGGACAGCAGGGTGACCAGCACCTCCTCAACGACCGACTCCTGCCCGAAGATGACCCGGCCGATCTCCGCCCGGGCTGCCGCCGCCCGGGCACCCAGCGCCTCGACGTCAGCTACCAGGCCCTCTGTGTCGCTTATCGGCAACGGCGGATACTCCAGTGAAGGGGGCAGGGAAGCGACGCTACGTGTACCCCCATGATCTACCCACGCCGGGGGTTTCATCAACGGGGGGAGACTACCTATATCGCTAACGGCGACAGACGCACGGCGTTGCCCGGAGACGCAGACGTGAACGATGCCATGCCCGAGCCGCAAACTGCCAGACATGAAAACCACTCACCGCAGGCTGCAGCCTGTCCAGGTGTTGCGAAACCCATCCGATCCCGCCCGCCTCGGGTCGAGTGCGGCGACCTGCCGTTCCTGATCAAGCGCGACGGCACTTGGCTGTATCGCGGCAGTCCGATTGGGCGGAAAGAGCTGGTTTGCCTGTTCAGCAGCGTGCTGAAGCGCAGCAATAACGGCGATTATTGGCTGGAGACGCCCGTTGAGCGCGGCCGCATCCAGGTCGAAGATGCGCCCTGGCTCGCGGTTGAGATGGATTGGTCTGGCGACGGCCGGCATCAGGTGCTGTCCTTCCGCACGAACGTCGATCAGGTTGTGGCGGCGGGCGCCGAGCATCCGATCCGGGTCAAACACGATTGCTTGACGTGCGAACCCACGCCTTACATCACAATCCGGGCATCTGAGGGCGTCGCGCTCGAGGCACGTATCGGCCGTGCCGTGTATTATGAGCTGGTGGCGCTTGCGGTGCCCGGCTTGGTTGCGGGCCGCCGTGTGCTGGGAGTGTGGAGCCAAGGGCAATTCTTCTCGTTGGGCGATCTGCCGAACGCCGATTACGATTTTTGCGAGGCTTGACCGGTTGGACCTGACGACGCTGCGTGAGCGCCTCGCTTTCGTCCCTTCCGACGCCATTGCAGCACTCGCCACCTCGGACGACGCCTTGGACCTTAACCGTGGTCCGCTGGTGTCCGCGGCCGTTTTGGTGCCGATCCTGCATGGCGACCGGCCGGGGGTGCTGTTGACCAAGCGTTCGGCGCAGCTGAAATCTCATGCTGGCCAGGTGGCGTTCCCGGGCGGCAGGATTGAGCAGTCCGATCTGTCGATTGAGGCGGCTGCGTTGCGGGAAGCAGAGGAGGAGATCGGCCTGCATCCCGATCAGGTCGAGCTTGTCGGCCGGTTGCCGGACTACGTTACGGGTTCCGGCTTCCGCATTGCTCCCGTGCTGGCGCTGTTGCCGGACAACCTGGCGCTGAGGCCGTCGGAGGCCGAAGTCGAAGCCATCTTTGTCCTGCCGCTTTCTGTCTTGCTCGATCCAGCCGCACCCGAGCGGCGGCGCGCCCATTTTCGCGGACGGATGCGGGAATTTTGGGTGTGGCCGCATCCCGACCACTACATTTGGGGTGCCACGGCTGCAATTCTGGTGCATTTGGCGCATCGGCTGCGGGCCCATGACATCCGCGACGCTGGCGCGATTGCCGTAGCCGCACAATGATCCGCGCGGCTGAGCTTGCCTTGTTCTTTGCTCCGCTTGCCGCCTACGCACTGTGGCGGGTGACGGTTGCGCGCGGCCAGGTCGGGCCGTCGCCGCGTGTCCTCTCGATAATTCTACTAGGACTTCTGGTGTTTGGCGGCGGATTGGCCTGGTTCGGGGTGCATGAGCGGCTGCCGGCCGGAGCGCGCTATATCCCGGCCGCATTGCAAAATGGCCGCATCGTGCCGGGCCACGCCGGATGACGCCGCAGCCGGCGTTGCGCATCGCGCTGCCGGCCTTCCTCTCCGACCCGGCGTTGCAGGCGGTTCTCGCGGCCTTGCCGGACGCTCGCTTGGTAGGCGGCTGCGTGCGGGACGCGATCGCCGGCTGCGTCGTCGCCGATGTCGATCTCGCGACGCCCAGCCTACCCAATGCGGTCACCCGTGCCTTGCAGGACGTTGGGCTCCGTGCGGTGCCTACCGGACTCGATCACGGCACTGTGACGGCGGTGAGCGGTGGTCGGGGCTTCGAGGTCACCACCCTGCGCCGGGACGAGGCGACCGATGGCCGGCATGCACAGGTCGCCTGGACCAGCGATTGGCAGGAGGACGCGGCACGGCGGGATTTCACGATGAATGCGATGTCCATGCTGCCGGACGGTGCCGTCTTCGACTATTTCGATGGCGCGGCCGACCTGCGTGCGGGCCGCGTTCGCTTCGTTGGCGATCCCGCTGCTCGGATTGCCGAGGATTACCTGCGCATCCTGCGCTTCTTCCGGTTCCATGCCCGCTACGGCCATGGTGACCCCGACCCCTTAGCACTCGACGCACTGCGGGACGGCGTGCCGGGCCTGTCCCGCCTGTCGCCTGAGCGGGTTTGGAGCGAGCTGAAACGCATTCTGGCGACGCCGGACCCACGCGGTGCCGTGCAATTGATGGCCGGGCTGGGCGTGCTGCCGGCGGTGCTGCCGGGCCGGTTGGACTTGGAGCGCTTGGACCGTTTGGTGCAGGCGGACGGACCGGCCGACCCGCTGCTCCGGCTCGCTGCCCTGGTGCCCGGCGCCGGGCTTGATCTTGCGGCGCGGCTGCGGATGTCGGTCGCCGAGCGCGATCGCCTGGTCGCCTTGGCAGGTCCGCCGCCAAAGCGAGACATGGATGACGACGCGCTGCGCCGCTTGCTGGCGGACGCGCCGCCGGGCGCTTTGACGGGCCGGGCCTGGCTGGCAGGGGATGCCGGGCCGGAATGGGCGGCGTTGCAAGCGCGGTTGGTGACGCTGTCCCGACCTGTATTTCCGCTGGAGGGCCGCGACGCGCTCGCGCTCGGTGTGCCGCCCGGTCCTGCGGTGGGGGAGCTGCTGCGCGAGGTTCGGGCCTGGTGGATGGACGGCGGTTGCCGCGCCAGCGCCGCCGCCTGCCGGGCTGAACTGGCGAGGCGGGTGCCTGGCTGATACACCCCGCCGCATGGACGCTCTTTTGCCAGCCGCGCCGGATACCGACAGCACCCGCGTGCTGCTGGGCCGCCTGTGGCGCGAGCACATGCGCCATCACCGCGGCAGGCTGCTGCTGATCCTGGTGCTGACGCTGATGATGGCGGGGCTGACCGCGCTCTATCCGGTGGTGATCGACCGCGCATTCTCGATGTTCACCGGACGGGACCAGCGGATTCTGTATCAGATTCCCATTTTGGTCGTGATCGTGGCCGCCGCGAAGGCCGCCGCACAGTACGGCCAGAACGTGCTCGTGCAGCAGACGGTGCTGATGGTCATCCGCGAGCTGCAGGTCCGCATGTTCACCCATTTGGCCCACGCCGACCTCGCACAGATCGAGCGTGAGGCTCCAGCCCAGCTAGCGGCGCGCTTCACCACCGACGCCGCCATCATCCGCGAGGCGCTGACCCGCGCGGTGAATGGCGTGAAGGACACCGTGACCGTCATCGGCCTGGTCGCCAGCATGCTCTGGCTCGACTGGGTGCTGAGCGCCATCGCAGCCGCGCTGTACCCGCTCGCCGCACTGCCGATCCAGCGGCTGGGCAAGCGCATCCGCCGGGCGTCCGGCGGCATGCAGGAGCGCATGGGCGAAACGGCGGCGCTGCTGCATGAGAGCTTTGCCCAGGCCCGCACGGTGCGCGCCTACCGGCTGGAGGCAGCGGAGGCAGCGCGGGCGGCGGCGGCCTTCAACGACCTGTATCGCGCCTTGCTGCGCATGACGCGCAGCCGCGCCCGGCTCGACCCGCTGCTGGAGGTCCTGGGCGGTACCGCGGTTGCCGCGGTGATCGGTTTTGCCGGCTGGCGCGCGGCGCAGGGTGACGGCGGCGTCGGCAACTTCACTGGGTTCGTGGCGGCCCTGCTGATCGCGGCCCAGCCGCTGCGCGCGCTTGGATCGATGAACGCGGCGCTGCAGGAGGGGCTGGCCGGCCTGGCGCGCGTGTTTCACGTGATCGACGAGCCCGCCGGCATCGTCGAGCGGAATGCGGCGCCTCCGCTGCCACCCGGCCGGGGCCGGGTGCGGTTCGACGGCGTGACCTTTGCCTATCCCGACGGGCGGGCGGGCCTGCGCGGCTTATCGTTCGAGGCAGCGCCCGGCCTGACCATCGCCCTGGTCGGCCCCTCCGGCGCTGGCAAGAGCACGGCGTTGGCGCTCATTCCGCGGCTGCAGGACGTGCTGGCGGGCAGCATCACCATCGACGGCGCGGATGTGCGTGATGTGACGCTCGCCAGCCTGCGCGACGCGATCGCCTATGTCGGCCAGGATACCCTGCTATTCGACGACACGGTGGCGGCCAATATCCGGATGGGCCGGCCGCTCGCCACCGACGCGGAGATCGAGGCGGCCGCCTATGCCGCCGCTGCTGGATTTGTCGCGGACCTACCGAAGGGTTTTGCCACGCGCGTCGGCTTCGGCG
>JANXVC010000399.1 GCA_025351925.1 Rhodospirillales bacterium | reverse complement strand
GCCGGTGGTGATGGCGCTGGCCTCGTACAGCCCGGCCGCCTGAGCCGGCGCGGCGAGCAGCAGCAGGATCGCTAAGGCGCGTTGCATGACCCGGGTGTACGAAGCGGTACGGCCCGACGCAAGGGGCTTGACGCTGCCATGCGGGCGTAGGTCTGTGTCGCATGGATCGTCCGCGCCTCACGCCGGCTGCACGTCCGGCCGGGCGGCGTCCGGCGGATCGGGGCTTCGCGCTGCTGATCGTGCTTTGGACCATGGTGCTGCTGGCGCTGCTGGCGACGCGCATCGCCGCATCGGGCCGCAGCGAGATGCAGCTGGCGGCGAACCTGCGCAACGCGGCGGTCGCTGAGGCGGCGGCGGACGCGGCGGTGTATGAGACCGCGTATTACCTCAGCGGGGCCGGCCGGCAGCAATGGGGCCTGGAAGGCCCGCACCATATCGCCCTGCCGCAGGCCGGCGTCGATTTCCGCGTCGAGGACCTGGCGGGGCGGATCAACGTGAACACGGCGTGGCCGGAGCTGCTGGCGGCGCTGCTTGCCGGGCTCGGGGCAACGCCGGGGCAGGCGGCGTCGGTGGCGGCGGCCATCGTGGATTGGCGCTCGCCGGGCGAGGGCGCCTCGCCGCATGGCGCGAAGGCGGCGGAGTATGCGGCGGCCGGACGCGCGTATGCCCCGCCCGGCACGGCGTTCCGCGAGCCCGACGAGCTGGCCGGCGTGCTGGGTATGACCCCAGCGCTGTTGGCCCTGGTGCTGCCGCACGTCGCGGTGTGGGGCGAGAGCGACCCTGATCCGGCGTGCGCGGGCCCGGTGGTGCGCTCGGCGCTGGCGGCGGTCGGCATCCGCGCGTCGGGCCGGCGCGCCGAGCCGGAGTGGCTGACGGTCGCGGTGACGGCCGAGGCGGCGGGTCCGGGCGGGTCGCGCTTCGTGCGGTCCGCGGTGGTGCAGGTGGCGCTTGCCGCGGGCGGGGAGCCTTGGCGGATACTGGCGTGGGCGGCCGGGCCATGACGGCGCGGGCGTCTGTTTTTGACGAACGGCGCGGGCGTTTGCCCTAATAACGCAACCGCTCTCGAAATTGTGCGACACTGTACATTATTGTGGATGCATACTGAAGCGGTGCCGGATTGTTCTCCGATACGCAGCGGTCCGGCAAAACGGGACCCGCGGCCGGCGCATGGGGGAAACAAAAACATGACGCTTCGATTTGGCCATGGCGGGACGCGGGCGCCGTCCCGCTCCGCCCGTACGACGCGGACGCTGCTGCTGGCCGGGGGGCTGGCGGTCACTCCGCTGGGCGGCGCGACCATCGTGGCGCAGCAGGCGTCCGATCCCGCGCTATCCGACAATGCGGCGCAGCGCCTGAGGGACGCCGACGCGGCGGTGAGCCAGCTGCCGGGGGTTTCGCCGGACCAGCCCAACGCGGCGCGGCGGCTGCAGGGTCCCGACCAGGGGATCAGCCGGCTGCTGGACGAGGTTCCGGCCTACCTGCCGAACTACTACCATTCGGCCCTGGCGGCGCCGGGCTTCAAGGTCCCGCGGGCGGCGCCGCAAGCCGATCCGCCGCAGGAGGCGCCGCAGGGCATTCTCGCACCCGACTTCGCACCCGACTTCGCGCCCGATCTCGCTCCCGGCGCGGCAACGAACGCGCCGCAGGCCGGGGGCAAGCAGCCGGGCCTGCCGTGCCGCGCCACCCATGTGTATGACCGGGGCGGGATTCCCAAGATCATCCCGCAGCGCGAGGCCGATCGCGACCCGGCGGGATGCGAGGGCTCGTTCCAGCCGGCCGGGGCGACAGCACCCGCCACCAACGCGTTCTTCGCCTCGCTCGGCACCAACGGGCGGACCTGCGCCACCTGCCACCAGCCGCCGAGCGGCATGAGCGTGAGCGTCGCCAACATCGAGGCGCGCTACAGGACGACGCACGGCACCGACGCCATCTTCGCCGGGGTGGACGGCGCGAACTGCCCGAGCAACCTGCCGCCCAACACGGGCGACGGGCAGGCGTTCCGGGCGGCGCATTCGCTGGTGCTGCAGCGCGGCGTGTTCCGCATCTTCCTGCCGGAGCCGGCGGGGGCGGAGTACACGGCGGAGGTCGTGCACGACCCGTATGGCTGCAACACGGACCCGAGCTATGGCCAGGACACCGTGAACGGCGTGACGTCGCAGATGATCTCGGTGTACCGCCGGCCGCGGATTTCGGCCAACCTGACGTTCATCACGCCATTCATCCAGCCGCCCGGCGCGCCGCCGAATGGCCCGGCGATCATGTGGGACACGCGGGAACCGACGCTGGCGAGCCAGGCGCGGAGCGCGACGCTCGGGCATGCGCAGGCGCTGAACCAGCCGACTGCGGCCCAGGTGGGCGAGATGGTGGCGTTCGAGACCGGCTTCTTCAGCGCGCAGTCCTTCGATTGGGCGGCGCGGGACCTTGCGGCGTCCGGGGCGAAGGGCGGGCCGGATGCGCTGGCCGCGGCGGCGCTCGGCACCGGCGGGCCGCCTGCAAACGTCGCGTTCACCGAGTATGCGACGTGGGCCGGGGTGGCGGGCAGTGCGGCGCAGCAGCGGCGGGCGGCGATCGCGCGGGGCGAGGCGCTGTTCAACACGCGGAAGTTCACGATCTCGAACGTCGCTGGGCTGAACGACATCGCGCTGGCGCCCGGCGCGCCGCCGAACAACGCGCTGCCGGGCACCTGCTCGACCTGCCACAACCAGGGCCATGCCGGCAACAACCTGTTCGGCAGGCTGGGGAACGTCGATATCGGGGTCGGCGGCGCGTCCGTCGCGCACGGGGGGCCGGCGCCATCCCCGACGCTTCCGCTGTTCAGGCTCACCTGCACGGCCCGGGCGCCCTCGCCGTTCAACGGCACGGCGGTGCTGACCAACGACCCGGGACTGGCGCTGATCAGCGGCAAGTGCGCCGACATCGGTCAGTTCGCGGTGCCGCAGCTGCGCGCCCTGTCGTCGCGCGCGCCGTATTTCAGCGACGGGTCGGCGGACAGCCTGGCGGACGTGGTGCAGTTTTATGACCGGCGGTTCGGCATCGGCCTGACGGCGCGGGAGAGGTCGGATTTGGTGAATTTCCTGAACGCGCTGTAGCTGTTGCGGTCGGCGGCAGCGTGGCCGGGGGCGGCCTGACGAGCAGGTCCCCCGGCGTGAGCGGCGGCGGGTAAGGCGCGGTTGCCACGCGGGCAGAGTACCTCTACAGATGCGACTGATTATCAATATCAGTTGGATGCCATGACCGTTCGAACAGCCTTCCTGACCATTGCGGCCCTGGCGGCCGGCGTCGCGGCAGCCGCAACTGCCTCGAAAGCGTGGGCGGCGGACGATCCCGCTTATGCCCTGGCAATACGCAGCCACCGGTTCAGCCCGGCGCAAATAGAGATTCCGGCGAACACCAAGGTGCGCCTGGTGATCCGCAACGAGGACGCGACGCCCGAGGAGTTCGACAGCACGCAGCTCCGCCGCGAGCGGGTGATCCCGGGCGGCGGCGAGGCGACGCTGTATGTCGGGCCGCTGCCGGCGGGGAGCTATGAGTTCCTGGGCGAATTCCATCCGGACACGGCGCAGGGCCGGCTGATCGTCCGCTAGTGGCGCAAATCAAACGGAGACGCCTGGCGGCCTGCCGTGCGGCGGGGTGCGCGGCTGCGATGGCCTATGCGCCGCCGGCCGCGGCCGAGCTGAAGGTGCGGTCGCCGCTGGTGGAGTGGCGGGAGTTCGAGTTCGAGCATAACAGCCTGCTGACGTTCGACCGGCGCAAGTCGGCGCTGAACGGCAACCAGAGCTATACGTTCGAGGTGGGGTACGGCGTCACGCCGTGGTGGCAGCTCGAGATCGAGATCGAGGTCGAGACGCAGGCGCTGGCGGGGCAGAACCACCGGCTGAATGCGCGGACGATCGAGAATACGTTCCAGGTGCTGCCGCAGGGCAAGTACTGGGCCGATTTGGGGTTTTTCGTGGAGTATTCGAACTCGCTGATCCGGGGGGAGCCGAGCGAGATCGTGGTGGGACCAATCGTGCAGAAGGAGGCGCCGGGCTTTTTTGGCGCGACGACGCTGCATACGGTGAATGCGTTCGTGACGCGGGAGGTCGGGCATAACCGCGGCGGCCGGACGGGGATGTTCGTGGCCGCGCAGTCCCGGCTGCGGCTGCATCCGCTGCTGGAGCCGGGTTTGGAGCTTTATTACAACGTAAACGATGTGGGCCGGCCGGGGCGGCTGCGGGACCAGGAGGTGCTTGCCGGTCCGGTGCTGGCGGGCGCCTATGCGCTGGGGCGGGCCGGGCTGCCGGGCAAGGTGAAATACGAGGTGGGGTATCTGTTCGGCGCGACGGAGCAGAGTGCGCGGGGGGCGGTGCGCTGGCGGTTTGAGTATGAGCTGGCGTTTTAGGGGGCGCCCGTCCTCGCACCAGTACTCGAACAGGTGTTTTTGCCGGGCGGGGCGGATTTGCCAACAGTGCGCGCCTGTGATCGATGGAGAGCGTGCATGTCTGGCCATTCCATTAACCATTTTCTAACCCGGCGCGGCGTATTGTTGGCCTCAGGGGCTGCATTGGCAGCCGAAGCAGCCGCATTGGCGGGAAGGGCGCAGGCGGCAGTTCCGGGCGCTGCGGCCGTTGCGATGCCGGCGGGCACTGCAAGGGCAGTCCCGGCATTGCAGCAGGTCGCCGGGTTCGACGGGCAGGTGACCGGGGTGGCGGTGTCGCGCGACGGGCGGATTTTCGTGAATTTTCCGCGCTGGGAGAAGGACGTGCCGATCTCGGTGGCGGAGGTGATGCGCGACGGGCGGCTTAGGCCGTATCCGGGTGCCGGGTGGAACGCGTGGAGCAACCTGAAGCCGCTCTCGACGCAGGACCATTTCGTGTGCGTGCAGAGCGTGACGGTCGATCCGCAGGGGTTCCTGTGGGTGGTCGATCCGGCGGCGCCGGGCAACGAGTTCACCAAGCCCGGCGGGCCGAAGCTGGTGAAGATCGATCTTTCGGCCGACAAGGTCGTGCAGGTGATCCTGTTCGACGAGACGGTGGCGCCGCAGGGCAGCTATATGAACGACGTGCGGGTCAGCCCGGACGGGAAATACGCGTACCTGACGGATTCGGGGCAGAAAGGCGCGCTGATCGTTGTCGATGTCGCGGCGGGGACGGCGCGGCGGGTGCTGGACGGCGATCCGCGGACGCAGCCGGAGCCGGGGGTGGTGCCGATGGCGGACGGGCATGAGCTGCGCCGGCCGGACCACCGCATTCCGGCGTTCGCGGCGGACGGGATCGCGCTCGATGCGGCGGGGGAGTGGCTGTATTGGCAGGCGCTGGTGGGGCGGACGCTGTACCGGGTGCGGACGAGCGCTTTGCGGGATGCGGGCGCAGGCGGGGGCGCGGATGCGGGCGCGGGGGTGGAGCGGGTGGCGACGACGCATGTGGCGGACGGGCTGTGGATGGACGGGCGGGGCTATCTGTTCCTGACGGACCCGGCGGCCAACGCGGTCCGGATGCGGGCGCCGGACGGGACGACGCGGATCGTCGCGCAGGACGCGCGGCTGCGCTGGCCGGACAGCCTGGCGGAGGGGGCGGACGGCTCGATCTACGTGACGGCGTCGCACATCCAGGACATGGCGCAGTTCCACGAGAAGGGCAGCACGCAGCGTGGCAAGTGGGGGCTGTTCCGGATCGCGGCGCCGCACGGCCGTTAAGGCGAGGGTCGTTAAGGCGGAGGTCGGTAACGGGAGCGTCGCTTGCGGTTTGGCGCAGGGGGTGGTTCAAGCCGCGCGAACATAGCTTCGAGGATAATCCATGCACCACGAGACGCTGACCTACCAAGCTGACGGGCTGACGATGCAAAGCCAGCTGTTTTTCGAAGAGGGCGCCGGCAAGCGGGCCGGGGTGCTGGTGTTTCCGGAGGCGTTCGGCATCAGCGAGCACGCGATCTCGCGTGCCGAGCGGCTGGCGGGGATGGGGTACGTGGCGCTGGCCTGCGACCTGCATGGCGACGGCAAGCTGATCGACGAGCTGCAGCCGGCGATCGCGGCGCTGGAGCCGTTGTTCGCCGATCCGTCGCGCACCCGGGCGCGGGCGCATGGCGGTCTGGCGGCGCTGACGGCGCGGGCCGAGGTCGATGCGGCGCGGGTGGCGGCGATCGGGTTCTGTTTCGGCGGCACGATGGCGCTGGAGCTGGCGCGGTCGGGTGCGGCGCTGGCGGCGGCGGTGGGGTTCCATAGCGGGCTGGCGACGGCGGCGCCGAAGTCGGACGCGGCGGCGATCAAGGGTCGCGTCCTGGTGTGCATCGGCGCCGACGACCCGATGATCCCGGCCGATCAGCGGGCGGCGTTCGAGGCGGAGATGCGGGACGCGGGCGTCGATTGGCAGATGCATCTGTATGGCAAGACGGTGCACAGCTTCACCAACCAGGGCGCGGCGAAGCGCAACATGCCGGACGCGATCCGCTACAGCGCCGAGGCGGATGCGCGGTCGTGGGCGGCGATGCAGCAGATGTTCGGGGAGACGCTTGCCGGGTAGCGCTGGGAACTGCTCTTGTCGCTGGGCGCGATGCTCTTGTCGCTCGGCGCGATGCCGGGCAGTTTGGGGCAACCCTAATGTGAGTGTTGCCATGCGCCCGATCGGCCCTGTTCTGCTGGCGTGCCTGATTTCTGCCGGCCTGGTGTCCGGGTGCGCCGATATGGGGCCGCCGCAGGGCCGGACGCCGTATGAGCCGAGCGCCGGGATGCTGTCGGTGCTGTCCGAGTACCAGGCGATGCGGGCCAAGCCGCTGTCGGGCCTGTCGATCCGCGAGGCGCGCGAGGTGCCGACGCTGACGGATGCGGCGCGGGCGATCCCGAACGTGCACGGGTTGCCGGCGGATGCGCCCGACGTGCCGCAGGTGCGTGACCTCACGGCGAGCGGTGCCGAGGGGCCGTTGGCGGCACGGCTGTATCGCCCGGCGCTGGCGAAGGACACGCCGACGATCGTGTTCTTCCCGGGCGGCACCTGGGTGACCGGCACGCTGGATTCGGCGGACGAGAGCGCGCGGCAGCTTGCGGCGCGGACCGGGTGGGCGGTGGTGGCGATCCGCACGCGGCTGGCGCCCGAGGCGCCTTTCCCGGCGGCGCATGACGACGCGTTTGCGGCGTATCAGTGGGCGCGGGCGCAGATGCGCGGCTGGGGCGCCGATCCGACGCGGGTGGCGCTGGCGGGGGAGGGGCCGGGGGCGAACCTCGCTTTATCGACGGCGATGCTGGCGCGGGACCGCAACGTGCCGGTGCCGGACCATTTGCTGCTGATTACGCCGCTGGTTGGGACGTCGCTTGGCGGAGTCAGCATGTCGGAGAACGGGCGGAGCCGTCCGCTGACGCGGCGCACGGTGCGCTGGGCGCAGAACAGGTACGCGCCGGAGTCTGGGCAGCTCGATGATCCGCGGCTGGATTTGCTGAGCCGGTCGGATTGGTCCGGGCTGCCGCCGGCGACGGTGGTGCTGGCGGAGATCGATCCGCTGCGGGCGCAGGGCACGGCGCTTGCGGAGCGGCTGCTGGCGGCGGGGCCGCTGAAGCCGGGCATGGTTGGGGTCGGGACGGCGGGCCCGGTGCAGACGGAGGCGCGGCTGTTCCAGGGGACGGCGCACGGGTTCTTTGGGCTGGGCGATACGGTGCCGGAGGCGGCGGCGGCGGAGGACTATGCGGCGACGCGGCTGAAGGCGGCGTTCTACCGCCCGGCGCTGCCGGCGCTGCGCGGGCCGGTACGGCATGCAATTCGGCACCGGACGGTGCGGCGGTAGGCTGCGACGCGGCGTGCGGGATGGGGGCGTGCGGGATGGATTGGCGGGTGCACTGGCTCGAAGCCGAGGGCGACCTGATGCCTTGGCGTTCGGCGATCACGTCGGAAATCGCAGCGGCGCGGCTAGCGGTAGCGCGGTTGGTGCGCCCGCCACGGCTGGATATCCTGGTGCAGCGGCTCGCGGGTGCGGTGATCCCGGAGATCGGCATGGTCGGGCACGCATATCGGCGCGGCCTGTTCGCCCTGACGGTCGATCCCGATAATCCGCGGTTCGCGGCCGGGCTTGCGGACGGGGCGCTGCGGCGGCAGGTCGCGCACGAGGCGCACCATTGCCTGCGCATGGGGGCGGTCGGCTATGGCCGGACGCTTGGGGAGGCGCTGGTGAGCGAGGGGCTTGCCGGCCAGTTCACCCGGCGGTTGTTCGACAATGCGCCGGAGCCGTGGGAGCGGGCGGTGGATGGCGCTGCGCTGCGGGGTTTCGTGCCTGACGGCGCGGCGCTCGGCGCGGGGCGATATGACCACGCGGCCTGGTTTTTCGGCACCGGGGCGCTGCCGCGTTGGCTGGGCTACACGCTGGGCTATGCGATGGTCGGCTCGTGGCTTGAACGGGCGGGCGAGGTGGACGGTTCGACCTGGGTGAACGTTACGGCGGAGACCGTTTTGACGGGGATCGCGGACCTATGGCTGCAGGACGGCGCGGCGGCTTGACCTTGGGCGAAGCGCCCGCTGGGCCGCGCGGGTGAGGGGGCGTGCCGAGTGGCTTCAGCCTTGAGCTGAGGCCAAATGTCGTGAGGGGGCGGGGATCGGACGGCCGAGGGCGGCGGCCTCCTCGATCCAAGCATCGATCGCATCGCCCACGTTGCGGGCCGCCAGTTCGCGCGTTTCGCCATCGGACATGCAGCCTGGCAGGTCGGGAACGGTCGCCAAATAGCCGCCGCCGTCCTCGGGGGCCAAAGGCTCGATCAGAACTGCGTAGTCAGGGTGGCCGCGCAAACCGCTAATCGGTTTCGCTGACATCAGCGCCTCCTTCAGTGGCTTCGATGAACCTCACGAGCTTGCGGATATACACCGGCTTGACTGGGCGTGCGCGGGGAATGGTGAGGATGTCGCGCTGCGAGGGATGTGAGACTTTGTAGTGCGATCCTCCACCTGAGGGCGGGGTGCAACGCACGGCATGCCGGGCACAGACGGCTACCACGTCATTGATGGTCCAGTCTGCAGCCGGGTTCCGGCGCATGCGGTCGAGAGTGTCGGACATGTCGGCTTCCCTATACTGCGGGAACCATCGCCATCAGATGGTTTCCACAGGGAGTTCGACCTGGGTGAACGTTACGGCGGAGACCGTTCTGTCTGGGATCGCGGACCTATGGCTGCAGGACGGCGTGGCGGCTTGAGCTTGGGCGGAGCGCCCGCTGGGCCGCGCGGGTGAGGGGGCGCTCGACCCAGCGGTGGAAGGCGAGCCCGGCGGCGACGGCGATGGCGACAACGAGCGCCATGGCGAGCCAGTCGGGCACTCGGGCGAGCAGGCCGCTGATGAGCATGGCGCGGGCGGCCTAGCCGAGCAGCGGCGAGTGCACGAGGTAGATCGAGTACGAGGCGGCGCCGAGTGCGGTGAACGCGGCGGCGACCGGGAGGCGGCCGGCGCGCTCGGCCTGGGCGATGCCGATGACGATGGCAGCGGAGGCGAGGCCGTAGGCCAGGCGGCCGGACGGGCCGACGGCTGGCAGCAGGCCGGCGTTTTCGGCGAGGCCCATCAGCAGGAACGCGGCGGCGCCGAGCAGCGCCAGGGTGCGGGGGCGCGGGACGGGGATGTGCAGCGTGATCCAGGCGGCGCCGATGCCGATGGGGAACAGCGCGTCATACCAGGTGGCGCCCCAGCAGCGCAGCGGTTCGGCCCAGGGCGGCAGCATTGCCCAGCCCAATGTCGCGTAGATGAGGACTGCGGCGGCAGCCAGGCGTTTGTCCAGGATAGCGAGGGCGAACAGGACGTAGAACGTCATTTCGTGCACCAGGGTCCAGGCGACGCCAAGGACGAGTTCGTGGTCGCCGGGCAGGAGGAGCAGCGATTGGAGCAGCGGGAGCGGGCCGGGCACGCTGCTGGGGCCGTGCGCGGCGACGCCGAGGATGAGCAGGATGCCGGTGATGGCCCAGTAGGGCGGGTAGATGCGGGCGGCGCGACGGATGGCGTAGCGGGGCAGGGCGCTGGGGACGCGCGAAGTCTTGCGTCCGGGCTGGCCGAGGTCGGCGCGGTGGACGTAGAAGATGACGAAGCCGCTGAGCACGAAGAAGAAGTCCACGCCGGCGTGGCCGAAGCGGGTGATGCCGGCCAAGGGGGGATGGCCGATGTATTGCGGCAGCGCGAGGGCACGTTCGGCGTGGTATAGGACGACGAGCAGGGCGGCGATGCCACGGGCTGCCTGGATTCCGAGCAGGGTGGATGGCACGGGCGCCTCCTATGTGGCCGTCGCCACGGATCAGGGCAGTAGAAGGCTGGTTCGGGCCAATAGTTTCGTTGGGGTCATGGAGATTTGTTGCGATAAGATAGCGGCTGTCCTCGGACGATACTAGCAAGTTCGTCATAATTACGTTGTGTGTTAAAGGTTGTGACTTCGCGGAGGGTGCCATGGCGGTTCGGACGTTGGCTGAGCGGCGGGCTGCGGAAGCCGCTGCGAAGGTGGCGGCGGTGCATGAGCTGCGCCGCACGCTTGGGGAGCGGGCTCAGGAGATCGGCGGGCGCTATGTCCTGTATGGCTCGGCGGCGCGGGGGGAGCTGCGCTGGAACAGCGACGTGGATTTGCTGCTCGATTTTCCCGACGGCGACGCGACTACGGCGGCGTGGGGTTTTGCCGAGGATGAGTGCGCGCGGCTTGGGCTTGATTACGACATCCGGCCGCTTGCTTGGTGCGAGCCGCGTTTCCTTGACCACGTGCTGCCCGGGGCGAGGAGCCTGCCGTGAGCGACGCCCGGTGGTTCGAGGTTGACGAGGACATTGCCGCGGCCGTTGAGCATTTCGAGATGTCGGCCCGGCTTTTTGCGGCGGGCGGCTTCGACGGGGAGGGCATGGATGCGTATCGGGCGCGAATGGCGCTCATGCACGCCATGCAGTCCGGCCACACGCCGTTGGAATCGGCGCTGGTTCGCATCCTCGACCTGCTTGGCGAGGAGGTGCCCTCCGGCAAGGACTGGCATGCGGACCTGATCCGGCGTGTCTCCCGTGCGACCGCTGGGCGGCCCGCGATCCTGCCGCCGGATTTGGCCAGGGCGGTTGGGGAAACACGGCGCTTCCGGCATGTGGCCATGCGGGGTTATGGGACGTTCGAGGTGGAGCTCTCGCGACCGTCCGTGCTGGCGGCTGGCATCGTCGTGCGAGGCATTGGCCCGGCCGTCGCCTCGTTCAGAGCTGCGATCGACCCGGCGCCTCCGGATTAAGATAGCCGCGCTGGCTGCCCGTATCGCTCAGTGGTTCGCGCCCGCCTTTACTAGTTTCTGCGCCAGCGACCAGCGGTGCACCTCGCTCGGGCCGTCGTAGATGCGGAAGCCGCGGACCTCGCGGAAAATGCGCTCGACCAAGGTGTCGTTGGTGACGCCCTGGCCGCCGAGCACCTGCACGCAGCGGTCGGCGACGCGGTAGATGGCCTCGCTGCAGACGACCTTGGCGATGCTGCTTTCGGTGCCGGCGCGGTTGCCCTCGTCCAGCAGCCAGGCGGTGTGCCAGATGGTGAGGCGGCTGGTGCGGATGTCCATGTCGTTGTCGGCGAGCATGAAGCCGACGCCCTCGTGGCTGGCGAGCGGCTTGCCGAACGCCTCGCGCTTGGTGGCGTAGGCGAGGGCGATGTCTTGGGCGCGTCGGGCGGCGCCGAGCCAGCGCATGCAGTGGGTGAGGCGGGCGGGGGCGAGGCGGATTTGCGCGTAGCGGAAGCCCTGGCCGGGCTCGCCGAGCACGTCGGCGGCGGACACGCGGAGGCCGTCGAACTCGACGACCGCGTGACCGCCGGCGAAGCCCTGGTCGAGGCTGTCCATGGCGCGGACGATGCGGATGCCGGGCTGATCCATGTCGGCGAGCAGCATGGTGGCGCGGCCCTCATTCGGGCCGGCGGTCTCACGCGCCATGATGATGGCGAAGCTGGCGCCGATCGCGCCGGTGGTGAACCACTTGGTGCCATTGACGACGTAGTGGTCGCCGTCGCGGGCGGCGGTGGTCAGCAGGGCCGCGGGGTCGGAGCCGGCGCCGGGGGGCGGCTCGGTCATGGCGAAGCAGGAGCGGATGTCGGCATGGGCCAGGGGGGCGAGCCAGCGGGATTTTTGCTCACTCGTGGCGACGTGTTCGAGGAGGTGCATGTTGCCCTCGTCGGGGGCGGAGATGTTGAGGGCAAGGGGTCCGAGCAGGGAGTATCCGGCCTCCTCGAAGACGATGGCGCGTCCGACGTGGCTGAGGCCCAGACCGCCGTATTCGCGGGCCACATGCGGGGACAACAGGCCGGCGCTGCGGGCGAGGGCGTTGAGTTCGCGCCTTAGGTCGTCGGTGGGGCCGTGGCGTTCCTGGCGCGTGTCGGCCTCAAAGGGCACGATTTGGTCGCGGATGAAGGCGCGGGTACGGAGCTGCAGATCCAGCAGTTCGGGGGAGATATTGAAGTCCATAGATGCGTCCTCGGAGCTGCCGTGCTTACTCAAGCCACAGCATATAGCGGTTCCTGAGAGCGTGGATAGCCGGAGTGGCCCGGCGCCGGGTCAGCTGGGTGGGCGGGCCCTCCGGCGCAGCAGGCCCATGCACAGCCCGGCGACGGCGAGAATGCCGAGCGGGCCGGGTTCCGGCACGGCGACGGCGGTGAACAGAAAATTGGGGCCGAAGTAGCCGACGTCGTAGCCGCCGCTGGTCGTGGGAGTTGTCGGGTCGGAGAAGGTCCCGGCGTTGCCGTTGGACAGGCTGCCGTTGTAGGTGACGCCGGGCGCCGCGGTGGTATCGGACAGCAGAACACCGCGGCGGTTCAGGTCGTTGAGCGTGCCGAGGCCGCCGAGGCGGTAGTCGCCCGGCAGCAGGTCGGTGGTGCCGCTGAGTGTCGTGGTATAGCGGAACTGACTGATGAGCGGGCTGATTGTGCCGCTGCTGACGGTGCCCGAGACCAGGAGGGTACCGGAGACGTCCCAGATGCCGACCTGGTGGCTGTCGGTCAGGCCGTTGAGTTGGTTATCGTAGAAGCCGAGGGCGGTGACGTTGATCTCATTGCCGAGGGTGAAGCTCCAGCCGCGGGTGGCGGCCGACTGACCCTCCGTGCCCGTCGATCCGATCGAAATGGCCGGCGTGCCGAGCGGGGTGACGACGGGCGCTGCGGCTGCGGGAGACAGGCTGGACGCGGCGGCGAGGAGACCGGCCGCGACGGCGACGCGCTTCATCGAGAACATTCAATTGCCTTCACGAACGATACGTTTTTGCAATGTAATGTATGCTCGCGGAAGTTGCAACGAGATTACTTGCAGTAGCAGGGGTCCGTCGCGTTATTTAGAACATGCGGCCGGCGGAGACGTCGTGGGCGACCTCCAGCAGGCCGTGGGCGAGCGGGCCGAAGGCGATGTAGCGGGGGTCAGCCGTGGCGCCGCTGCGGTGCAAAGCGTGCAATTGCAAGAAGATGACGCCGAGCTTGAGGATGCCGAGCACACGGTGGAAGCGGAAGTCGCTGAGGTCGCGGCCGGTGCGGGAGGCGTAGGCGGTGGCGGCCTGCTCGCGGGTGATGAAGCCGGGGGCGGCGGTGGGCATCTGCTGCAGGGCTTGCATCGCGGGCGGGTCGGCGGCCTCGGTCCAGTAGCTGAGCAGGGTGGCGAGGTCGAAGAGCGGGTCGCCGCGGGTACCCTGGTCCCAATCGACCAGGCCGGCGGGCTGCAGGGTCTTGGGATCAAGGATCAGGTTATCGAGCTTGAAATCGTTATGCAAAAGGGTGGGCGGGCCGTCCGGGACCTTGCTGCGGTCGAGCCAGGCGCCGATTTCGGTGATGAGGCGGGAGCTTTCGGCGTCCCCGGCGGCGAGGCCGCGGCGGCGCCATCCATCGACGGCACGGGCCAGGAAGCCGTCGGGACGGCCCAGCGTGTCGAGGCCGAGCGCGTGCGTGTCCACGGCGTGAACGGCGGCGAGCGTCCTTATAAGAGTGTCCGAGAGCGCGGGGCCGGCGTCGGCGAGGTCGTCGGGCAGGGTGGCGCGGATGACGCGGCCCTCGCGGTATTCGAGGATATGGAACCGGACGCCGAGGACGCTCGCGTCGGTGCAGAGGTGGATGCTGCGGGGGGCGATGGGCAGGGCGTCGGGGAGGACGGCGAGGATGCGGTGCTCGCGGGCCATGTCGTGGGCGCCGGGCGGGAGCGGGCCGGGCGGCGGGCGGCGGAGCACGGCGGGGGTGCCGGAGAGATAGATGAGGGTGTTGATGTTGGCGAGGCCGCCGGGGAAGCGGTAGGGCGGCGGGTCGGCGTCGAGGGTCAGGCCGTGCTGGGCCAGATAGGCGGCGACGCTCGGCCAGTTCGGGTGCTCATCCATGCCGGGACCATGGCAAGACGGGGGCGGTTCGTAAAGGCGGCACGGCGGTCGGTAAGGTCCGAGCTAGGCGATATCCGACGCCATCCCGTCATCCTCCGCGTCGAGCGCGTCCTCGTAGCCTTCCAGCCATTTGTCGTGCGCCTCGGTGCCCTTGGGATAGGGGTTCGAGATCGTCGGCCCGCGGGTGGAAGCCGCCAGCCGGCCTTCAGCCACAGGGTCAGGGTTCGGTCCGCTCATCGCTCGCTCCCAATGCAGGTCTGTATGCAAGTTTGCACGCAAGTCTGGGGCCGAAGCATACACCATTCGGCGCTGGCGTGCACCGCTGGACGGACGGGATGCCGCGCTTAGACTGGCCGGCATTAGGGAGTTCTTAAGATGTCTGAGGCATATATCTGCGACTACGTGCGGACGCCGATCGGGCGCTACGCCGGGGCTTTGAAGGATATCAGGACGGACGACCTCGCGGCGCATCCGATCCGGGTGCTGCGGGAGCGCAATGCGGGGGTGGATTGGGCGGCGCTGGACGACTGCATCATGGGGTGCGCGAACCAGGCGGGGGAGGACAACCGGAACGTGGCGCGGATGGCGGTGCTGCTGGCGGGGCTGCCGGCGTCAGTGCCGGGCAGCACGATCAATCGGCTGTGCGGCAGCGGGCTGGACGCGGTGGGGACGGCGGCGCGGGCGATCCGGTCGGGGGAGGCGGAGCTGATGCTGGCGGGCGGCGTCGAGAGCATGACGCGGGCGCCGTTCGTGATGGGAAAAGCGACGGAGGCGTTCTCGCGTTCGGCGGAGGTGTACGACACGACGATCGGCTGGCGGTTCGTGAACGGGCTGATGAAGGCGGCATACGGCACGGACAGCATGCCGGAAACGGGCGAGAACGTGGCGGAGCAGTTTCAGGTGACGCGGGCGGACCAGGACGCGTTTGCGTGGCGGTCGCAGCAGAAGGCGGCGGCGGCGCAGGCGGCTGGGTTCTTTGCGCGGGAGATCGCGGCGGTCACGGTGAAGGGCCGTAAGGGGGACACGGTCGTCGATCGGGACGAGCATCCGCGGGCGGATACGACGATGGAGATGCTGGCACGGCTGAAGACGCCGTTCCGGTCGCCGGGGACGGTGACGGCGGGGAACGCGTCGGGGGTGAATGACGGGGCGGCGGCGCTGCTGATCGCCAGTGAGGCCGGGGCACGGCGGCATGGGCTGGTGCCGCGGGCGCGGGTGGTGGCGATGGCGACGGCGGGGGTTGAGCCGCGGATCATGGGGATCGGCCCGGCGCCGGCGGTGCAGAAGCTGCTGCAGCGGACTGGGGTTCGGCTGGAGGAGATCGATGTGATCGAGCTGAACGAGGCGTTTGCGTCGCAGGGGCTGGCGGTGCTGCGTCAGCTGGGGGTGCCGGACGACGATCCGCGGGTCAATCCGCATGGGGGTGCGATCGCGCTGGGGCATCCGCTGGGGGCGAGCGGGGCGCGGCTGGCGATGACGGCGGTGAATGCTCTGGAGACAGGCGGTGGGCGGCGCGCGGTGGTGACGATGTGCATCGGGGTCGGCCAGGGCATCGCGGCGCTGATCGAGCGGGTTTGAGGGGACCCGGCCCTCTTGAGGGGGCGCTATGTGAGCCCGGCCCCCGTGAGGAGGCCGGGGCAGCTACTTCTTGCCGGGCTCGGGGCGGGGCGGCGGGGCGTTGCTGGCGGCGGCGGCCTTGGTGGCGGCGGCGGTCTTGGTCGCCTTGGGTTTCTTGGCTTCGCGGTTGGACTTCTGCTGGCCTTTGGCCATCGGAGTGCTCCTGGTTAGGTGGGAATAGATTCGGCTGGAGCGTTGCGGAATGCAAGGGGTTTGCGGCGTTGGCGCGAAGTTCAGCGAACCCTGGGGCGGCGCCGGGCGTAGAGCGTCGCTGCTTTAAGGGGGTTAGAACGATGCGTATGGTTCGGATGATGCTGGCGATGGGGGCCCTCGGATTGGTCCAGGCTGGCGGCGCTGTGGAGGCTTTGGCGCAGGCTAATCCAGCGCCCGGGGCGGCGACGCCGGCCCAGAGCACGCCGGCCTTGGGCACCCCGGACATGCCGCGGCGGCGGCCGGAGGAGGCGCAGGGCGACCCGATGCTGGCGTTCGACGTGAACAAGAACGGCAAGCTGGAGCTGGCGGAGGTCAAAAGCGCGGCTGCGGCGCGTTACGACGAGCTGAACCCCGATCTCGACGACAAGCTGGACCGGAAGGAGGCGCTGGGGGTTCTGCAGGGCACGGAGTTCCGTGCGGCCGACCCGGATGGGAATGGCACGATCAACAAGGCCGAGTACCTGGCGTATGTCGAGCGGCTGTTCCAGCGGGCCAACCCGGACAAGGACGGGTCGCTGGAGCGGGCGGAGCTGAGCAAGCCGGCAGGGAAGGCGCTGATGCGGCTGCTGCGCTGAGCCCGGCGGGGGTGCGCAACCCTCGCCTTGCCAACTGCGCGCATATGCACGTAACCTGAGGGCAGCAGCGGGAGTTTGCGGGATGTTGCGGCGGGTGCATCCGGCTTGGGTGGTGGCGGCGTGCACGTTCTTGGTGCTGCTGGTGGCGGCGGGGATACGGTCGGTGCCGGGGGTGCTGATCGTGCCGCTGGAGACGGAGTTCGGCTGGTCGCGGGCGACGATCGGCTTTGCGGTGGCGGTGAACATCGCGCTGTTCGGGCTGATCGGGCCGTTCGCGGCGGCGTTGATCGAGCGGTTCGGGCTGCGGCGGACGGTGGGGACGGCGCTGGCGGTGATCGCGCTCGGGGTGTCGCTGACGCCGTTCATGCAGGCGCCGTGGCAGCTGGTGGCGCTATGGGGCGTCGTGGTCGGCGGCGGCAGCGGGGTGACGGCGCTGGTGCTGGCGACGGTGGTGGCGGGGCGGTGGTTCAGCACGCGGCGCGGCCTGGTTGTGGGGGTGCTGACGGCGAGCACGGCGACGGGGCAGTTGGTGTTCCTGCCGATGCTCGCGTATTTGGCGACGCATTTCGGCTGGCGCTGGGTCAGCGTGCTGATCGCGAGCGTCGCGGCGCTGCTGATCGTGCCGGTGCTGGCGTTCATGCGGGACCGTCCGTCCGACCTGGGCATTCCGCCCTATGGCGGGACGGTGGTGGTGCCGCGGGTGATGCCCACGGTGAACCCGGCCGTTCGCGCGTTGCGGGCGTTGCGCACCGGGCTGGGATCGCGGGATTTCTGGCTGCTGGGCGGATCGTTTTTCGTGTGCGGGGCGAGCACGAACGGGTTGATCGGCACGCATCTGATCCCGGCGTGCATCGACCACGGCATCCCCGAGGTGATGGGCGCCTCGCTGCTGGCGGCGATGGGGATTTTCGACATGGTGGGGACGACGCTGTCGGGCTGGCTGTCGGACCGGTGGGACAACCGGGTGCTGCTGGCCTGGTATTACGGGCTGCGCGGGTTGAGCCTGCTGTTCCTGCCGTTCGCGTTCGATGTGGGGTTCGACGGCGCGGGGTATGCCGGGCTCGGGGTGTTCGCGGTGTTCTATGGCCTCGACTGGATCGCGACGATCCCGCCGACGGTGCGGCTGGCGGCGCGGTGCTTCGGCGAGGAGAACGCGCCGGTGATGTTCGGCTGGATCGCGGCGATGCACCAGCTGGGGGCGGCGATGGCGGCCTGGTCGGCGGGGCTGATCCGGGTGGGCACTGGGAGTTATCTTGCGGCGTTCATGGCGGCCGGGGCGCTTTGCCTGGTGGCAAGCGTGCTGGTGACGTTTATCGGCGGGAGCAAGGCAGGGGTGGGCCGGGCTGAAGCGGCGGCGGCGCGGGTCGCCTGATCGAGCGATAAACTTTTTGTGATCGAAATGGTTTGTGCTAGGTTTGATCAACTCAGGGTGGAGTTTGGTCATGCCGGCGCGCGTTTTGAGGTCTGTGGCGATCGTGGCATGCGCAGTGTGGGCGAGCCTCGCGCCGGCGCAGGCGGTCAGCTTTGACCTGACGGAGATTGCTGGCGACACCTTGAGCGCTGAGCAGTCGGCGGCTTTCGTGACGGCGGCGGCAGCTTGGTCGGCGGTGCTGACAGACCCGGTGGCGGTGCGGATCGGCATCGGATTCCGCGACTTGGGAAGCGGGGCGGGCGGGGCGACGGTGCTGGGGGCGACGGCGGCCGCGTTCGGGACGGTGAGCTATGCGGAGCTGAAAAGCGGGCTCGCTGCGGATGCGACGAGCGCTGCGGACTGGTCAGCGGTGGCGAGCCTGCCCGTAACAGCGCCGTCCGCGAGCATCGTTTTGACGTTTGCGCAGGCAAGGGCGATCGGCTTTGCCGCGGCGACGGCGTCCGACGGGTCGATCGAGTTCACGTCGCGTCCGTCGATCTCGTTCGCGGCGACCCGGTTGGAGCTGACGGCTTCGCGATATGACCTGATCGGCGTGGCCGAGCATGAGATCGGGCATCTGCTGGGGTTTCAGTCGTCGCTGGACTTGGGAACGACGTCGCGGTCGGCGCTGGATCTGTTCCGATATGCGGGGCCGGGCGCGCCGGGGTTCACAGCGGGGCAGGCGGCGTATTTTTCGCTGGATGGCGGGGGCACGAACCTGGGCGGTTTTTCGGTGGGCGGGTCCGGGCAGTACCAGGCGAGCCATTGGCTGCAGGGCACCGGCGCGTTGCTGGACCCGGCGGTGGTTGCGGGCGTCGAGCGGGACATCACCGGGCGGGACACGCTGGCGTTGGACGTCGTTGGCTGGGACGTCGCGGTGGCGGAGCCGGCTTCGGGCGCGACGCTGCTGGCTGGATTAGGCGTGCTAGGGCTGTGGCGGCTGGGTCAGCGCACGAGCCAGGCGAGGATGGCGCCGATGGCGGAGAACGCGCCGAGGATGATGACCGCGCGGGCAGCGCCGCCCTGCAGGGTCGGGCCGAGCACGGCGCGGAGCATGCTGTCGCTGGATTTGGGCGTGGGGATGGTTGGGGGCATCGGGGAGCTCCGGGGTTATGCGGGTGCCGTGGCTGGGGCTGCTGTAGCGTAGGTCGGTCCGCGGGGGCAATGCTGGGTTGGGCGGCGGCCAGGGAAGGGGATCGTGCATGCGGGTCGCGGCCCTGACGATGTCCTACAACGAGCCGGTTTGGGCGGGGGCGTGGGCGCGGCACTACGCCGGACAGTTGGGGGCTGAGCACTGCACCATGCTTGACCATGGATCCGATGACGGGAGCGTCGAGGGATTGCCGGTGCGGGTGCGGCGGCTTGCGCGATCGGCGTTGGACGAGGCCTGGCGGGTTTCGGTGATCACCGAGGCGGTGCGGGTGCTGCTGCGGCGGTATGACGCGGTGATCTATACCGACGTGGACGAGTTGCTGGTGGCGGATCCCAGGCATTATGCGGGGTTGCTGGAGTTCGCGGCGGCGGCGCGGGAGCCGGTGGTGACGGCGATCGGGCTCGATCTGCATCATCTGCCGGACCAGGAGGCGGCGCTGGATCTGGCACGGCCGATCGGGGCGCAGCGGAAGTGGGTGCGGTTCTCGGCGGCGATGTGCAAGCCGGTGCTGGTGCGGCGCGGGGTCGAGTGGACACCGGGGTTCCATTGCTGCAATGCGCCCATGGCGCTGGACCGGCTGTATTTGCTGCATATGCGGTACGCCGATCTGGACGCTGGGCTGCAGCGGCTGGCGCGGACGCGAAAGCAGGCCGTGGTGGACCCGGCCGGATTAGCGCATCAGCGGGTGTCCGATGCGGAGTTTGCGGCGATGATGCGGGAGCTTGCGGAGCTGCCGCGGGTCGAGAGTCCGCTGGATCCGGTGCGGGCGCCGCTGCTGGGATGGCTCAATCAGCTGAGGGCGTCGCGGGCGGCGCGGGCGGCGGAGTTTTACAAGCTCGACCTTGGGTTGGCGGGGGATACGCTGTGGCGCCTGCCGGCGGCGATGCGGGCGCTGATTTAAGCAGGGTTGCGGCACGTTGAAGAGTGACGGCGAGGTGTCAATCTATCGGGGGAGCGGGCGCGTTCAGGGCACTGCTGGGGTTTATCGACGCCAGGCGTGATGGGTGCTGGGCCCGCAATTGGATTGGGAGATGCGAATGCGAGGGCTATCAAGGAGACGGGGCGCGCGGGCGATTGCGGTGCAGCGGCGGCGGCCGGACCCGGCGCCCTGGTGGATGTGGGCGGCTTTGGCGGCGGGGCTGCTGGCGACGATGCCAGCCTGGGCGCAGGCGCCGGTGGTGCCGGAGCAGGTTGAGCCGCGGCAGGGCGCGCCCGGCGCTGGTGGAGACCCGGGTTTGACGACGCCGCGGAACCCGACGCCAGTGCCGGATGACGGGGTGGGGAAGCCGCCGCCGGTTGGTGGGTCTCCGGCGGTGATCCGGCCGCCTGCGGTGGGCACGATGCCGGTGATTCCGCCGCCGGGCAGTCCAGGCGGAGACCCGACGGTGGTGCCGAAATAGGCGTTTAGTCGCGGGCGAGCTGAACGGCGTAGGTGCAGCGGGGCGTGGTGTAGGTGCCGGTGACGGTCGCTGTGGTCCAGGTTCCGGTGAAGCGGGTGGGATAGGGCTGTTTGTTGGCGCCTTGGCCGGTGCGTTCGGCCTGCAGGGTTCCGGCGGGGGAGACGGTGCCCTGCAGGGACCACGTTGCCTCATCGGGGATGAAGAGGGCCTGGCCGTCGTGCAGCCGGAGGATGGCCCGGCTGTTCTTGCAGAGTTCGGACGGCGAGCGGGGCGTGGCGGTGCCGACGTAACCGCCGTCTGGCGTGGTGGGCGTCGCGCAGGCGGCGAGCAGCAGAAGCGGGATTAGGATGCGCATGCATTGAGTTTAGCCGCAGGCTGCACCGCGGGCCAGGCTGTGCGGCGGCGCGTTAGGCAAAGGGCGGCAAGGCCTCCGCCAAGGAGGGCCAGGGACGCGGGTTCGGGCACATCGACGCCGTCGGTCAGCACCAGGTTGCGGAAATATGCGTTGAGCGGCTGGCCGCCGTCCGACACGCCGCTGAAGTCCTCGAGCTTGAGGGTGATGGGCGAGGCGCTGGTGAAGTCGAAGGCAACGGTTTGCCAGGCGTAGGTCTCGGTAATTGGGTGCGGCGTGGGGTAGCCGGGGGTGCCGGCCAGCCAAGTCTCGCCGGGGTTGTTGAAGCCGATGAAGCCGCCGCAGCTGAGGCCGGCTGCGCAGGTGCCGAGATAGTCGAAGCTGAGATGGAACAGGCCGGCGTTGGGCGAGGCGAGGCTGACCGCGGCGAACAGATCGCCGCCGCCTCTGGTCTGGGTGAATGCGAGGGCGTTGCCACCGCCGGGTGCTGTGGTGATGACGCCGTTGGATCCGGGGCTCCACTGGGTCAGATCGGTTTGGAACGGGTCGGCGAACAGCTTCGTGGCTGACACGGGCGTGCTGAGCGAGAAGGCGATTGCGATGCCGGCGAGCAGGGCGGTTTTGTAAGGCGTCACTGTGTTGTCCCTTGGGCTGTTCCTTGGATCGTGGCGGATCGCGTCTCGTTTCATGATACGTTCGATACGGGACTATAAGATATCTTTTTCGCGATTACAAGCGAATTAGATACGAGTCTTTCTCGCATTTGGTGCTATGCTGGCGAGTGACGCTGGAGATGCGGCGGGATGGGCGACGCTGGTGATTGCAGGATGGCGCGGCATGGGAGTGCGTGGCGGCATCATTGTCATCCAGGCATAAAGCGTGTTGCGTGTAGCGCCACTTCATGCAATTATAACGTGTAATACTATCAGGAAATTCCCGAATAAGACTTAATCCGACTAGGGATGCGCCCGCTTCACCGGGTGTGCCGAAGCGGTGCTGTACGGAGATAAGGCGTTGAATGACGAAAATAGGACAGAAACCCTGGAGCGGCTGCAGCAGCAGACCGTCCTGGCGCGTTTCGGCGAGTTTGCCCTGCAATCAGACAACCTTGACGAGATTCTGACCCGTGCCTGTCAGCTGATTGGCGAAGCGCTGGGCACCGACCTCGCCAAGGCGATGGAGCTGAAGGAGGACGGCGTGACGTTGCTGGTGCGCGCCGGCGTGGGCTGGCGGCCCGGCGTGATTGGCGAAGTAACGATCAAGGCGACGGACGAAACATCGGAAGGGCTGGCGCTGAAGACGGGGGAGCCGATGGTCTCGCCCGACATCGATCTTGAGACGCGGTTCAGCTATCCGGCGTTCCTGATTGAGCATGGGGTGCGGGCGGTCGCCAACGTGCTGATCATCGGCGCCAAGGGGCAGCCGCATTTCGGCATCCTGCAGATCGATAGCCGGGTGCCGCGGCAGTTTACCGCGGGCGACGTGGCGTTCCTGCGGAGCTATGCGAACCTGCTGGCCGGAGCGGTGTCGCGGCTGCGCGGCCTGCAGGACTTGCGGGACGGGGAGACGCGGCTGCGGCTGGCGCTGGAGGCCGGGTCGCTGGGAAGTTGGGACTTCAACGTGACGGAGAACACGGCGACGCGGACTCTGCGGCACGACGCGATCTTTGGTTATGCGGATCTGCTGCCGGAGTGGAGCTTTGAGCGGTTCTTGGGGCACGTGGTGACCGAGGATCGCGAGTATGTGGAGGAGGCATTCCGCCACGCGGTCGATTCCGGGGCGGAGCTGCAGTTTGAGTGCCGGATTCGGCGCGCCGGGGATGGCGAGGTGCATTGGATCGAGGCGCGCGGCAAGCCGGAGGGCGGGCGGGGCAACACGGCGACGACGCGGATGGTGGGCATTATCGCCGACATCACGGAGCGCAAGCATGCGGAGGGGGCGCTGCGGCGATCCAACCAGGCGTTGGCGGCGAGCGTTGCCGAGCGGACCGACGAGCTGAGCGAGGCAAACGCCCGGCTGGAGGCGGAGGCTGAGGAGCGCGAGCGGGTGGAGGACGCGCTGCGGCAGGCGCAGAAGATGGAGGCGGTGGGTCAGCTTACGGGAGGATTGGCGCATGATTTCAATAACTTGCTGACCGGGATTTCCGGAAGCTTGGAGCTGATGCGGCTGCGGGCGGACCAGGGGCGGACGGCGGAGGTGAGCCGGTATATTGACGTGGCGACGGCGTCGGCGAACCGGGCGGCTGCGCTGATCCACCGGCTGCTGGCGTTCTCGCGGCGGCAGACGCTGGAGCCGCGGCCGATCGAGGCGAACCGGCTGGTAAGCGGGATGGTGGAGCTGTTCCGCCGCACGGTGGGGCCGGGGATCTGGGTGGAGACGCGGCTGGCGCAGGGGCTGTGGCCGATCTCGTGCGACCCTAACCAGCTGGAGAGTGCGCTGCTGAACCTCGTGATCAACGCGCGCGACGCGATGCCGGACGGCGGGCATGTGCTGATTGAGACGACGAACACTATCCTGCCGGACCGGCGCGGCCCGCCGCGGGAGCGGCCGTCGAGCGGCGTGCCGGCGGGCGACTATGTGGCGCTGTCCACCATCGACGACGGCAGCGGCATGGCGGCGGAGGTGATCGCGCGGGCGTTCGATCCGTTCTTCACGACCAAGCCGATCGGTCAGGGGACCGGGCTTGGGCTGTCGATGATCTACGGTTTCGTGCAGCAGTCGGGCGGGCATGTGCGGCTGCGCAGCACGGAGGGGCAGGGCACGACGGTGACGATCTATCTGCCGCGGTATCTCGGTGCGCTGGGCGGCGACGTGGAGGCGGGTGCGGTGACGCGGCTGCCGATGGCGGCGGCGAATGCGGTGGTGCTGCTGGTCGAGGACGAGCCGGATGTGCGGATGATCATCGTCGATGTGCTGTCTGACCTCGGCTACACCGTGCTGGAGGCGGCGGACGGGCGGGCCGGCCTGCAGATCCTGGAGATGGACAGCCGGGTGGACTTGCTGGTGACGGATGTCGGGCTGCCTGGCGGGATGAATGGGCGGCAGCTCGCGGATGCGGCGCGGCAGCGGCGGCCGGGGCTTAAGGTGCTGTTTGTGACGGGTTATGCCGAGAGCGCGGCGCTGGGCAGCGGACAGATGGAGCCGGGCATGCAGGTGATGACCAAGCCGTTTGCGGTGGGGGCGCTGGCGGCGCGGGTGCAGGGGATCATCAGCGGGTGAGCTGGGTATTTGATTGGGGCATTTGGGCCTATTTATAGGTAAATAATCCTTGACTGATCGCCCCGGCCTGAGCTAGTCAAGGGCCCATGCTGCTGGGTTGCGGGGCCCAGTTGCGTTCCCAGACATCGACTTCCTCCTCGCGGTTGCGGGCGAGGACGTGTTCGATGCGGGTGCCGATGCGATGCAGGCCACAGGCGGCGATGACTTTGGCGCTGGCGTGGTTTTCCGGTTGGCAGGCGGCCTCGATGCTGGTCAAGGCGAGGCTGGTGCGGATGGCTTCGACGAAGGCGGGGGCGGCCTCCCGCATGAGGGCCTGGCCGTGGTGGGGTTCGCCGAGCCAGAAGCCGAATGAGGCGCGGTTGGTGCCGGGCAGGCGGCCGCCGCCGATGCAGCCGGCTAGAGCTTCTTCCGATCGAAGTGGATCGGAGAAAAGCTCTAGCTCTTTGTTCTTACGAGCATCTTTGTCCAATCGATTAAGCAGATCGATCGAACGATGCTCTAGGGTGCCCTGGTGCTCGATCATGCAAAATAATGTGCGGCCTTGGGCCATGCCGTCGAGGGCGTCGGCGATGCGGGCCTGCGCCATCTCGACGGTGAAGGGGACCGGCCAGCGGGCGAGCCAGCGGCTGATGGCGGGGGTCATCAGGGCCGCGAGGGCTCGGGCATCGTCTGGATGAGGCCGTCTTAGGCGCAGGCGGGCGGTTTCGATCATTCACTCTTTGTAAAGGAGTTCGGCGTATGGTCGAGGCTTCGCCGTTGCACGTCATGCTGACCGTCATGCGCCGGAAATGGCGGGACGGGGACGAGGACGGCGCGGTGGCGCTGGCCAAGGCTGCGGCGCCGTATGTGCACCCGAAGGTGCCTGCGGCGCGGCCCTCCACCGAACTGGCGCAGGTGAGTGATGACGAATTGGACGAACTCGGAGATTGAGGTCGAGCGGGCGCTGCGGGCGGGCGTGCGGGGTGGGCTCGCGGAGTGGGCAACGCTGGGGCTGGCGGCGCAGGGTCAGGTTCCGGCGCGGCACCACCGGGTGATGATCCGGGAGCTGGAGGCGGTGGCGTCGGGGGAGTGCGACCGGCTGATGCTGCTGCTGCCGCCGGGTTCGGCGAAATCGACGTATGCGAGCCTGCTATTTCCGGCGTGGTTTCTGGCGCGGCATCCCGGGGCGCACGTGATCGGGGCGAGCCATACGGCGGGGCTGGCGGCGGGATTGCGGGGCTTGGGCGCCGAGGTGCGCGTCAGCGCGCCGGCTGATGACGGCACGGAGGCGCTGCTGGCCCGGGCCGGCGCGACCCTGGCCCCGGCCTTCATGCCGGTGCGCGAATTCCTGGCGCAGGTGACGAACGGCCCGGCGATGGATTTCAAGACCCGC
>JANXVC010000475.1 GCA_025351925.1 Rhodospirillales bacterium | reverse complement strand
CACGCCGACCCGCGGCGACCTGTTCACCATGGAGGTGAATGGCAAGCAAACGAGCGAGCGCCGGCTGGCCGGCGCCTCGCTGCTGAGCCGCGTCCGCATCCTGGCGAAGGAGCATGAGACCGGGGAGTGGACGCTGGCCCGTCTCGGCGGCTTCGAGGTGAAGGCCGAGGGCCGGCACTGGAGTGCCGTCGCCGGCTACCAGCTCAGCGTGTGGCTCGACCGCACGGGCCACGAGCAGGAGCTGAAGTTCGAGGACGACCTGACGCCCCTAGGGCTGATCGGCCGGCTCGAGTACCTGCTCGACCGCTTCGAGGTGGACTTGGCCGAGCACCGGCGGCGCATCGCCGAGGCGGAGACCCGCGTCGCCGGCTACCAGAAGCGCCTGGGGGAGGCGTTTGCCTACCAGGGCGAACTGGACGCCAAGCAGGCCGAACTCGACGCGATCGAGGCCGACCTTGCCAAACCGTCGAACGACAACGGCTCCGCCCCGCAGTCCGCCGCGGCGTAACCGCCCTCCGGTCTGCGCCTGACACGTGACGCGCTGCCTGATCCGCCGCGCGTCACGACAGACGAGACGACAGGACAAAACAAAACCGAGCAGGACGAGGCGGGGCAGGGAGAGCAGCAGAGGCTGCGCTCCCGCATGCCCGGCCGGCGCCGCAAGGGTGCGTCGCGCAAGCGCTCCCGCGCAAGCGCGCCCTTGCCCCGCCGTCCGGGATGCGGGGTGCGGGAGGGGTCACGCCAAACTGGAAAGGCGGACGAACGAACCAAGGAGAACGACATCGTGGAACTCAGGACCGTCGACGCCCGCACCTTGATCGAGAACCCAGATAACCCGAGAAAGAAGTCATCGCCCGACCACGCAGACCAGCAGATGGCCGCGAGCATCCACAAGATCGGCGTCCTGCAACCGCCCGTGGTGCGTGAGGTGGCGGAGGGGCTGATGACCAAATACGGCCACCGCCGGGTGCGCGGCTCGATCGCGGCCAAGCGGTTCGATCTGAAGGTCATCGTGCTCGGCGCGGACGAGGACGCCGAAGACGATCAGATGCGCGCCCTGATCGAAAACACCGTTCGCAAGGCGATGTCGCCGGTCGAGCAATGGCGTGCGATCGAGGCCCTGGTCAGTGAGAGGTGGACCGAAGAGGCCATCTCCAACGTGCTGGTGCTGCCGATCCGCACGCTGAAGAAGCTGCGCCTGCTCGCATGCATCCACACGCCGATGCTCGACCGCATGCACGCCGGCGATATGCCGAACGAGCGCGATTTGCGCGTTATCGCCTCAGCGTCGCTGGAGGAGCAGGCAGCGGCTTGGAAGAAGAACAAGCCGAAGAAAGGCGAAGAGGTGACCTGGTGGCAGCTTGCCCAGGCGCTGTCGCGCCAGCGCATGCGCGCCGCCGACGCCGTGTTCGACGCGGAGTTCGCCGCCGCCTACGGCGTCGAATACGTCGAGGATTTGTTTGCACCGGCCGACGAGGACAGCCGCGCCACCACGAACGTGGACGGCTTCCTCGCCGCCCAGCACGCCTGGATCGAGGCCAACCTGCCGGAGAACGGCGTCGTGCTGCAGGCCGAGCAGTATGGCGGCGCCAAGCTGCCGCCCAAGGCACAGCGCTTCTACGGCAAGCCCGGCACCGCCGGCGAGAAGGTCGGCTACTGCGTCAACGAACGCACGGGACAAGTGGAAACGGTGCTGTTCACCACGCCTGCGCCGGCAGGCCAGGGCCGGGACGGGCACAGCGACGCTGCAGGCGACACTCCCGCCATGCCCAAGACGCCCCGCCCGGCGCTGACACAGAAAGGCGCGGCGCTGGTCGGCAACATGCGCACCGACGCGCTGCACGATGCGCTGCGCGACGAGCCGATCGACAACGACAGGCTGCTCGCGCTGCTCGTGCTGGCGCTTGCTGGCCACAACGTCGAGGTGAAGACCGGGATGGCTAACGCCGCGGGTCCGGAGAGGATCCGCCGCGAGATCGCGGCCACGCTGACCGAAGGCGGGGTCGTCACGTCCAGTCATGCCGTCCTGCAGGCTGCGGCACGCTCGATGCTGGCCTACACGCTGTCCTGCCGCGAGAACTGGAGCCAGAGCGGCCCATTGGCACGCATCGCCGGCGACGCGATCGGCGCCGACGCCTACCTGCCCAACATGGCAACAAACGAGTTCCTCTCCTGCCTGTCCAAGGCCGCGGTCGAGGGCGTGGCGGTCGATCTCAACGTGCCGGTGCAGCCCACGGGCAAGGCGACACGCGGAGCGGTGATCGCCCGCGTGGGCGAGGGGCGCTGGGTGTATCCGCAGGCCGTGTTCTCCGAAGCGGCGGAGGCCATGCCCGATTGGACTGCGGGCGGAACGGACGCCGAAGCCGACGAGCCGGACGGCGCTCCTCTGGACGAGGATCTCAACGGCGTCGGCCTGGACGGGGACGACGACGCACCTGCGCCAGATACGCCGACCGAAGCCGATCCAGCGCTGGACACGGACACCGAGGTTGAAGGCGACCTTGAGCCTGACGCCGAGCCGGCGGTTCCGGCACGCCGCCGCCGGTCGCGCAAGACCGACGACGAGAGTCAGGCCGCAGCCTGAGCCAACCCTGCCGCGCCCGTACCGATGCACGGGCGCGGCAGCCCGCAAGGAGCCTGACCATGACCCAAGCCGTTTCGGGACACGGCACGCTGCCGGTCCCACTCCCAACGTCGTTCCACG
>JANXVC010000371.1 GCA_025351925.1 Rhodospirillales bacterium | reverse complement strand
GTGCTGTCGCTGGGGCCGATGACCTGGCCGCACATGCTGGTCCGCGTTATGCTGGCCGAGCAGCTCTTCCGCGCCCAGTCCATCCTGTCCGGCCACCCGTACCATCGTACGTCCAGGCCCTGACTTGCCGCGACCGTACAGTTTCGCCATACCGGCCTGTCCACAAAAGGAGCTTGCCATGTCCGACCAGTCCCGCCCCGTGATGCTGGTGATCCTGGATGGCTGGGGCTGGCGGGCCAACGCCGCCGACAATGCGGTGGAGCAGGCGGACACGCCCACCTTCGACCGTTTGATGGCGGGGCCGCACGCGTTCCTCAACACCTCCGGCCTGGATGTCGGGCTGCCGCCGGGGCAGATGGGCAACTCGGAGGTCGGGCACCTGAACATCGGCGCCGGGCGCGTGGTGATGCAGGAGCTGCCGCGCATCGGCGTGGCGATCGCCGACGGCAGCCTGGCGCTGAAGCCCGAGCTGCAGGCCCTCATCGAGGCGTTGCGGCGGTCCGGCGGCGTGTGCCACCTGATGGGCCTGGTGTCGGCCGGTGGGGTGCATGCGCACCAGGACCACGCGGTCGCTCTCGCGCGCATCTTGGTCAACGCCCGGATACCAGTCCGTATCCACGCCTTCACCGACGGGCGGGACACCGCGCCGCAATCCGGCGGCGACTGCATCGCCCGCCTGCAGGCCGCCCTGCCGGACAATGCCCGTATCGTCACCGTCATCGGTCGCTACTACGCCATGGACCGCGACCACCGCTGGGAGCGGGTGGAGAAGGCCTACCTCGCCATGGCCGAGGGCCGCGGCGCGAACTTCGCCGATGCAGCCAGCGCCTTGGACGACGCCTATGGCAAGGCGGTGACCGACGAGTTCGTCGTCCCCGCCACGGTAGGCGGCTATGCTGGCATGCAGGACGGCGACGCCTTGCTGTGCTTCAACTTCCGGGCCGATCGGGTGCGGGAGCTGCTGGGCGCGCTGCTCGACCCCGGCTTCACCGGCTTTGCCCGCCCCCGGGTCTATAAGTTCGCCGCCGCCCTCGGCTTGACGCGCTACAGCGACGCGCTGGAGCCGTTCATCGGCGCACTGTTCCATCCGCAGCACATGGGCCACCTGCTGGGCGAGGTCGTATCGGATGCCGGGCTGCGGCAGCTCCGCATGGCGGAGACGGAGAAATATCCGCACGTCACCTATTTCATGAACGGCGGGCAGGAGGTCGCGTATCCTGGTGAGGACCGGACGATGGTGCCGTCGCCGAAGGTCGCGACCTATGACCTGCAGCCCGAGATGTCGGCGCCCGAGCTGACCGACAAGGCGGTGGCGGCGATCGGCTCCGGCACCTACGACCTGATCGTGCTGAATTTCGCCAATCCAGACATGGTGGGCCACACCGGCGACCTGTCGGCGGCGATCCGCGCGGTGGAGGCGGTGGACGCTGGACTGGGGCGCATCGCCGACGCCATCAGCGCAGCCGGCGGCACACTGCTGGTCACCGCCGACCATGGCAACTGCGAGTTGATGCGCGACCCGGTCACCGGCGGCCCGCATACCTCCCACACCACGAACCCGGTGCCGGTCATGCTGGCCGGGCATGATAGCGCGATCGAGGACGGCCGCCTGGCCGATTTGGCGCCGACCCTGCTGGCCCTGATGGGCCTGCCGCAGCCGGTGGAGATGACTGGGCACTCGCTGCTTGAGGATAATCTTCAAAGTGTGGGCGGGCCGAGGCGGGCCGACGATGCGGCGCGCCCGCCGGTTTAGCCTGCTGCTGATCGGCATCGCTGCCTGTGGCGCGGCGCCGCCACAAACCGTGCGCGACGCCGAGCGTGCCCAGGCGGCCCAGACCGCCCGGCAACGCGACGCCGCCGAACACGTTCGCGCCATGGAGGCGGAGGAGAACCGGCTGGCGGAGCAGCGGATCAACGCCGCCGCCCGGATGCGCTCCAGCGAGATCGCGGCCGCCAACCTCGCCACTGATATCGAGGGCCTCGCCGCCCGGCGCCGCGAGGCCGAGCGGCGTCTGGCCGACCGGGCGGCCGCCTTGACGCCATTGCTGCCGTTGATCGAACGTTTGGCGCTCTATCCCGTCGAGACCATCCTCGCCGTCCCGGCCCCACCGCAGGACACCCTGCGCGGCCTGGCGGTACTGCGCGGCCTGGCGGAGCGCCTGGAGCAGGACGCCGCGGCGCTGCGTGTCGAGCAGGCGGCGGTGCAGGCACTCTCCCAGAAGATCGAAACGTCTCTGCCCGACCTGCATGCGGCCCAGGCGGCCCAGGCGGCGCAGGCGGCGGAGCTTGACCGGCAGATCGAGGCGGCGAGGGCTGGCCGCCTGCGTGCTGAAGACGCTGGCGCGGACGCTGCCCGCCGGGCCGCAATCGAGGCAGCACGTGCCGACTCGCTGCGCAACGCCTTTGCTGCAATGGAGGCTGAGCGTGAACGCGCCGAACGTCAGGCACGCGACGACGTCATCCGTACCGAGCGGCAGCGCCAGGATGAAGCCGCCGCCAAGGCGCGCCGCCGGCAAATTGCGCTGACCCGGCCCGCTGGACCCGGCGTCATGGAGCAGCACGGCCCATTGATGGCGCCAGTGGCCGGAACAGCGGTGCGCGGCTGGGGCGACCCGACCGACGCCGGGCCGGCTAAGGGCGTATCGTTTCGCGCGCCGGCGCTGGCGCGGGTCGTGGCGCCGTGCGACGGCCGGGTGGCGTTCGCTGGGCCATTCCGCAGTTTCGGCGTCATGCTGATCGTGGATTGCGGCGGAGCATTCCATTTCGTGCTGGCCGGGCTCGACCGGCTGGACGTGACGGTCGGCACGACGGTGCAGCGGGGCGAGCCGGTCGGCGTCATGTCCGGTTGGGACCCGCAATCCGGGCTCGCGCCGCCGACGTTGTATGTCGAATTGCGCCGCGACGGCCTGCCTGTGAACCCGACCCCCTTTCTACGCGCGCGCGGATAGCTATTTCAACTCTGGCACTGTTAAGGTTACAGCAAGGCATCCCGTGTTAGCTGTGCGGGCGTAAAGGAAAGTTGGGCATGAGGCTTCGTAATGGCTTGCTTTTGGGTGCTGCCTTCGCGGCGGGAATCGCGGTTGGGCCGGCGTCGGGCTACTTCGACCAGGTGTTTGGTGTCGGCTGGCCCATCGCGTATGCGCGGGCGCAGGACAACAACCGCGCTGAGACCTATCGCCTGCTGACCCTGTTCGGCGACGTGTTCGAGCGGGTGCGCGCCGAATATGTGGAGCCGGTGAACGACCGCGAACTGATCGAGAACGCGATCAACGGCATGCTGACCGGGCTCGATCCGCACAGTAGCTATATGAACGCCAAGTCGTTCCGCGACATGCAGGTGCAGACTCGGGGCGAGTTCGGCGGCCTGGGCCTCGAGGTCACGTCGGAGAACGGCATCATCCGCGTCGTGAGCCCGATCGACGACACGCCGGCCGCGCGCGCCGGGGTGAAGGCTGGCGATCTGATCACCATGCTGGACGGTCAGACAGTACAGGGACTGACGCTGAACGAGGCCGTGGACAAGATGCGCGGCCCCGCCGGCAGCCAGATCCACCTGACGATCAAGCGGGATGGCGTGAACACGCCCATCGAACTGGCGATGCAGCGGGAGGTCATCCGCATCCAGGTCGTCCGTTCGCATCTGGAGGGCGACATCGGCTACATCCGCCTGACCAGCTTCAACGAGCAGACTGACCCGGGCCTGCGCAAGGCGGTGCTGGACCTGAAGCAGAAGGCCGGGGGCACGCTGCGCGGTATCGTGCTTGATCTGCGCAACAACCCTGGCGGGTTGCTGGATCAGGCAGTATCGGTTTCGGACGATTTCCTGGAACAGGGGGAGATCGTCTCGACCCGGTCGCGTCATCCGGAGGAAAGCCAGCGCTGGAACGCCAAGACTGGGGATATCGTTAATGGCCTGCCGGTTGTCGTGCTGATCAACGGCGGCTCGGCCTCGGCGTCCGAGATCGTGGCTGGCGCGCTACAGGACCACAACCGGGCGGTGGTGGTCGGCACCCGCAGCTTCGGCAAGGGGTCGGTGCAGACCGTCATGCCGCTGCAGGGCAACGGCGCGATGCGGCTGACCACGGCACGCTACTACACGCCGTCTGGGCGTAGCATTCAGGGCTTGGGCATCACCCCGGACGTGGAGGTGGCGGCGTCCCGCACTGAGACGCCGCATTTTGGGCCAGAGCGTGAGGCCGATTTGAACAAAGCGCTGCGCAACCAGGGCGGCACGCCGCAGCCGGCAACACCGCCGACACGGACCGATCTGCCCGCCGTCACGAAAGAGATCCCGAAGCTGCCGCCCGAGGGTTTTGCGACGTTTGACGCGGCAAAGCCGGATACGGATTTCCAATTGCAGCAGGGCTTGGTGGTCCTGCGCGCGATGGCGACGCAGCGCCGTGCTGCGCGCTGAATGCTCAGGGGTTATTGGCGCAAGTTCCCACCGGTTGGCGTAGTCTAGGGTGGTTCTGGCTAGGGCTGTTGTTCCTGTTTGCTACAGGGATCGCAACGCTGCACCTGCTTGGGCCGATGGCTCATCCAGCGCTGCTGGCAACTCCCACCCTGCCGAAGTCGGCGACTCCGGCGACGTGGAACGGTAGAATTGCCGAGCCGGACCCCGCCCTACTTGAACCGTCCCGTATTTTTCCTTCGGCGGCCCTACCGCGAATTGCCGCGGATGGCCGTTTGCCGCGTGTGGTCTATCGGAGGCCGGCTGCTCCCACAGGCACGCGGCCTCGTATTGCTTTAGTATTGGCGGGGATAGGACTCTCCGCCGCTGACAGCCGATCGGCTATCGATACGCTGCCTGGCGCAGTGACGCTCGCGTTCTCTGCTTATACGCCCAGCCCCGAGGCGCTGATGCAGGCGGCTCGTGATCGTGGCCATGAGGTGCTGGCCTCCCTGCCGATGGAGGCGAGCGGCTATCCTTGGAACGACGCCGGGCCGCACTCGCTGCTGACTGGTAAAACGCCCTCGGCGAATCGTGAGAACCTGGAGTGGGCCATGAGCCGCCAGCAGGGCTATGTCGGCGTGACCGGCGCCTCGGATGGGTTGCGCGGCGAGCAGTTTGCCGAGCAGCGCAGCAGTTTTGGCCTTGTGCTGGACGAGGTCGCCCGGCGTGGCCTGTTGTATATCGACCCGCGCCCCGGAGCGCCGCCACCGCCGATAGCCGGCCGCTCGACCGATGTGGTGGTGGACGACCCACCCACCCGAGCCGATATCGAGGCCAAGCTTGTGACGCTGGAGCGTGTGGCGCGGGAGCGCGGGTCCGCCCTAGGCCTCGCCGGGCCGCTACGTCCGGTGACGATCGAACGCCTCGCCACCTGGACGCGCGACATCGAAGCGCGCGGCTTTGAGCTTGTTCCTGTCAGTGCATTGATTGCGGAGCCTACGCAGTGACCGATCTGCCTTATCGCCCAAATGTTGGGGCCGCCTTGTTCAATCGCGCGGGCCAGGTTTTGATCGCGCGGCGTGCCGACCTACCGAATGCCGAAGGCACACCAGGCGGCTGGCAGTTGCCGCAGGGCGGCATCGATGCGGCCGAGGATCCTCGCGCCGCCGTCCTACGCGAACTGCAGGAAGAGATCGGCACCGGCGCCGCGACAATCATTGGCGAGCACCCGGACTGGCTCACCTATGACCTGCCGCCAGCGCTGATCGGCAAGGCGTTGGGCGGCCGCTACCGTGGACAGCGGCAGCGCTGGTTCGCCTTGCGCTTTAACGGCGATGACCGCGACGTTCGCCTCGACCTTGACCCGCATCCGGAGTTCGACGCCTGGCGTTGGGCGCCGCTGGCTGACCTGCCTAACTTGGCCGTCGCATTCAAGCGGCCGATCTACGAGACGCTGGCAACGTCATTCGCGCGGTTTGCTGTTCCCGGCTGAACTGTCCAGCAAAGCGTTATCAAGCTTACGATCCTTCGCGGAACGATCCCGCGCGTCGGACTCACGCTGTGCCGGAGTGCGGCCATGGCGAGCCCGCGCAGTTGCGGCCTCAGTGGCAGCGTCCTCGCGTGCCCGCCGCTTTTTCATCCGACGCAGGTTGATGATCTCACCCATGCCGACAATGTGCCACGGATCGCGAGCAGGGACGAGACATGACACCGCAGCTTCTGAAGCCCTCTGACCATCCAGTTTGCTGGTTGCATCAATGGTAACTTTGCTGTTCCTGGTCGTCGTCGCGCTGCTGGTCAGCGTCGGGCATCTTACCGCATTCAACCTTGACCTGTCGGCTTTCCCCGGTGGCGCCGCGGGCGTACTGGCGCTGATTGTCGTCGCCCTATTGGTAACTCGTCGGATCTAGCCGAGCACCCTGCCGGCAACAGCATCCAGGCGCGCCATTAAAGCCGGGTCGCGCTGGTCAGGGGCGGTGACGATCGCGTATTCCAACGCCCGGTCGCAGCCGGCTGGACATGCGGTGCGCGGCTTGCCTAGCCCAGGCACGATGGCGCGCACCAGCCTGCGGGCGGCGTCAGCATTGGCCTGCATAACCTGGATGACGGCCTCGACGGTGACCGCGTCATGCGCGTCATGCCAGCAATCATAATCCGTCACCATGGCGACCGTCGCGTAGCAAAGCTCCGCCTCCCGCGCCAGCTTAGCCTCCGGCATATTGGTCATGCCGATCACGCTGCAGCCCCAGCTTCGATACAGGTTGCTTTCCGCACGCGTGGAGAACTGCGGGCCTTCCATTACCAAATAGGTACCGCCGCGTGTGACCGGCAGACCGATGGCACGAGCGGCTGCCTCAGCCACGTCGCCGATGCGCGGGCACACCGGGTCAGCGACCGAGACATGGGCGACACAACCGGCCCCGAAAAAGCTTTTTTCCCGGGCGAAGCTGCGGTCGATGAACTGGTCCACGATGACGAAATGCCCGGGCGGAAGCTCCTCCTTTAAGCTACCCACCGCTGAGAGCGACAGCACGTCCGTGACGCCCGAACGCTTCAACGCGTCGATGTTGGCCCGATAGTTCAGATGGCTTGGCGACAAACGATGGCCACGTCCATGCCGGGGCAAGAACACGCACTGCACGCCGTCAAGCTCGCCAAACAGCAACTCGTCGGACGGCTCACCCCATGGCGTCTCGACCCGGCGCCACTGCTTACGCTCCAGGCCGGCGATGTCATATAGGCCGGAGCCGCCAATGATGCCGATGACCGGGGTGATTTCGTCTGCCATTCAAGCCCTCAAACAACAACGCCGCACGGGGTTACCGCGCGGCGTTGGTGACATCCAGATAAACGCGGGTTAGTGCACGTCTTTCCAGACCTTCTTCTTCACCGCATAGGTCAGGCCGGTCATCAGCGTCAGGAACAATACAACCTTCACGCCCATCCGCTTACGAACCTCTAGGTCCGGGTTCGACGTCCAGGTCAGAAACTGCGTGACATCGCGAGACATCTGCTCGATGGTGGCCGGAGTGCCATCGGCATAAGTGACTGCACCCTCGTGCAACGGCGCCGGCATCGCGAGCTGATGGCCTGGGAAATACTTGTTGTAATACTGCCCTTCGCCGACTTTCACGTCAGCCGGCGCGTCCTCGTAGCCGTTCAGCAACGCGAAAACGTAGTCAGACCCATTCTCCCGAGCCTTGACGATCAGCGACTGATCCGGCGGCAACGCGCCGCCATTGGCCGACCGGGCAGCCTTGTCATTGGCGAACGGCGACCGGAAATGGTCCGACGGCAGCGCCGGCCGCTCCACGGCCTGACCTGAGTCGTCAGTGCCGCCCGGCACCGTCGCGCTGGCGGCAATGGCCTTCACCTGTTCCTCGTTCAGCCCAATGGAGGTCAGGTTGCGATAATACATTTCCTTCATCGAATGGCAGTTGGAGCAAACCTCCTTATAGACCTGAAAGCCCCGCTGCATCGACGCCCGGTCGAAAGTGCCGAACGGACCGTTGAAGCTCCATGGCTGCTTCGGCGCTTCGACGGCCTCGTGCCCCTGGGCGAATGCCCCAGGGGCCAAGGCCACACCCGCCGTAAGAAAAACCGCGAGGGCGAGAGCAATACGCATCACGGCTTCTCCATCGGCTTCGCCGTGGCACCCTGCGGCAGCGGACCGCCGCCACCGCTGGACGGCGGACGCCGAACCACTGGACGAGAAATGCTTTCCGGCAAAGGCAAGGGCCGCTCCAGCTTGCCCAGGATCGGCAGCAGCACCAGGAAGTGCAGGAACCAATAGGCGGTCGCCACACGGCCGAGCACGACATAGATGCCCTCGGGCGGCTTCCCGCCGACATAGCCCAGCACCAGGAAGCTCGCGACCATCACGAGGATAAGCTGCTTGTAGATCGGCCGGAACCGGGCGCTACGCACCGGGGAGGTGTCGAGCCAGGGCAGCACGAACAGCACGGCAATCGAGCTAAACATCAGGATGACGCCGCCCAGCTTGTTCGGAACCGAGCGCAGGATGGCGTAGTATGGCAGGAAGTACCACTCCGGCACGATGTGCGCGGGCGTCACCAGCGGGTTTGCCGGGATGTAGTTGTCCGGATGGTTCAGCAGGTTTGGCGCAAAGAACACCAGGCCAGCAAACACCAGCAGATAAACGCAGATGCCGATGCTGTCCTTCGCGGTGTAATACGGGTGAAACGGCAGCGTGTCCTGCGGGCTCTTGACGTCGATGCCGAGCGGGTTGTTCGACCCGGTGATGTGCAGCGCCACGATGTGCAGGAACACCACGCCGGTGATCATGAACGGCATGAGATAATGCAGGCTGAAGAACCGGTTCAGCGTCGGGTTGTCCACGCTAAAGCCGCCCCACAACCAGGTCACAATGCCCTCGCCAACGATCGGGATGGCCGAGAACAGGTTGGTGATGACGGTCGCGCCCCAGTAGGACATCTGGCCCCAGGGCAGCACGTAGCCCATGAACGCCGTCGCCATCATCAGTAGCAGAATAACCACGCCGAGCATGAACAGCAGCTCGCGCGGCGCCTTGTATGATCCGTAGTAGAGCGCGCGGAAGATGTGGATATACACGACGATAAAGAACATCGACGCGCCATTGGCGTGGATGTAGCGCAGCAACCAGCCATAGTTCACGTCGCGCATGATGCGCTCAACGCTGTCGAACGCGAGGCTGGTGTGCGCGGTATAGTTCATCGCCAGGAAAATACCCGTGGCGATCATGATCGCCAGCGAGATCATCGCCAATGCACCGAAGTTCCAGAAATAGTTAAAGTTCTTCGGTGTTGGAAAGGACCCATACTCCTTCTGCATCATCGTAAAGATGGGCATCCGGGTATCGATCCAGTTGACGACTGGATTCTCAAATTCGGATTTGTGTAGGCCTGCCATTTGCTTGCTCTCCTCAGCCTATCTTGATCTTGGTGTCACCCGCAAAGGTGTAGGGCGGTAGTCCCAAATTCGCCGGCGCCGGACCATGGCGCACACGGCCTGACGTATCGTATTGGCTGCCGTGACAGGGACAGAACCAGCCGCCGTAGTCGCCGCGTGGGTCGGTGACCTTGTTGCCCAGCGGCACGCAGCCGAGGTGTGTGCAGATGCCGATCACCACCAGCCACTTCTCTTTGCCAGCCTTTACGCGGTCGGCGTCGGACTGCGGGTCGATCAGCTGGTTGAGGGCGACGCTCTCCGCGCCCTTGATCTCATCGGCAGTGCGGTTGCGCACAAATATCGGCTTGCCGCGCCATACGACGGTGATAGCCTGGCCTTCCTGAACCGGCGCCAGATCGACCTCGATGCTGGACAGGGCCAAGATATCCTTGGCCGGGTTCATGCTGTCGATGAAGGGCCAAACGATTGCCCCGACACCGATCGCGACGGCACTGCCGGTCAGCAGCTTTAGGAAATCGCGCTTGGCTGGATCGGCGGCGCCGACGGTGGTGATGGCGTCGCGAACGGTCGCGCTGGCGGTGTCTGCCATAAGATCCCTCTGTCTCGATGCGCCGTGCCGGCGCAAATTCTTGGTCAGTCAGCTACACCGCCGTCATAGAGAGGCGAAATCCCCCCTGCAACATGCGGCCCGAAACCCCTACTCTGCTTTTAGCAGATTGGAAGGCCTGAATATGCCGCAAGGGCAGCAGTTGCACATAGAAACCCACGCTCGTCCGGAGCATGAGACCTTAAAACACCCGGCACAGGCCTGGTTCGAGGCGCTGCGCGATCAGATGGTTGCCGAATTCCAAGCGATCGAGGATATGCCGAATGCACCGCTGGCCGACCGTTCACCCGGCCGATTCACCCAAGAACCCTGGTCGCGCCCCACAGCGGATGGCGCTCCCGGCGGCGGCGGCGTCATCAGCGTCATGCGTGGCCGGGTGTTCGAGAAGGTGGGCGTCAACGTCTCGACCGTATGGGGCGAGTTCAGCCCCGAGTTTCGCCGCCAGATCCCCGGCGCCGAGGAGGACCCACGCTTCTGGGCGTCCGGCATCAGCGTCGTCGCGCACCCGCAAAGTCCGCGCGTGCCGGCAGCGCATATGAACACGCGGATGCTGGTCACCACCCGCGGCTGGTTCGGCGGCGGCGGCGACCTGACGCCCATGCGGCTTGATGCGGTCGAGGCGATGGCCGACGCCGCCGCGTTCCATGCCGGGTTCCAGGCCGCCTGCGACGCGCACGACCCCGCGTATTATGCCAAGTTCAAGGCGTGGTGCGACGAGTACTTCTTCCTGCCGCATCGCAATGAGCCGCGCGGCGCCGGCGGCATCTTCTACGACCATCTGTCCAGCGGCAGCGCTGCGGCGGATTTCGCATTTACCCAGGACGTGGGCCGGGCTTTCCTTGCATCCTACGCGGCCATCGTGCGCCGCCGGATGTATGAACCCTGGACACCGGCGGAGCGCGACCACCAGTTGCTGCGCCGTGGCCGCTATGTCGAGTTCAACCTGCTGCACGACCGGGGCACGCTGTTCGGCCTGAAAACCGGCGGCAACGTCGAGGCCATCCTGATGAGCCTGCCGCCCGAGGTGCGCTGGTCGTAAACGCCTGGTCGTAAACCTGGGCTTGCACCCAATCGAACGGATATGTCTTTATCGCGTTTCGTTCCACTGGAGAGCATAATGTCGAAGTCCCTGCGCCTCACCGCTGCACTGCTCGGCCTGCTTGCCGTGCCCGCATTCGCTCAAACCCCCAGTCCTGTAACGCCAGCTCCCCGCAGCGCACCCGCCGCCCCGTCCACGCCGGTCGTTCCACGTGTTGCGCCGGTGACACCGCCCACAGCCGCGGTTCCGCCTACGGCCGCCACTCCGCGTGCGGCACCCGCTGCGGCTCCGACTGCCGTAGCTCCGGCAGCCTCAGGCCGACGTGTGGACATCAACACCGCAGCACAGCCGCAGCTTGAGAGCCTGCCCGGCGTCGGCCCGGTGCGCGGCGCGGCCATCATCGCCGGCCGGCCCTATACCGACCTCATCGACTTGGTGACCAAGAAAATCCTGACGCAGGGCACGTTCGACGGCATCAAGGACAAGATCGCGCTGGCCAACATCAACACCTCGACCGCCAGCGAGATGGAGAAGACCCTGAAGGGCATCGGCGACGTCCGCTCAAAGGCGATCGTATCCGGCCGGCCCTACGCCTCGCCGCAGGATCTCGTGACCAAAAAGATCCTAACACAGGGCGTATATGACGGCATGAAGGACGCCATCACCTACTAAACCGCCAAAGGACTAAGCCGCCAGGGCTTGGGCGTTCACCAGCCGGGCATATAGCCCGTCCAGCGCCAGCAGCTCGGCGTGCGAACCCTGCTCCACTGCCGCGCCGTCGGCGATGGCCACCACCAGGTCGGCGTCGCGCACGGTGGACAGGCGATGCGCGACAACGATCGTAGTGCGGCCGACACGCAGGCGGGCAAGCGCCTCCTGCACCGCGACCTCGCTCTCGGCGTCGAGCGCGCTGGTCGCCTCGTCCAATAATAGAATGCGTGGATTGCGCAGCAAGGCACGGGCCAGAGCGACGCGCTGGCGCTGCCCGCCAGACAGGCGGCCGCCTCCGAAGCCGACGCGCGTGGCGAAACCTTGCGG
>JANXVC010000353.1 GCA_025351925.1 Rhodospirillales bacterium | reverse complement strand
ATGGCCCTGAATCCGCCGCACGGCTTCGACGGCGAGCGGCGCACGCGCGACCTTGGCGAGGTCAAACAGCTTGCGCCTGCCATGGGCCTTATGTCGTGCGCGACATAAGGCGCATAATCTGGAGTTGATTTTTATGTGGAGTGGCGGGCTGGTGCCGCTGTTGTAGGTGGTGGCGCCAGCGGGTGGAACGCCGGATAATTCTCGCCTTCGCGTGGCAGGTCGCCGACGCGTGGGAGAGTGTCAGTGCAGATCCCGCTTCGAACATTGTCGGATGTCGAGACGTACGTCAGGAACCGGGAATGGTGCGACGCCCGATTGTCGGCTTGCCCCTTGCATCCAACGGGCGGCTGCTCGTTCGCCCGTCATGGCAGTTACGCCCGGGTGACGCCACAAGGGCTGCGGATCGCTCGGTGGTATTGCCCTGAGGGGCGTCAAACGTTCAGCCTTCTGCCGGACTTCCTCGCCGCCAGGCTGTCCGGCCTGCTCGCCGCGATTGAGGACAGCATCACGGTGGCATCTTCGGCCAAGAGCATGGAGGCCGCCGCCGACGCGCTGCGCGGGCCCGACGTCACCTTGCCCGGCGCTGTCCGCTGGCTGCGCCGGCGCATTCGAGGGGTCCAAGCCGCCCTCGCGTATGTGGCGCCGGAGATGGTGATCGGCGCTCCTGCAAGCAGGTCGATGCCGGAGATCGCTCGCGCGGACGGACGCGTGCTGCTCGGCCTTCGCCGGTCGCTTTCGCCGCAGATACTGAACAGTATTCCGGCCCCTCTGGGCTTCAAACCGACATCAGGCACGGGATGGCCACGGAACGGCATTGGCCAACACGAGATGGGGCCTGACCGAGACATCGCCAGCCACTACGGTCCGCTGGTCTGTGGGAGCCGAGTCTGATGGAGCATCGAGCCGAACAACGCGCCGCCACACTCCCGCCGATCGCCGAAGATATGCTCCGGATCTGGCGGGCCGATCGCTGCGTACGAGACAGCAGTGCCGGCCTTTACTTGCAATGGATCAAGCGCTTCCGCGCTTACTGCGCGCGACAGGAGCTCGATGAGCGTGCAGAGCTGACCCTGAGCGGCGCACGATGCTTCATCGCTTGGTATGCGCAGCTCCGACGTCTCGATCCAAAGCGGCTTGGCAGCGCGCGGACTGCACTCCATGCGCTCAGTCGCGTGTACCAGGTGATGGAACTGCAACCGCCGGCATGGCAGCCCTTGGAGCCTATACCGCTTCCAGCAACGATGCTTTTGCGTGATTACGCTACTCATCTTGCCCGTCACCGTGGCAATCCCGAGACGACCGTGCACAAAAAGCTGGCGCACATTGGGAAGCTTTCCGAACACCTTGCCGCATCCGGCAAAGCTTGGACCACGATGACGCTGACGGACATCGATACATTCTTGATTGGGTGCGCGGGGCGGTATGCGCGCTCGACCGTGGCCGACATCGCCGGAAGCATCCGCTGCTTTGCCCGGTTCCTGCTTGCCTCGGGACGGATTTCCATCGAGCTGGCCGAGGCGGTGATCTCGCCGATGCAGGCCAAGCTCGAGCGGCCCCGTCGTGCGTTGCCGTGGAAGGACGTGCAGCGCCTGATACGCTCGATTGACACCGCCTCGTCAGGGGGTGGCCTGCGCGACCACGCGCTCCTGCTGCTGATGAGCACCTATGGCTTCGGGGCCGGTGAGGTCATCCGGCTGCGACTTCAGGACATCGACTGGAAAGCCGCCACACTCAAGATCGTGCGGCCCAAGACCGGCGTGGCGCTCACGCTGCCGCTGCTGCCGCCGGCGGCCAAGGCGTTGGCGTTGTACCTGCGCGACGGGCGGCCGCCGCAGACCCCGACCAGGCATGTGTTCGTGTGCATGAGGATGCCGTTCGACTCACTGCGCACCTCGTCCGCCATTCGCCATATCGTCGTCAAGCATGCCAAGGCGGCCGGGCTGAACGCGCCATACCTTGGCAGCCACGTGCTTCGCCATGCCAACGCGGCGCGCCATGTCGATCTGGGGATACGCCCCCAGGTGCTCTCCGACCTGCTTGGACATCGTGATCCGGCATCGATCTCCGCCTATGTCAGGATTGCCACCGAAACGCTGCGCGATGTCTCGCTCCCGGTGCCGACATGACAACGATGACTGCGGACCGGCTGGCCCAAGTTGCGCAAGAGTTCCTGCGCTTCAAGCGCGCGATGGGCATCCCATACTGGCGCGCCGAGTTCGTCCTCAATGAGTTCGTGCGCTTTGTCCGGCAGCACTGGGGCGATAGCGGCGAGGTGATGCTCGACGAGGCGATAACACGATGGTGCGCGCGCGTTGCCGGTCGCAAGGCCGTGACGCTCGCCAACGAGTTCGGCGTGCTGCGCCAACTGTGCCTTTACCGCCGTCGCCATGATCCGTTGAGCTACGTGCCGGAGCACGCGATGGCGCCAGTCAAGGCATCTGTCTTCCTGCCATATATCTTCAGCCACGACGAGGTGCACCGGGTCCTAGAGGCGGCGAGGTCCCACGATGGCCGGTTCATCTGGGCCTCGATGCTGCACACCCTGATCCTGGTGCTGTATTGCACCGGGCTGAGGCTGGGGGAAGCGGTCCGGCTGCACACCTCCGATGTCGACCTCGAGCACGGTATCTTCATGATCCAGCGCAGCAAGGGTCGCTCGCGTATCGTCGCCATGCGCGCCGACTTGGTCGCGGCGCTTCGCGACTATGCTGCCGAGCGGCAGCGATTGCTCCGCAGCTGCCGACAAGCGGATCCAGGGGCGTTCTTCGTTCGCCTGAATGCGTCGCCGCTGACCGTTGCATCGGCATCAAATGCGATCCGGCGGTTGTTGCGGCAGCTCGGCATCAAGCCTGCTGACGGACGCATCGGTGCACGCCCCTACGAGTTCCGCCACGCATTCGCCGTGCATCGACTCACGGCTTGGGCCTGTGACGGCGTCGATATCCACACCAAGCTGCCGTCGTTGTCGGCGTATCTCGGGCACCAGAACATCATCGGCACCGAGGTCTATCTGAAGGCCACCCCGCGGCTGCTGGAACTGGCCAGCAGCCGGTTCGAACAGCACTTGCGCGAGGCGCGCCCACCGCAATGAGCAAGGCAGCGCCGCGGGAGCTGTTCGCGCTGGTCGAGTCCTTCTTCAACGAATATCTGCCGCGCCAATGTGGGTCGAGCCGACACACGGTGCGCGCCTACCGGGATGCACTCAAGCTCTTGTTCGAGTTCGCTGCGCAACGGAGTGGCCGGCAGATCGCATCGCTGGAACTGGGCGATCTGAATGCCGATGCCGTTGCCGGCTTCCTCGAACACATCGAAACCAATCGCTTGAACTCCACCGCCACCCGCAATTGCCGACGCGCTGCCCTTCGCAGCTTCTTCAAGCATCTCGTACGCAACGACCTCGCCCACTCGCTTCAGTATACGCGAGTGCTGGCGATCCCGTCGAAGAAAGCGCGCCAGCGGCCCGCCACCTATCTTGAGGCCGATGATGTGCGGGCCATCATCGCCAAACCGGACCGGCATACCATTGATGGATGGCGCGATTACGCGCTGCTGCTGTTCCTTTACAACTGCGGCGCTCGTGTGAGTGAGGCCACCGGCGTCCTTTGGAGCGATCTTCAGCTGACGCCGCCACGGCAGGTGCGCTTGCGCGGCAAAGGGAGGAAAGAGCGGCTGGTGCCGCTATGGCGAGATACCGCCAACGCCTTGCACCGGCTGCGCAGCAAAGCGATGAGTGCCGATCAGCAGCATGTCTTCGTGAACCGGCACGGCCAGCCCATTACTCGGGACGGCGTCGCCTACATCCTGCAAAAGCATGCGTCGGCAGCCGCAACGAAGGAGCACCCGATGCTCGCCCACACCCGGATCACGCCGCATGTGCTGCGCCACAGCTGCGCGGTCGCGCTGCTTCAGTCGGGCACCGACGTGACCGTAATCCGTGATTATCTCGGGCATGCCAGCGTCGCTACGACCGGCCGGTACATCACCACGAACCTGCAAATGAAGCGCGATGCACTGGAAACGTTCTGGAAGCATGCTGGCATCGAGCCCGCTCCGGCGAAACCCTGGAAGCCGCAACCCGATCTTCTCGCGTTCCTCCAGTCGCTCTGATCGAGCCGACTTTATCCGGCGTTCCACCCGATGGCACCACCACCTACAACAGCGGCACCAGCCCGCCACTCCACATAAAAATCAACTCCAGATTATGCGCCTTATGTCGCGCACGACATAAGAGCCATGGCAGGCGCAAGCTGTTTGACCTCGCCAAGCTCGCGCGTGCGCCGCTCGCCGTCGAGGCCGTGCGACGGATCGACGCCATCTTCGATGTAGAGCGCAGCATCAGCGGCCTGCCGGCCGAGCAGCGCCTCGCCCTGCGGCAGAAACACGTGGCGCCACTCGTGGCCGAGCTTGAGGCCTGGATGCGCGCTGCCCGCGGCAAGATGTCGCGCCACGCCGAGGTCGCCAAGGCCATGGACTACATGCTCAAGCGTTGGGACACGTTCAGCCGGTTCCTCCATGACGGCCGCATCTGCCTCAGCAACAACGCCGCCGAGCGTGCGCTGCGCGGCGTGGCCCTCGGGCGCAAGGCATGGCTGTTCGCGGGAAGCGATCGCGGCGGCGACCGCGCTGCGGCTATGTACTCGCTCATCATCAGCGCCAAGCTGAACGACGTTGATCCGCGCGCCTGGCTCGCCGACGTGCTGCGCCGGATCGCCGACCATCCCGCGTCACGGCTGCACGAGCTGCTGCCGTGGAACTGGAAACGTCCTGACGCGCGTGCCCAGCAGGCGGCCTGACCCTGGTGGCACCAAGCTATGTCATGACGATCATTCGCGTGGCCGAAATGCTCGGCGAGGATGAGGATCGGCTGCAAGATCTCGCAATGGACATGGACCCGGAGGACGGGTGCCTCAGCGTCTATGGAACCAACAACCTTTCAACGACGGCCTTTACGCCCGCCGGCATCGAATTCCTGCGACAGCTGATCCTCGATCACAAACCCTAAGCCTGGCTCCGCATCCGGAATACGCAACGCCGCGGTATTGGCCGCATGCTTACGCTTCTCCTCGCACCGCAAGCGGCGACGCCGCTCAACCCCGGTGATGATCTCCATCCCCAACCGCCTCCAATCTTAACAGCACTCGTACGAGCGCCCCTAAGATCACCAGGCTGGGTCAAATATGGGTTCTCCCGCACTTCCCGTGCTGTCGTTTCATTTTCCGACATTTATATCATTGATCTTATGAGGGAATTCACCGCTGAAGATGGTTTATGCTCTAGATCGCACGCCGCAGCCTACAATTCTCGATTTTCCTGAGACAA
>JANXVC010000347.1 GCA_025351925.1 Rhodospirillales bacterium | reverse complement strand
AACCTCCATCCCAATTGCCGCCGCAGAAGTCAGACATTCGCCAGTCCGGAAATCCCTTTTGCGATCAGCCGCCTCACTTCACCGCGTATGTGTGGCAGGGGAGACCCAGTAAAGCCGACCAAGCAGCGTTGAACAGCCCTGCCCTTTCCCCGCCGCGACCCCGGCGCAAGCCGCTGAAATCGGCGCCCTCGCGGAAGAGCTGGACGGCTTGCGTAAGAACCGGCTTGCAGCGCACCCGCATCTCACTCTGACCATCCTCTACAACGTCCTGACCGCCATCCGCGCCGGCCAGCCGTTATCCGATGCGGACCGGGACGTGATGGACGCCGGCCATGTCGAGATACTCCGCCATCTGCACGACCGCCTCGATACCGCCGTTGCTGCCGCCTATGGCTGGCCCGCCGACCTGTCCGCCTCTGAAATTGTTGAGCGCGTGGTAGCGCTAAACCGTGAGCGCAAGGCGGAGGAAGCTGCGGGCCTGATCCGTTGGCTCCGTCCCGAGTTCCAAGCCCCGGCTGAAACGGCCGTGCGCAAGGAGCAATTCGCCATGAATGTGAGCCTAGACGCCGTGCTGCCCACGTGGCCCAAAAATCTCCCAGATCAATATGTTGCAGTCCGCGCTGCCCTGGCCCGCGGCGGCCTGGCTGGCCCAAAGGAGTTAGCCCGACAGTTCCGCGAGGTCAGCCCGGCCAAGCTGGTCCCAATCTTGAAAACCCTCGCGGCGCTCGGGCAGGCCCGCAAGGCAGACGGCGGTCGCTATGTGGCGTGAACCGGCATCCGCAGCACTGTCGGGCAATAACAAAGACAGGGCCATCAACACAGCGGTGGTGGAGCTGAGCGGGATCGAACCGCTGACCTCCTCATTGCGAACGAGGCGCTCTCCCAACTGAGCTACAGCCCCGCCGTGCAGGCGGCGGACAATGCTCAGGCACGCAGCCCAAGTCAAGCACGCCCCACGCATATTCCGCGCGCGGTTGAGCCTCGCCTGGCGCATGGGCGCGGTTGCGCCCCGCCGGGCGCATGGGTAGGGTCCCGCCGAACTTCCAAAAGGCCGCCAGACGTGATTCCAGCGTTCTACCAGTTGCTCAACGCCATCATCGGCCTGTTCGTGTGGGCGCTGATCCTTTCGGCCATCTTCAGCACCCTCGCCTCCTTCGGCGTGCTCGACACCCGCAACCGGCTGGTCTGGACCATCGGCGACTTCCTGACCCGGGTCACCGAGCCTATCTTGCGCCCGATCCGCAACATACTGCCGAGTTTCGGCAACATCGACGTGAGCCCGATCGTTGCCATCCTGCTGCTGCAGTACGTCGCGCGCCCGCTGCTGACGACCATCTTCACCGGCATCGTCACGGGGACCTGGACGCTGATGTGAAAGCGGGGATGTGAAAGCAGGCAAGTGAAAGCAGGCATGTGATGACGGCCCGCATCATCGACGGCAAGGCCGTCGCCGCCGTCCTCCGCGCCCGCATCGCCGAACAGACCGCCGGCCTGCCGTTCCGGCCGGGCCTCGCGGTCGTGCTGGTCGGCGAGAACCCGGCCAGCGCCGTCTATGTCCGCAACAAGGACCGCGCGGCGCACGGCGCCGGGTTGCTGGCCCAGACCATCCGCCTGCCCGCCAGCGTCTCGGCCGCCGACCTGTTGGCGATGATCCAGCGGCTGAACGCCGATCCCGAGGTGGATGGCATCCTCGTGCAGCTTCCGCTGCCGGATGCCATCCTGCCGCGCCCGATACTCGAAGCGATCGACCCCGCCAAGGACGTGGACGGCTTCCACCCGCTGAACGTCGGGCGTTTGCAGGATGGGCTGGACGTGCTGGCACCCTGCACGCCGACCGGCGTGATGCGTCTATTGGCGGCCGACAAGACGGTATTGCGCGGTGTTCGCGCCGTCGTGCTGGGCCGCTCCGCCATTGTCGGCAAGCCGATGGCCGCCCTGTTGCTGGCAGCTGACGCCACGGTGACCATCGCGCACTCCCGCACGGTCGATATCGCCGAGGAGTGCCGGCGCGCCGACATCCTGGTGGCGGCGGTAGGCCGGCCCGAGATGGTGCGCGGTGACTGGATCAAGCCCGGCGCCACCGTGATCGATGTCGGCATCAACCGCCTGCCGGACGGCCGGCTGGTTGGCGATGTCGCCTACGCGGAGTGCGCGGCGGTTGCCGGGGCGATCACTCCGGTGCCGGGCGGTGTCGGCCCGATGACGATCGCCTGCCTGCTGGAGAACACCGTGAAGGCCGCCCTACGCCGGCGCCTCGCGCACGGCTAGAAGTCGGTGCAACGGCCTTTCTGCTCCCAATCGCCGAAGCGGGTCGGCTCGGGTCCCTTAGGGCCGCCCACCTCCGGCGGCAGCTTCGGGTCGTGCGGTATCGACGCAGGCGGCGTGCGCTCGGCGTCGTGCCGGGCCAGGTGGTCGGCGGCGGTCGGGGTCTGCGGCAGATCGTTCATGAACAATAGATAGCCCGGCCAGCGCCGATCGCAACGCTACGCCGCTCCTCGCCGGAGCGCCCGCGCCAGCCACAAGGTCAGCAGCACGATGCACCCGGCGTCAATCAGGAACGCGGTCGGGTAGCCGAAGCGCGCGATCGCGGCACCAACCAGCAGCGCCCCCACGCTTTGCCCTAGAAACAACAGACAGGCGAAGGTCGCGACTGCGGTCGCCCGGGCCTGAGGCAGCATCTCGGTCGCGCGAGCCTGCAGCACGGAATGCAGCATGAAAAAGCCGAGGCCTAGCGCCAGCTCCACGGGAACGAACAGCCACCAACGGCCACTGAGCACGGCGACCGTCAGCGCCACTGCCATCAGCAGCCCGCCCGCGAGCGTCAGGCCACCCTCCCCCAGTCGCGCCAGCAACCTTCTAGCGAACCGAGTGTAGGTCCAGGCGCCGATGCCGAAACATGCCAGGATCAAGCCGACCTGCGCGTAGCTCAGGCCGAAATGCTCGTGCAGATAGGGCGCGAGATACGGGAAACAGCCGACGAACACCGCGCCGTCGAGCATGGCCGCTACCAGAACCAGGCGGCCGACAGGGTGACTGGCCATGCGAACGTAATTTTCCGGCTTGAACATCCGGCCGGGGCTGCGCCGGTCCGGCAAGCCACGGATGCGCGCGGCGAAGGCGATGGCGACCACCACGGCCAGCAGCGCCAGCACCAGGAACACGCCGCGCCAGCCGATATACTGGCCGAAAACGCCGCCGACCGGACCCGCCAGCGTCTGCGCCAGCACGATGCCGGTCAGGAACTTGCTGAGGGTCACCTGGCGCTGCTCATACGGCACGGCGTCGCCGATATAGGCCATGCCGACCGGAATCAGCCCGGCGCTGGCCGCCCCGGCACAGGCCCGCAGCAGCGCCAACCCGGCGAGGTCGGACGCGAAGGCGCAGGCGCCGGTGAACAGCGCATAGCCCACGAGCGCACCCAACATGACCCTCAGTTTGCCGAACCGGTCGCCAACTGGACCCAGCAAGAGCTGGTTCAGCCCGTAGGGCAGCGTGAACGCGGCGATGACGATCCACAAATCTGGCACCGTGACCGAGAAATCGGTAGCGATCGCGTGCAGCAGCGGATCGACGATGCGCGCCCCGGCCGAAGAAAGGAAAGCAGCCGCCGCCAACAGCGCGAGCGGAAGAGCAACCTGTTCGGTGGTACTCTGCGACAAGCTACGCCGCCGGGCGGGTCCGGCGGCTATCGGTCCGCAACTGCCCGCAGGCGGCCAGGATGTCCTGTCCGCGCGGCATGCGGATCGGCGCTGCGAAGCCCGCATCCTGCACGATTGCAGCAAACCGCTCCAGCGCCTCCCGCCCGCTCGGCCGGTAGTCGCTGCCGGGCCAGGGGTTGAACGGGATCAGGTTCACCTTGGCGGGGATGCCGGCGATCAGGCGCACGAGCTCGCGCGCATCCGCTTCGCCGTCGTTGACGCCGCGAAGCATGATATACTCGAAGGTGATACGCCGGGCGTTGCTGGCGCCGGGGTAGCGCCGGCAGGCGGCGATCAGCTCGGCGATCGGGTATTTGCGGTTCAGCGGCACGATCTCGTCGCGCAGGTCGTCGCGCACGGCGTGCAGCGACACGGCGAGGTTGACCCCAAGCTCCGTCCCGCAGCGATCCATCATCGGCACGACGCCCGAGGTGCTGAGCGTGATGCGGCGGCGGGACAGGCCGATCCCCTCCCCGTCCATAACGATCCGCATGGCGCGGGCTACGTTCTCATAGTTGTACAACGGCTCGCCCATGCCCATCAGCACGATCGTGGACAGCAGCCGCGGTGTTTCGCCGCGTGGGCTCGGCCACTCGCCGTAGGCGTCGCGCGCCGCCATGAACTGACCGACGATCTCGGCGGCGCCCAGGTTGCGCACCAGGGTCTGCGTGCCGGTATGGCAGAACCGGCAGGACAGCGTGCAGCCGACCTGCGACGAGATGCAGACGGCGCCGCGATCCTCGTGCCGGTCGGGAATATAGACGGTCTCGGCCTCCTGCCCGTCGCGGAAGCGGAACAGCCACTTGCGG
>JANXVC010000326.1 GCA_025351925.1 Rhodospirillales bacterium | reverse complement strand
GGACCGGACCACGATATCCCGGTCGGTCAGCATGCCGATCAACCGGTCGTCCTCGCAGACCGGCAGCACGCCGACATTGAGTTCGTCCATCGCTTGGGCGGCCGCCTGCAGCGTATCGCCGGGCTGAATGTATCGGGGGTTCGGCGTCATGATATCAGCGATCTGCATGATCGTTCCCTGTGCGTTTGCAACAGCCCGGAATAGGCCATGACGGCGTTCAGCAGACCGCTTCAAGATTGATGGGACAAAGCGTGCCCATGTTGCCGTTCGAACAGATGCCGACCCGCAGGGTTCCGGGACAAAGCTGCATCGGTACCATCTCGCGCATTCGTGTGACATCTCCACGATGGCTCGGATTGGGCGGGCAGCTTAGCTTGCAGCAGCCGAGAGGATGAAAAATGAACCAAGCGTCCGATGCGCCATTCCGCCCCTATGCGCCCGGCAGCCAGCCGCCGCTCGACGCCGCGGATTATGGCAGCACCCAAAAGCGTCACCCCATCTCGGCCCTGGTGCGCCTGCCTGGCGGCCACACCGCGACGGAGCTGACGGCGCCGCGCTTCTCGCCGGCCCGGTATCCGGCTTTCGCCGACCTGACCGCACCCGGCGGCGGCAAGGCGCTGGGCGAGCGCATCATCGTCGCCGGGCGGGTCCTCGACGAGGACGGCCGAGCGGTCCCCGGCGTGATGATCGAGCTGTGGCAGGCCAACGCCGCTGGGCGCTACGACCACACGCGCGACCAGCATGACGCGCCGTGCGACCCCCATTTCCACGGCGCCGGCCGCGTGTTCTCCGACGAGGACGGGCGCTACCGCTTTATCACGATTAAGCCCGGCGCCTATCCCTGGCGCAACCACCACAATGCATGGCGGCCCAACCACATCCACTACAGCCTGTTCGGTTCCGGCTTCGCGCAACGGCTGGTGACGCAGATGTACTTTCCCGGCGATCCCTTGCTGGCGTTTGATCCGATCTTCAACGCCACGCCGGACACGGCGGCCCGCGCGCGGCTGGTCGCCGGGTTCGACCTCGACGTCACGCAGCCCGAATGGGCGCTCGGCTACCGCTTTGACGTCGTGCTGCGCGGCCGGGGCGCCACGCCGTTCGAAGAGGGACGCCCCTGATGCCCGCCGCGACCGCAAGCCAGACGATCGGCCCATACTGGCATCTGCTGGAGGACCCGTCCTGGGCCGACCTCACACGTCTCGGCGCGGTGGGCGAACGAATCGCGTTGATCGGCAACATCACCGACGGCGACGGCGTCCCTGTCTCGGATGCCTGCGTCGAACTCTGGCAAGCGAGCCCGCCAGCCTCGGCCGACTGGGACGGCTTCGGACGCGCAGCGACGGATGTCGAGGGCAATTTCCGCTTCGTCACGCTCAAGCCCGGCCCAGTGCCAGGTCCGCCCGGCGCCAATGCGCTCCAGGCGCCGCATGGCGCAATCACCCTGTTCGCGCGCGGCCTGATGATCCATCTGCAGACTCGCGTCTATTTCGAAGGCGAGGCGCTCAACAAGCAGGACCCGCTGCTTGCCAGCCTAGAGCCCGCGCGGCAAGCCACCTTAGTCGCGCGGCCGGAAGGCGAACGCGATGGCCTGCCATCCTGGCGGCTCGACATCCGGCTGCAGGGCGTCGGCGAGACCGTTTTCTTGGATATTTAACCGAGCTGCGCCCGCATCAGGCCGAGGTCGCTAGGGCCGCGCCCGGTCAGATGCAGCTAGATGCCGTTGGCGATCGCGAGTTACCTGATGACGATCGCGCCGCCGAGGATCAGATGGAAACGCCCGGTAACTCAATGGGCGTTATGGATGGTCATGTTCAGGAGCGCACAGCTTATGGATGAGGAGACCGGCGCTGCATCGCTGGAAGCAGCCCAGGCTCACCTGACACGGCTGGCCTCCGCCGGGACGTCACCGGCCCGGATCACCGCCGAGGTCGGCGATCTGGTGGCCGGATGGGCGACCGAGATGGATATGGCCGGCAGCACGGCGCAGGCTCGGATCGAGCGGCTATGGGACGGCTTCACCCGGGACGCAGCGGAGCTGCAGGAGCAGATCGGCGATGCGGACGGACCGGGCAGCCAGGCGCTTGCGCTGGCCCGGCAGCAGCTCGCGGCGCTGCAGGCCATCGTGGCCGCCCTTGAGGCAGCGTACAGAGTTCTCCCTGGTACAGAACAATAACTGCAGCATCGGTATGTTTGATGTGACCGCAGCCGAGCCTTCGTTACTTGCAACCCGCAACCCGCCCCGACATAAATATCGTGACGGCAGCATAAGCCAGTCCATTGGAGGAGACGTCGCGATGTGGGTCCTGCTGCTGCTTCCCTTCCTCGGGCTGCTGTGGGTGCCGTTCTATAACTCAGCGTCGCCCTCGCTGTTCGGCTTCCCGTTTTTCTATTGGTATCAACTGGCCTGGGTGCCGATAACGGCAATCCTGACTTGGATCGTCTATCGTAGCGCCGGCCATGGAGACGAGCCATGACCGGCGCCGCCGAGCTTGACTGGACGGCGCTCTCCGTCTGCATCGGCTTTTTTGCCCTCGTCACCATCATGGGTTTCGCCGCCTCGCGCTGGCAGAAGGGCACGGCGGACCACGCCCATCTCGACGAGTGGGGCCTGGGCGGCCGCAATTTCGGCACGTGGATCACCTGGTTCCTGGTCGGCGGCGACTTCTACACGGCCTACACCGTCATCGCGGTGCCCGCCCAGGTGTTCGCCATCGGCGCGCAGGGCTTCTTTGCGCTGCCCTACACCATCGTCGTCTATCCCATTGTATTCGCGATCATGCCGCGGCTCTGGACCTTCGCCCAGGCGCACGGACACGTTACGGCCGCCGACGTGGTGTACGGCCGCTATGGCTCCCGCGGGCTGGAGCTTGCGGTCGCCGCCACCGGCCTACTCGCGACCATGCCGTATATCGCGCTGCAGCTCGTCGGCATGGAGGTAGTGATCAAGGCGCTGGGCCTCACCGGCGAGCTGCCGCTAATCGCCGCCTTCGCGATTCTGGCGCTCTATACCTATTCGGCCGGGCTGCGCGCGCCGGCGCTGATCGCCTTCGTCAAGGACATCATGATCTACATCGTGGTGATCACCGCCGTGGCGTTCATCCCCTACAAGCTCGGCGGCTATAGCGCCGTGTTCGACGCTGCCGGCAAGGCCTTTGCATTGAAGCCGCCCACGCCGCCGTCCGGATTGGTCCTGCAGGCGTCGCAATACTGGCCCTACGCCACGTTGGCGCTCGGCTCCGCGCTGGCCGCGTTTATGTATCCGCACACGCTGACCGGCATCTTCGCCTCAAAATCCGCCAACACCATCCGCAAGAACGCGATCCTGCTGCCGGCCTATACCCTGCTGCTCGGCCTGATCGCGTTGCTCGGCTACATGGCGCACGCCGCGGGGATCAAGCCCGCGACGCCGAACGACACGGTGCCGGCGCTGTTCCGCACGCTGTTTCCAAGCTGGTTCGCCGGGTTTGCCTTCGCGGCAATTGCCATCGGCGCGCTGGTGCCGGCGGCCGTCATGTCGATCGGCGCTGCCAACCTGTTCACCCGCAACATCTGGAAAGCCTATGTCAACCCGGCGGTCACCCATGCCGGTGAGGCGCAAGTGGCCAAGCTCACCAGCCTGGCTGTCAAGGGCGGCGCGCTATTGTTCATCCTGTTCGCGCCGATGCAATACGCGCTGGACCTGCAGCTGCTCGGCGGATTGTGGATTCTGCAGACCTTCCCGGCCGTCGTGTTCGGCTTATTCTTCAATTGGTTCCGCGCCCCGGCGCTGCTGCTCGGCTGGGCCGTTGGCTTCCTTGGCGGGAGCTATATTGCTTACATGGACGGGCTGAAGCCACTGCATACCGTCGTGGTCGGCGGTGCGAGCTATACCGTCTATGTCGGCCTGCTGGCGGTGCTGGCCAACGTCTTGGTGGCTGCGGTCGCCAACCTAGCGCTGCGCTCGACCGGGGCGGGGGCACCGCGCACTGCGTAGCCAGCGTTTGCGGGATAACAGAGATAGCTTGCATTCTTGTTCCAGCTCTGGATTGACCCTCATGGGAAACCGGAGCCACACGCATGAGCGAACTGATCAGCACGATGCCTATCCAACGATCGAGCTCGACACGGCGGATCGGCCGTTGGGCACTGCTCGGCGCCGCTGGGTTGGCTGTGCTCGCAGCGGTCAATGGCAGCTTTTTCGTCGTGCAGCCGACGGAGATGGCCGGGGTGCGGCGCTTCGGCGTGGTGACCAGCGTGGCGCCGATCGGGCCCGGCCTGCATTTCAAGACGCCGTTCATTGAGGCTGTCGATCACATGCAGGTCAGCCTCACGACCTTCCAGGCCAACGACCTCGGCGTCTATACCATCGACAACCAGTCCGTGCGGATCGGCATCGGCCTCAGC
>JANXVC010000379.1 GCA_025351925.1 Rhodospirillales bacterium | reverse complement strand
CCATCCCGCGCTTCTTCAGCTACCTTAGCTTGTTCACCTTCGCCATGCTGATGCTGGTGACCGCCGACAACTTGGTGCAGTTGTTCTTCGGCTGGGAGGGCGTGGGCCTCGCGAGCTACCTACTGATCGGCTACTGGTACGACCGGCCCAGCGCCAACCGCGCCGCGATGAAGGCATTCATCGTCAACCGCGTCGGCGACCTGTTCTTCGCCGTCGGCATCGCGCTGGTGTTCCTGATGTTCGGCTCCGTCGAGTTCCCGGAGATCTTCGCCCGCATCCACGAGCATACGAATGACGCCTACCACGTGCTCGGCAGCACCTGGCGCGCCTATGAGGTGATCGGCGTGCTGCTGTTTCTCGGCGCTGCTGGTAAGTCGGCGCAGCTTGGTTTGCACACCTGGCTGCCCGACGCAATGGAGGGGCCGACGCCAGTCTCGGCCCTGATTCACGCCGCCACGATGGTTACCGCCGGGGTGTTCCTGATGGCGCGCATGTCGCCCATTCTGGAATATGCACCCGGCGCGCTCGGCTTCATTGCCTTCATGGGCGCCAGCACCTGCCTGTTTGCCGCGACGATCGGCTGCGTTCAGAACGACATCAAGCGCATCATCGCCTATTCGACCTGCTCACAGCTCGGCTACATGTTCATCGCCGCCGGGGTCGGGGCCTACCAAGCGTCCATCTTCCATTTGTTTACCCACGCCTTCTTCAAGGCGCTGCTGTTCCTGGGCGCTGGCTCGGTGATCCACGCCATGTCCGACGAGCAGGACATCCGTCGCATGGGCGGCATCTGGCGCAAGATCCCAATCACCTATGCTGTCATGTGGGTCGGCAGCCTGGCACTCGCCGGCATCCCAATCTTCGCCGGCTACTACTCAAAGGATGCGATCCTCGAGGCTGCTTTTGCCCGGCACAGCGCGGTCGGCATGTACGGCTTCCTCTGCGGCACCATCGCGGCGTTCCTGACCGCATTCTACTCCTGGCGCCTGCTGATCCTTACCTTCCACGGCACATCGCGTGCCAGTCCCGACACGCTCGACCATGTCCACGAAAGCCCGCCCGTCATGCTCGCCCCGCTGATCGTGCTGGCGATCGGCGCTGTCGCCACTGGATTTGCTTTCGAGGGCTCCTTCATCGGCGAGGGCTGGCTCGAGTTCTGGCGCGGCAGCATCGTGAATGCGCCCACCAACAGCGTGCTTGACGACATGCACCACGTGCCGGGCATCATCAGCCTGCTGCCCACCATCGTCGGCGTGCTCGGCATCGCATTGGCCTATGTCATGTATGTGGCACGTCCCGAGCTTCCCGAGCGTCTCGCCACCGCGGTCCCCGGCGTTTATCGCTTTGTGCTGAACAAGTGGTATTTTGACGAACTGTATGACGCCGTGTTCGTCCGCTCGGCTGTGCGGCTCGCCCGCATCCTATGGCAGGTTGGCGATGCGCAGGTAATCGACGGCATCCCGAACGGCATAGCGGCGCTCACCACCGATAGCTCGGCGCAGGTGGTGCGTATCCAGACCGGGTCGATCGCAGTTTACGCCTTCACCATGCTGATCGGCCTCGTGCTGCTGGTCAGCATCTTCCTGTTGTTCCGGTGATCCTTCAATGACTGGCCTGAACGCCGCCGGCTTTCCCATCCTCTCGCTGCTGACCTGGCTGCCGCTGGCCGGCGGCCTGTTTATCATGACGGTGCGTGGCGACGAGGCTGTCGTGGCTGGTAACGCCCGTTGGGCCGCGCTGTGGACCAGTCTGATCGTCTTCGCCATCTCCCTCGTATTGTGGGTCAAGTTCGACATCAGCGACCCGGGCTTCCAGTTCAAGGAAAGCGTATCCTGGCTCCCGGAGTTTGGCGTCGGCTACCGCATGGGCGTCGATGGTATCTCCGTCCTGTTCGTCCTGCTGTCCACCGCCCTGACCCCGATCTGCATCCTGGCAAGCTGGGACGCCATCACCGTGCGGGTCCGCGAGTACATGCTGGCGTTCCTGGTGTTGGAAACCATGATGGTCGGCATGTTCTCCGCCCAGGACTTCATTGTCTTCTACATGTTCTTCGAGGGCGTGCTGATCCCGATGTTCCTGATCATCGGCGTCTGGGGCGGCGCGCGCCGGGTCTATGCCAGCTTCAAGTTCTTCCTCTACACGCTGGCCGGCTCGATCCTGATGATGCTGGCGCTGCTGGCCATCTGGTATCACGCGGGAACCACCGATCTCGCGGTCCTGATGCAAACGCCGTTCCCGGCACGGATGCAGTTCTGGCTGTTCCTCGCCTTCTTTGCCTCCTTCGCGGTCAAGGTGCCGATGTGGCCGGTCCACACCTGGCTGCCGGACGCGCATGTCGAGGCGCCGACCGCCGGCTCGGTCATCCTCGCCGGTGTGCTGCTGAAGATGGGCGCTTACGGCTTCCTGCGCTTCTCGCTGCCCATGCTGCCGCAGGCCAGCCAGCAGTTCGCGCCGATGATGTTCACCTTGGGCGTTGTCGCGGTCATCTACACATCGCTGGTCGCGCTGGCGCAGACCGACATGAAGAAGCTGATCGCCTACTCGTCGGTCGCTCATATGGGCGTCGTCATCATCGGCATCTTCACCTTCAACGCCCAGGGCCTGCAGGGCGCGCTGTTCCAAATGCTGTCGCACGGCATCGTCTCGGCGGCCCTGTTTCTCTGCGTCGGCGTGATCTACGACCGCATCCACACCCGCGACATCGCACGGTATGGCGGCCTTGCGACCCGCATGCCGGCCTATGCCCTCGTATTCATGGTGTTCACCATGGCGAGCGTTGGGCTGCCCGGCACCTCCGGCTTTGTCGGCGAGTTCCTGGTGTTGGTCGGCGCATTCAAGATCAGCCTCTATCTAGCCTATCTCGCGAGCTTCGGCATGATCCTCGGCGCGGTTTACATGCTCTACCTCTATCGCCGGGTAATCTTCGGCGTGATCACGCGCGACGACCTGCGCGGCATCCTCGACCTATCGCCGCGGGAGATCGCGATCTTCACGCCGCTGATATTCCTCGTGCTGTGGATGGGCGTCTATCCATCAAGCTTCACCCAGTTCTTCGACGCCAGCGTGCACGCCATGGTGGACTACCATACGGCGGCGCTTATTGGCCCGAAGCTCGCAGGAATCGCGCCATGAACTGGACCATGGCGCTGCCAGAGATTGCGCTCGCCGTCTGCGCGATGGCGATCCTCATATTCGGCGTATTCCGCAAGCCGGACCCGGCGTTCGTCTGCACCATGCTGGCGCTCGCCGCTCTCGTGCTCGCCGCGGTCCTGGTGCTGGGCAGCGCCAGCGGCGGCGGCTATCGCGGGCTGTTCGTGGTGGACGGTTTTGCCAGCTACATGAAGCTGCTGATTCTAGCCGGCGCCGGACTCTCCGCCGTGCTGGCGCTCGACTACAACGTACGCGAGGGCATCAGCCGGTTCGAGTTCCCGGTGCTGATCCTGCTCTCGACCGTCGGCATGATGGTGATGTGCAGCGCCTCCAGCCTGATGACGCTGTATATGGGGTTGGAGCTGCAGTCGCTGGCGCTTTATGTCCTGTGTGCCTTTGCCCGCGACGACGTGCGGTCCGCAGAGTCCGGTCTGAAGTTTTTCGTCCTGGGCGCGCTCGCCTCAGGCCTGCTGCTCTATGGCATATCGCTTGCCTATGGCTTCGCTGGCACCATGCAATTCGGCGAGCTGTCGCGGGCGCTGGCGACACCCGACACCGCGTCCGCCGGCCTGATCGTCGGCATGGTGTTCATCGTGGCCGGACTGGCGTTCAAGCTATCGGCCGTGCCGTTCCATATGTGGACGCCGGACGTCTATGAAGGCGCGCCCACCCCGGTGACCGCGTTCATGGCCACCGCCCCGAAAGTGGCAGCCGTGGCCT
>JANXVC010000313.1 GCA_025351925.1 Rhodospirillales bacterium | reverse complement strand
CCGATTGGCAACATCCCGCCTGCCGAGGCCGAGGCCGCCTACGACGCCGCACTTGCGGACACGCTGATCGCCGCATAACACACACCAAAACGCCTCCGGGAAACCCGGGGCGGTTCACTCATCGGTTTGTCGCTTCGGGCGGACCATCATGCAATTGGGCAGGTTGCTTCCAACGAAGTTTCACGGCTGACGCGCCAGAATGTCCGGCGTGAGCCATGCCGAGCGGCGAGACGGCGCTTTGGCCAAGGAGCGTAGTGGCTGGCGAATTACTGGGCAGCACAAACCCTAGCCCCGCACCGGTCGTGCAAGCAGTGAAGGATGGCGGACATGGGCTGGGCAACACTTGTCGTTGACGTCGAGGCCGGTGACGACGACAAGACGCGAATCGAGTTGGCCGCCGAATTGGCTCGGCAGTTCGGCGCGATGCTGGTTGGGGTGGCAGCGCGCGACGTTGTGCCGCCGGTGACAGCTCCTGCAGCCGGGCCCGTCATTGTCGCTGCCCTGCTCGCCGCCCAGGCAAAAGACATACAGAAACACCTGGATGCCGCCGAGCAACAGTTTTGGGCAGTGGCGGGTAAAAAGGATAAACAGTTCCTTTGGCGATCCGCGATTGATAATCCCGCCAAGATGTTGGCACGTGAGGCTCGCACAGCGGACCTTGTCGTCGTCGGGCGAAAACCAGAAAGTGGCGGCACCAGCCACTCCAGGCAAGCGGATCCAGGCGACATCCTGATGCGGGCAGGCCGGCCTATCCTGGTCGTGCCGCCTGGCCTGTCGCGTCTCGACACAACGCGCGTCGTCATTGCCTGGAGGGACAGCCGTGAAGCCCGCCGCGCGGTGGCGGACGCGCTTCCCTTACTGAAACGGGCAGCCTGCGTGCTGGTTATCGAGATATACAATTCTGCCAGCGAGCAGGAGGATGCGGCAACCGCCGTGGAGGCCGTGATGGAATACCTGTCCCGCCACGGCGTTGCCGCGACGGCCGAGACCCGGCTACTTCGGGAGGCGTCGGTTGCGTCTGAGCTGCTTCTGACGGCGGAGCAATATCGCGCCGAGCTGGTCGTGGCGGGTGGCTATGCCCATTCCCGCATTCAAGAATGGATATTTGGCGGCCTCACCCGCACGCTGCTCGGCCATTTCCCCAAGTGCTGCTTGCTGAGCCATTGATCTTCCACGGAGGCCGGCGAGTAGCACAGCCGCGACTCTGATAAGCCCGGCCAGCCCGGCAACTCGAGAGATGCCGTCGGTCGCTGCCTCCAGGCGCCTGCCGACAGACAGCCCAATCCTCTCTAGAGGCACGTTGGCCAGAACCTCTCGACGAACCAGAGCCTGCCGTGTCACCGAGGGCGAGCGTGTGCGCATTGATGCAGCCCAGGCACGCCCTGTCCCCGATAGACTGTCGACCGCGAGGGAAGGGAAAGCGCCTAAAAAGCAGCTTGCCATCGATCCGGCTCTCCCTGGCACGGGCAGGTCAGGCTTGCGCTTATTGCGCTGCGACCACGGCCGTCAGATCCAGCCATTGATCATGACGGAGACGACAGACGGACCAAGCGAGACTGCTGCAACCGATGACTTTGCAGCAAGGCCGGGCAATGCAGTTGCCAGGCTCTGAGTGGGGAGCAGTCGACGGCGCTGACGACCCTGCCTGACACTCGAACTCACGCCGGGAGTAGGTCCCGAGCAACCGCGGATTGTGTCTGCCCACACATGACGAGCCCTTGTTCAGTGGCAGACGTTCAGCTGCGCTGTTCGTTTCCGCAACGGGGCTGCGGGAAGTTCGTCCTCGAACAGGCCTGTGTCGGACCCGAAGCCGGCGGCCCGCGTGAATGCCGGCGCGTCCAGAATGTCTAGCCTGTGCCGAAAAAAGGATGCGACCTTTTGCACCCGCAGAATAGCCAGCATCCGGCTTAGATGTACGTCTGTCAGGTTGAGAGCCTCACCCATGTGCGCGAGGGTCAACGGAAGCTGGACGCTATCGCCGCTTGACGGCGGCCGGTGCCGTATCCGATGGAACAACTCCATCAACAGGTGGGCTACCCGCTCGCGCGCGCCACGCCCGGAAACGTTCACGAAGTGGTCCTGGAGCCGTGCTTCCCGGCAGGCGGCAAGGTGCGCGAGGCGAAGCGCCAGCTGTGGGTTCGTCGCGATGAGATCATCGAGGCGCTGTCTGGGCAGTGGGCATACCGTCACGGTCGTGAGGCAGATGGCGGAATGGGTCATGACGGCTCCGGCCACAGCCTGCACGCCAAGCAACGCACCGGGAAGAGCAAAGTCTGGCATGTGCCAAGTGCCATCGTCGAGCATCACCCGCGTCCCGACCCATCCGTTGACTACCACCAGGTAGTTCGGGCACGGCTCTCCCTGATGATAGAGGTCGGTCGAAGCGACGACCACGCGCCGATGTCCCTTGATTCCGGACAGCATGCCCATCTCGTCCGCCGACCATGGGGCACACATCCCCAGAGTGCGTGCTGAGCAAGCTGCGCAACTCTCGAAGTTTGGACGTTGATGATAAATTGGGTATGTCACCGACCGTCTCCTCGACTGCCGGTGGAAACGTAGGACAGAAAGTAACCTGACGAAAGATGAATGAGACAGGCCTGTACGAAATCAACGAGCAAACTCGCCACGCTTGCTGGTTAACCTCGATCAATTACAGGCCGTCGCGTCCATGCTCTTGCTAGGTCATCCACGAACCGGCCCATCCACGGGCCAGAGGAGGCATCGTGACAGACAAGGCATTGCAGCAGATGGTGGAGGACGCGCTCGCATGGGAGCCGAGCGTCGATGCGGCGCACATCGGCGTCACGGCGCAGGACGGTGTCGTCACGTTGTCCGGTTTCGTCGGCAGCTACGCCCAAAAGATCGCCGCTGAAAAGGCGGTGCATCGGGTGAAAAGCGTGCGCGCCATTGCCGAGGAGATCGAGGTGCGGCTTCCGGCCGACCAGAAGCGGTCCGACGACGAGATCGCTCGCCGCATGCTCGATATCCTACGTTGGGACGTAACGGTGCCCGATGATGCGGTGACAGTGATGGTGCGGCATGGTGTGATCACCTTAGAAGGCGAAGTACGCTGGCAATTC
>JANXVC010000310.1 GCA_025351925.1 Rhodospirillales bacterium | reverse complement strand
TGCGCACGCTGGTGGATGGCGGGCGGCATCAAGAGGTTCTGGGCTTTCTGCTGACCGAGCTGCGCAGCATGCTGGAGAGCCGGCACGCGACGCTGCACGGCTTTATCCAGGACAAGGTGCGCGCGCAGGGCGGCCGGGTCGTCGGCTGGGTGCTCGGCGCGCAGGTGGCGGAGCGCGTGCTGACGGTGCTGCGGGAGGAGATCGACCGCATGGGCCCGGACGGCAGCCACATCCGCGAGGCGTTCGACACCTGGGTGCGCCAGGAGATCGACCGGATGGAGACGGACCCGCAGCGCGCCGCCGAAATCGGCCGGGCGGTGCGGCGGGTGGTGGCGCATGAGACGGTGCAGGCATGGCTGTGGGATGTGTGGTCGCGGCTGCGGTTTGCGCTGGAGCAGGACACGAAGCGGCCCGGCAGCCACACGATGGCGGCGATCGAGGCGGCGCTGGGCAACCTCGGCGCGTTCCTCGCGGACGACGCGGCGGCGCGGGCCCGTCTGCAGGGCGCAGCCGAGAGCGTGATCGCGACGATGCTGCCGAGCGCGCAGGCGCAGATCGCGGGTTTTATCGGCGACGTGGTGGCGGGCTGGGACGCGGACGAGATCACCGACAGGGTCGAGCTGCGTGTGGGCAAGGACCTGCAGTACGTGCGGGTGAACGGGACGTTGGTTGGTTTCTTGGTAGGCGGCGCGTTGTTTTTAGGACTGCGCGCGGTGTTTGGACATGTAGCGTTCTGATTAACGCTTGCAGTTCGGTATGGAACAGGTAATTGTTCAATATCGAACAATATTGCGTTTCATTTATACATCTGGTGAAAACGCTCGTTTTCCGACCTTCAACCTAATTATCGATGTCGAGATTCACGGGATTGTCTAAGTATTAACACGAAGGATCTATGACGATCTAGTACTCGGCGTCGCAATCTTGTTGAAACAGTCGCGCGCACCATAACTCCTAAGTAGATAATCTACATCTTGATGGAGACGCTATGGTTGACGTCGTGGTCGTTGGTGCCGGGCTGAGTGGTTCACTTGCAGCAATCGCACTTAGCCAATCTGGATTTCAAGTTGCGATCATTGACCGATATAGGAAATACCCAACAGACTTCCGGGCAGAACAGATTGTCGGCAGTCAACTTAAAATATTTAGTGACCTCGGATTGTTAGATAGTCTTGTCACTGACGTTCAGGCAGTATTGCGGGCGAAAAACTTTAGTTTTGGCAAACAGCTGTCTTCAGTCCTGACGCCGCATTATGGAATGCCGTATCAGGACATCGTAACAGCAATTCGCGGCCAGATTCCGGACACTGTACAGTTCATCGTCGGGCGGGTGACCGACGTCGAGACCTCTCCGCATCCAATGGTCCGGCTCGACGACGGCCAGACTATCGCGGCCAAGCTGGTGGTCATGGCGACCGGGCTGAACACCGCGCTGAGCGAGCGCCTCGGGGTCAGCCACCAAAAGATCAGTGCGCGGCACTCAACAACGATCGGGTTCGACATCGCCTCGCCCAAGTGCGGCGCGACCGACACTCCAATCCTGGTGTATTATGGCAACGGGTTCCGGGACGGGATCGATTATTTCATAGTTTTTCCCTGTAAAAGTGTCTTGCGTGGAAACCTGTTCCTGTATCGTGACCCGCTCGATCCGTGGATACGCCGTTTTCGTCAGACACCGCGCGAGACGCTGCTGGAGGTGCTGCCAGAACTGCGCAATGAGCTGGGGGAATTCACTATCACCCAAGTCCAATGCCGCTCCAGCGACGTCGCGGTCGCGGAAAATCATCGGCGCGACGGCATCGTGTTTGTGGGCGACGCCTACCAGACCTCGTGTCCGGCTGCCGGAACGGGCATTGGCCGGCTGGCGGTCGATGTCGAGCGCCTGACGGTCCACGCAGCGCGGTGGCTCAAGGCCGGCGACACGTCAGCGGCAGCGCTGCGTTCGTATTATGACGACCCGGCAAAGCGCCGCAGCGACCGCAAGGCAATACAGAAGGCGCAGTTCCGCCGCGCGCTCTCAACAAACGCTTCCCTGCCGTGGACACTCCGGCGCCAAGGCGTCAAGGCAAAGCACTTCGTCAAGTACATCCTCAACGACGCACTCTATGCGATCCTGGCAAAGGCCGCCCAGCGATATCAGGCGCGGCCAACCGTGCACCTGGCACGCCTAGCGGTCCAACACGCCGTGTGGCTGCTATGGAGCCGAATGGTGGAGTAGGCCGGAACCTGACACTCAGTCGGAAACCGGCACCGCGACCTCGTTGCGGCGCAGCGGCGGCAGGGTCCAGGGCGGATCGTAGAACCAGGTGACAGGCTCGCCCGCCGGGCGCCAGCGTGTACCGGTCAGCCCCGCGAGCAAGGCGGCGCGTTGACTGGCGATAACGGCATCGCCGGCAACGCCGCTAAAACGCAGCACGGCAATAGTCTCCTGGGGGACGGGGACGATGCGGACGCGGGCGTCGTTCGGGACCGGCGCGTCGGTGAGCCCGGCGGGCAGGAAGAAGCGGATGACCCAGCCGGCCGCGGTCGAGGACTGGACGACGGGCGCGGTCATATCAATTCGCGTTCCGGGTCCGGCCGTTGATTGCGCGACGGGCGCCGTCATGTCGATGCGGGTGCGGCCCTGGTTGCCTCCGAAGATGTAGCCGGCCAGGCGGCGGAACCCCTCGCCGCGGGCAGAGGTGGCGTCGCCGTCCACGGTGGTCTCGGCGGCCAAACGGGGTGCGTAGCTGCGGATTTCGATGTCGCCCAGACGCTCCACGACACTATGGCGCGGCTCCTCCGTGCCGCTGCGGACGCCGAACACCGAGCAGGCGCTGAGCAGCAAGCTACCGAGCAGACTTGCCATGAGAAGCGCCTTTGCCATACGGGACCACATCGTCGGGAGATGGGCGGCGTCGGGCGGATTGCGAGACACGGCAACTGTCACGCAACTGCAACCGCTCCGTCATCATCGCCGTCCATTAAACCGGGTATTCGCCGCGTATCATCAGAGGTGCCGCGCGTGTCCCACCCTGCCGACACCACCACGCCAATGGGCCGCGCCTTCCTGCAGATCCAAGCAGCGTTTGCCGAGATGGAGCGCAACGTTATCCGCCAACGGGTCAAAGAGGGTGTTGCCGCCGCCCGCGCCCGCGGCCGGAACGGCGGCCGCCCCCCGTCTGATAACGCCCGAACGGCTGCGCTATGCCCAGCACCTCATGGCGGATCGCGAGCGCAGCATCCCCGCAGTCTGCCGCGAGCTGGGCGATGGTCCCGCGCGCACGCTGTATCATTACCTAAACGCCGATGGCACGCTCAAGGCGACAGGCCGCAGGCTGCTCGGCGCAGACGCCGGCCCGAACGCTGCCGCCGCTCCTCATTTCTCGTGAGTTCTACAAGCGCCGGTGATCGATAAGCTCACCTACCTCGTCGCCGTGGCTCGGGAGCGCAGCTTCCGACGGGCAGCGGAGGCCTGCGGCGTGGCGCAGCCGACGCTCTCGGCCGGGATCAAGCAGCTTGAGGAGGAGGCGGGAGTTACGCTGGTCCGCCGCAGCTCCCGCTACCACGGCCTGACGTCGGAGGGCGAGAAGGTGCTGGACTGGGCGCGGCGCCTGGTCGGCGACGCTACAGCGATGCGGCAGGACCTGCAGGCCATGCGGACCGGGCTGTCTGGCCACCTGCGGATCGCGGTGATCCCGACCGCGCTGGCGATGGTGCCCTTGCTGACCGGCCCGTGCCTGGCCCGGCACCCGGCGCTGCAGTTCACCATCCTGTCGTGTCCTTCGGTAACCATCCTGCAGATGCTGGACAACCTGGAGGTGGACGCCGGCATCACCTACCTCAACAATGAGGCTTTAGGCCAGGTGCAGGCGATCCCGCTCTATACCGAGCGCTACCGCTCCGTCACCGCCGCCAATGGTGCGCTGAGCGACCGCGCCAGCGTGACGTGGGCCGAGCTGAGCCGGGCGCGGCTGTGCCTGCGGACGCCCGACATGCAGAACCGGCGCATTATGGACCGGCTAATGCGCGGCGCCGGGGCGGAGCCGCGGGCGACGCTGGAGAGCAACTCCCAGATCACCTTGCTGGCGCACGTGCTGACCGGGCAATGGGCGACGGTGTTGCCGGAGTACGTGGCCGAGATGCTGGCGTTGGCGCCCCGTTTGCGCAGCATTCCGATCACCAAACCCGACGCGACCTATGAGATCGGCCTGGTGCTACCGCATCGCGAGCCGATGCCGATCCTGGCCGCCGCGCTGATGACGGAGGCGCGGCTGCTTACGCGACGCAGTTGATAGGACTTCGCTATCGCCGCACTGGAATAAACGCTTGATCGCGATGGGCTTTGGCCGCCAAAAGCGATCAGGACAAAGACATTTGCGCAGGGAGCGATCGGACGCCGTGACAGCATTGGTCAGTCAAATACCCGCAATGGCCGGGCACTGGGACACCACCCTGGCCGGCGAGATCATCGCCGCTCATGCCAGCATGGAAGGCGCGGCGCTGCCGATCCTGCACGCACTGTAGTCGGACGTAGCGGGCCTGCTCGACGCCGGGCTGCTGGAAGCGGGCGCGCACGCGTTGCGCATTGGCCGTCCCGAGGAGCATCCCTGGTTTGCCGGCCAGACCCGGCTCACCTTCGCCCGCTGCGGGATCATCGACCCGGTTTCGGTCGAGGACTACTGCGCCCATGGCGGCTATGCGGGCCTGGAGCGGGCGTTGGCACTCGGCGACGTCGCCCTGGTGGACGAGATCAAGCTGTCCGGCCTGCGGGGCCGTGGCGGGGCCGGGTTCCCGACGGGCATCAAATGGAACACCGTCCGTCTGGCGCAGGCGGACCGCAAGTACATCGTCTGCAACGCCGACGAAGGCGACGGCGGCACCTTCGCCGACCGCATGCTGATGGAGGGCGACCCGCTCAGCCTGGTCGAGGGCATGACGATCGCCGCCGTCGCCGTGGGTGCGACCAAGGGCTACATCTACACCCGGGCGGAATACCCGCACGCCATCCGCACCATGCGCGCGGCGATCGTGGCCGCACGGCAGGCCGGGCTGCTGGGCGACGACGTCATGGGATCCGGCCACAGCTTCGACCTGGAGGTCCGGATGGTCGCCGGGGCCTACATCTGCGGCGAGGAGACCTCACTGCTCGAAAGCCTGGAGGGCAAGCGCGGTATGGTCCGTGCCAAGCCGCCGCTGCCGGCGATCGAGGGCCGGTTCGGCCGTCCGACCGTCGTGAACAACGTGCCGTCGCTCGCCAGCGTGCCCTGGATCATGGCGAACGGCGCCTACTTCCCCGAGGCGCTGCTCAATACGCCGCTGGGCTACGAGGAGATGGCCAAGGCCGGCGGCCGGCTGGGCCATGGCGGCGTCGTGCTGTTCGACGAGACGGTGGAGCTGGCGCAGCAGGCGCGCTTCGCCTTCGAGTTCTGCGCCGCCGAGAGCTGCGGCAAGTGCACGCCCTGCCGCATCGGCGCGGTGCGCGGCATGGAGGTCATCGACCGCATCGTGGCCGGCATCGAGCCCACGAAGAACTTCGCCGTGCTGGACGACCTGTGCGAGACCATGACTGACGCGTCGCTCTGCGCCATGGGCGGGCTGACGCCGGTGCCGGTCAATAGCGCTCTCACACATTTTCCCGAGGATTTTGGCCGCGCCGGGCGCCTGCCCCCGCGCAAACCAATCGGTTTCGCTGTGGCGGCGGAACAGGAAAGCAGCATGACCCTGATCCGCGAGCTGGACTTCGGTACGCCCATCCGCGTCTCTGAGAGCACTGTGACCCTGACCATCGACGGCCAGTCGGTGACGGTGCCGACGGGCACGTCCATTATGGCGGCCGCTGCCAGCATGGGCACGCAAGTTCCAAAACTACGCGCGACCGACAGCCTGGAGCCGTTCGGCTCCTGCCGGCTGTGCATCGTGCAGATCGAGGGACGCCGCGGCTACCCGGCCTCCTGCACCACCCCGGCCGAGGAGGGGCTCGTGGTGCACACCCAGAACGCCGACATCGCCAAGCGGCGGCGCGGGGTGATGGAGCTGTACATCTCCGACCATCCGCTGGACTGCCTGACCTGCTCGGCCAACGGCGACTGCGAGCTGCAGGACATGGCGGGCAAGGTCGGCCTGCGCGAGGTGCGCTACGGCTACGACGGCGCCAACCACCTGGCGGCGCCGACGGACGAGAGCAACCCGTACTTCACCTTCGAGGCCAGCAAGTGCATCGCCTGCTCGCGCTGCGTGCGCGCCTGCGAGGACATCCAGGGCACCTTCGCGCTGACGCTGGAAGGCCGCGGCTTCGCGTCGAAGATCTCCGCCGGCGGGACGGACTTCATGGGGTCCGAGTGCGTGTCCTGCGGCGCCTGCGTGCAGGCCTGCCCGACGGCGACGCTAAACGAGAAGGCAGTCATAGCGCTGGGCACGCCCGAGCATTCGGTGATCACCACCTGCGCCTACTGCGGCGTCGGCTGCTCGTTCAAGGCGGAGATGAAGGGCGAGACCGTCGTGCGCATGGTGCCCTACGAGGACGGCGAGGCGAACGCGGTCCACTCCTGCGTCAAGGGCCGCTTCGCCTTCGGCTACGCCACCCACAAGGACCGCAAGACCAAGCCGATGATCCGCGCCGCGATCACCGACCCGTGGCAGGAAGTCACGTGGGAGCAGGCGATCGCGCACGCGGCAAACGAGTTCAAGCGCATTCAGGGGCAATACGGCCGGGACAGCGTCGGCGGCATCACCTCGTCGCGTTGCACCAACGAGGAAACCTTCCTGGTGCAGAAGCTGATCCGCGGCGCGTTCGGCAACAACAACGTCGACACCTGCGCCCGGGTCTGCCACTCGCCGACCGGCTACGGCCTCAGCGCCACTCTGGGCAAGGGCCGGTTCATGCTGACCGAGTTCGTGCCGACCGAGGAGCGCACCGGCGCGCTGTTCCCGCTGATCCTGACCACCGGGCGCATCCTGTCCCAATACAACGTCGGCGCGCAGACCCGGCGCACTGAGAACTGAACCGCCCCGGGTTTCCCGGAGGCGTTTTGGTGTGTGTTATGCGGCGATCAGCGTGTCCGCAAGTGCGGCGTCGTAGGCGGCCTCGGCCTCGGCAGGCGGGATGTTGCCAATCG
>JANXVC010000301.1 GCA_025351925.1 Rhodospirillales bacterium | reverse complement strand
TCGGTGCGCTGTCTATAATGGCACGCTCGGCTCCGGCTTCGGACAGAAGTTCCAGCCAGCCAACGACCTTTACCCGCCAATGGCAATCGCCGCCTGACCCCCAATCTTGCGACGGTCCCGACGACGACGACGTCGCCCGTATGCAGGCGGGCAAGCAGGCCATGCAGTTCGATCTGCCGGCTACTGCCGTCCACATTAGGCTGCTCGTCCACGATCTGCTCGCATCCTGCTTGGGCCAACGCTGAGCGTTGCGCGGCGCGGTCGGCGTCGTCACCAGGACCGGAACCGGGAGCGAGATAGCCGATCAGCACGACGCGGCGGTGCCCAACGTCTTAATACTTGGCCCAGCATAAAGGCCATTGACGATAGGGCAGGGGAGGGCGGTTCGGGTATCAAACACGTTTGCGGCGCCTTCCTCAAAGCTCAGAATGACCACAAACACCACGTCTCCTGCCTTGCATAATAGGATTTGTGCAAGTTTGAATGAAAAACGTGTGAAGTCAACGCGTGACGTTTTTGCAAGACAATATCTGCACCATAATTTTTGCAAGGAAATCCTGATCGCCCACATATTTTGCAAGCTTCGGGAGATCGAAGTCGGTTCTTTGCAGAGCGACGAAGACGGGCCCGGCTGTACTTATTTCTCAGGAATTGAGGACAGAAAAAGGCTTAAATAGTTGATAGGGTTGAGTTAAATGTCAGAAGAACATGCCTCCAGCTTCTCGAGTCCTCGCGCTCGCCTACCTGCACACTTCTAGCGCCACAAACGTGGGCAGCAACAAGGATAGCGAAAAGCGCCAGCGTGCGGGTGTCGCCGCTTATGCCCGGCGCGGCGGTCTAGAGATCGTGGGCGAGCAATACAACGCGCCGGTCAGCGGCGCCGATCCCTCGGACGCGAGAACAGGGTTCATCAACCTGCTAGAGCACGTCGAGGGGGCGGGTATCCGTGCGGAGGCGGGCTCGCCCTTCGCATGTGACCGCATGGTGTAGGAAGCCGGGCGCGTTCGACCGACCTCAACGCCATTTATCCCATCATTCTCCGGCGATTGCTTACGCTGAATCGGTCCCACCCAACTTGCTTGAACGAAAGCAGATCAAAGAGTTACGGCTCTTTTTTCTCAAGGCCTGTTTGAGTGTAAGTCTTTAATGGGTTGCATGATTTCCGCAGCATTCGGCGCCAGCCTGAAAAAGCTTCTATCAGGGAGGTTAGCCGATTGGCCTCCGCTCAATGCTGAACGCACGGAACCTGTCGGCCGCTCCGGCGAGCCCTCAAACAGAAATCACTGAAATTGTTTGTGAAAACCACTCAAACAGGCTTTCAGTCGTATCCGCCTGCCATTTCTATTTCAAGAATGCATAGGGCCAGAACTGTGGATAGTTGGTCAGCTTGGCATTCCGGCTTATAGGAAAGAGTCGTATAGGCTCTTATAGGTATAGGGACCGATTCAGCGTGGAAAACCCTATCTTGCAGGACCAATTCAGCGTGGTTGCCCAGATTTCCCACGGACCGATTCAGCGTGAACAACTCAGCTGCGAGGACCGATTCAGCGTGGATAAGTTTTATACAATGTCCGCGTTTTCTGGGACCGATTCAGCGTAACCCTACACGGAACGTTTGTTATAGTGTCCGTGGAGGTCGGCATTCATGGCGGACAACATTGCACGGCAATTAGAGCTGTTGGGATTGGATGAGACCAAGCGCCGTGCATCGGCCACATCCTCTAATCTCATCGTACGCAGCCGTCAGTTGAACCGAATAGAGATGGCGCATGCGCTTTTGTCGGAACTTCCGACCGTCGAGGACCTGGCGTTCCTGCATAGCGGTTTGTGCCAGACGTGCTTGCCTCATAGCCGTCCGCCGAGCAATCAGGATATTTGGACCCGTTCCAGTGGCCGCTTCAGCCTCATCGTGACACCGGGCATCATCGATGACCGCAGTCACTCCGCCAGGCTTCGCCAACCGACTGCGGAGCAGAAAGAAGCGATGTTCGTCGGCGTGCCTTATGGCTCGAAGGCACGGCTTATTATGATCCACTTGCAGACTGAAGGTCTGAAATCGCGTGTGGTATCGCTGGGTCCATCGTTGTCTGCATTTCTGCGCAGCCTTCAACTGCCGGTGACGGGCGGTCCTCGTGGGTCTATCGTCGCCATCCGAGAGCAGTGCCTCCGCCTCGCGCGTTGTACGTTCAGTATGCAGTGGTCCGATCTTTCCGAAACCGGGGAGGAGAGGACGCTGATTTCGGACACAAGGCTGGTGGACGGACTGGAATTGTGGCGTGCAGGTCACGGCGGGGATTGGCGCGGCACGGTTGAGCTGAGCCAGAAATTTTATGAACATCTGCGCGAGCACGCTGTTCCACTAGACAAGCGCGGCATCGCGCACCTTTCAGGTAACAGCTTGGGCTTAGACCTTTATGCGCTGTTTGCATATCGCCTGCCTCGGCTTAAGCGCGACTTGTTTCTTTCATGGGCTGCCCTCCAAAGCCAGATTGGGACGGATTACTCGGAAGGCAGAGATCTCGCAAAGAAAGTGCGTGCGGTGCTTGCGGATGTCTTTGTTGCCTACCCCCATGCAAAGGTCGAAGTTGCACCTGGCGGCCTTTGCCTGAAGAAGTCGCGGCCAGCAGTTTCTGGGAACACAATGGTTCAGGGCTTCAGGCTGATGCAAGCTTAACCTTGCTGTGGGTTGTTCTTGAACAGTTGCCGTAACTCTGTCTCGGTTTGGCGCCAAATGGCGCACTTGAACGGCTCGGCAGATATTCCCCGACGATGTTGTCGGGATGCATGTGTATGACAGCGCGCGTGACGCTGCCTGAGGCGGGTTTGTCCCCCGCCACGTGTGCGCCTCGGGCCAGCGCTGGCCATTTGGTCCAGACCACGAAGGGTGTGCACATTCATCTGATTCGGGCATAGGGACGCCTGGGGCGGCAGAAGGTGGTTGGCTACGGCGAGCGTTCGTTGGTTGGAACGACCATGGGTCGCTACAAGGCGCTGATCGGACCTCGGCTGCGGGCCCGCGGCTTCGCAGCCCAGCAGACCGAGGCTACCATCGGGGTTGCGGTGCTGAACCGGATGCTGGCGGCTGGACGCCCGAACTCTGTCCGTTGCCAGCGCGTCGTCGCATAACGGACCAGGGCTGGGGCGATCTCGACCTCCAGCCGCCAAGTGCACCAAAGTCGAGGCCGGCAGCATGGCCACTGCTTGCGCACGAGCTTGGTTGAGACGGGTCAGCCCATGATCCCACTCGCAATCGACTCGCCGACGCCGCACTTCGGGTAGCGTTCGGGATGGCATGCCCGGCAGAACGGGCCATGAAGTGAAGGACCGCCCAGCCCGCATGGGGCGCAACCCGGCAACCGGCTAGGCGGTCGCGATTAAAGCTACCGAAAAGGTCGCGCTTTGCGCAGCCAAGGGGATCAAGGACGCGCTCTGCGCGGCCGGTGCCGCAGGCCGGCGCATCCAGCCTCTCGTGCCCGGTGCGTGCATCCCCCATTGGTTGAGCACGATGCTACTGGCTGCTTGAGCCGCCTTGAGACGTCGGCCTTACTTCCGCGGCAATTTCCGAAGGTCAATGAAGTCCTCGTCGGTGACCGGATATCCGGCATCCCGAAGTATCTCCAACACACGCACGCTCATGGACGTGCCCCGCTGTGCCACCTCGGTCTTAAGTGCGATCACCACCTGTTCCGGTAACAGGAACTCGACCCCGCGCCGCGGCGCGCGTGTCGGACGCGGTGTGGCCACGGTGGGCAGCACCAGAATTTGCGAGGCGCCAAGCTCATTGTCCCGAATATCCGACGTTCCGGCATATCGGCTTTCCGAGCTTCCGGCATTCCGCTCTGCCGGATTTTTGCCGTCGATGCGCGGCGACGTCCGTTCAGGGCCGGTGGGCAGGACGGCTCGGGCAAGCGGCGCAAGGCGTTCCTTAAACACCTCGTCATCGATGTCAGGTAGGGTCGCTCGAGGGGGCTTGCGCATCAGGCCGCGGCCTCGCCGGCAGCGGACGTCCGACCTCGCCGGGACCTTAGCGCCTGTATGCCTGCCGCTCCTGCCAGGCTCAGGCCGAGAATGCCGGCCACCTCGTCTGCGAGCGCCTCGACGTTCCGGGCCGCGCCGCCGTTCGGATCCTGCGCATGCGGCGGCTCGCCCGTGTAGGTCATGTGCTGGAACGCCGTGCGCTGGATCAGTTCCGTGCGGAGCAGGGGCAGCCCGGCTTTGACGAACTGCCCGCGCGAGTGCTCGGCCACCTTTTGGCGCAGCACCGGCGTCCGGGTCAGCAGGACATGGTGGGCAATGTCGCGCCCAACGAGGTCAGCTGCCTGGCGCACGACGCCGGCAGTCTTGACGGCCTCGACCACGTCGAAGCGGCTGGGCTGGGCCGGAATGAGCACGAGGTCTGCCTTGCCGCAGGCGTAGAGCATGGCCTGGTTGGCCGAACCCTCGAGATCGATGATCACCAGCCCCGCCGTGGCTTGGGCGTCGCGCACCGCCGGCAGCAACGTCTCGCCGCCACTCTCGATGCACCGGACATCCGGCATATCGGCAATCCGAAGTGCCTGCTGCAGCGTGCGATTCGGATCGGCGTCTATGCAAGCCACCCGATGTTCCTGCATGCCGGCCCGTGCACGATGGAGGCGCCTGGCCAACGCTGTCGCAAGGCAGAACGCGATGGTGGTTTTGCCAACCCCGCCCTTGGTGGAAGCCAGGACGATAATCGGCGCGCGGCGGGCATTCATGACAGGTCCCTTTCTTTGCTTGCGCTGAACATACATACGATCATGACACCGGTCATCCGGCAATCTGGCATGCCGATATGCCGGCATTCCGGAGTGTCAGCCACATACGATGATGTGGTTCGGCCATACGATGTTGATTTGCCTTCTCGGGCGCAACGACCCTTGCTGTTTCAGCAGCGGCACAGGAGGATGACTGATGTTGCGAACGTTTCGCTTATCTCCCTTCAGCACCTCGAAAGAGCTTTCAGGCTCAATTATAAGCCGAGCTGTAAACGCATGACCCGTGCGACGGCATCGAGATCGTCCTTTACAAGCGTGCCCAAGAGCCGCTGCAGGCGGCGCTTGCTTGCCGTGGTGATCTGGTCGGCCATCGTTTTGCGCCGCTCGCCGCCGAGAGACACGTAAGCCTCGGTCGGATAGAGGCGCTCGGTCTGGCTCGAGATGAGCACCACCTGCACTCGGTTCAGCACGGCGTCGGCAGCGTCGTTGCTCAGCACCACGGCGGGCCGGGTTTTCTGGATTTCGCCGCTCGTCGAGGGGTCGAAGGCAACCAGACAGACCTCGCCGCGGCAAGACGAGGGGTCAGCGGCCACAGCGCGGATCGTCGGCCATGTCATTCAGCAGCGCCTCCGCCCAGGCTTCTGCTTCGACGTCGCGAGTTTCGTCGGCCGTCATGGCGGCGTAGCCGCGGGTCGGATCTAACTTCCTATACGTTGTCGCATGTTTGAGACCCCGAGAGGTCGCTTCGAACGATTTTAGTTGTTTGTGTGATCTCTTATCCGCAATAAAGTTCTCGAGTTTGGGATAAGAGTTGCCTTGTTCGCAATCCACCGAGGATGTGAATGTGATGGCCGC
>JANXVC010000289.1 GCA_025351925.1 Rhodospirillales bacterium | reverse complement strand
GTTCCACCCTCGCGCTCCCGGTCCTGCACCATCCGCACCGCGCGCTCGCGCAACTCGGGCGAAAACTGCTTTGCTGTCTTCTGTGTCATGGCTCCGTCCTCTCACAGGTTGGAGCCTCCGGGAAACCCGGGGCGGTTCAACCGTGTTGAAGAACCCCGTCTCACCCCCACCAGTCGTGAGTTGCCATCCCTGACGCTGCCCGTCCCAAACGAGCCGGGACACGCTGGTTTCCAGCCGCAGCAAGGGGCGCAAGCCGAACCGATCGACCACGTGCTCGAGGTATCGCTGGAGCTCGGCTGAGCCCATGTGGGTCCGGGCCCAGTCGAGCGGCGCGAAGGAGTAGCTGTAGATGTGCGACGCCGCATCCGTGGCCGCACCCGGGTAGCGGCTATCCCACCAGGTGCCGCCCACGCCCGCGGATTTCTCGAAGATCGTCACATCCCCGAAGCCCGCCCGCCGCAGCGTGATCGCAGCGGCGATGCCGCCGAACCCGGCGCCTATCACGGCGATGCGAAACCCCGGCATCAAACCCCCTCCGCCTTCTCGGTCAGGTGACCAAGGAACTGCCGGGTCCGCTCCTCGCGCGGCCGGACCAGGATCTCGTCCGGCGCGCCCTCTTCGACCACCTGGCCGTCCGCCATGAACACGATCCGGTCGGCGACCTCACGGGCGAAGCGGATCTCGTGCGTGACCACGATCATCGTCATCCCTGCCTCCGCCAGGCGCCGCATCACCTGCAGCACCTCGCCCACCAATTCCGGGTCGAGCGCCGATGTCGGCTCGTCGAACAGCATCAGCCGGGGCGAGATGGCGAGCGCGCGGGCGATCGCCACACGCTGCTGCTGCCCACCCGAAAGGCGATGCGGCATGTGCCCGAGATGGCCGCCGAGCCCCACATCCTGCAAAAGCGAGACGGCCGTCGCCCGTGCCTCGCCGGGCTCCTGCCCATACACATGCACCGGTGCAATCGCGACGTTCTCAATCACCGGGAGATGGTCGAACAGGTTGAAATGCTGGAACACCATGCCGATGCGCGCCGAGGCCCGTGCCTTTGCCAGGTTGCGCACCGGTTTCAACGCGCCCTCGACCCGGCGATATCCCACCCATTCACCGCCGACCCGGATCTCTCCGCCATCGATGCTTTCCAGATGGTTGATCAACCGCAGCAGAGTGCTTTTGCCGGATCCGCTGGGCCCCATCAGCACGACCACCTCGCCCCGCTTCACGGTGAGGTCGACGCCCTTGAGCACCTTGAGAAAGCCATAGGATTTGGATACGCCGCGGCACGTGACGAACACACCATCGTCTTGCGTGACGCCCGCCAACGCCTGGCGTGCGACCAGTTCGGCGGCCCCCAGCGTGCCATGCCGCGCGCGTGAAGCGGGCGGTGTTGCAATGGGCTCGCCGCCGCCGCGCGACAGCCGGGCCGGTAACGCCAGCAGCCTGGCGAAAAACGACCCGCCGCCGCGCCGATCCGCCCGGTCCAGTTGCAGGCCCTGCTCGATCCGGCTCTGGCCGATGCTCATGACCGTGGTCACCGCGAGATAAAGCAGCCCGGCCGCGCAGAATACCTGAAAGAATTGAAAATTCTGCGCCACGATGGTCTGGGAGCGCAACGTCAGCTCGTCCACCGCGATGACGGAGGCCAGCGAGGTGAATTTCAGCATCGAGATCGCGTCGTTGCCGAGGGCCGGCATGATCGCCCGCAGCGCCTGCGGCAAGATGATCCGCCGCAGCGTAAGGACCGCGCCCATGCCGAGTGATTCCGCCGCAATGCGCTGGTCGCGGTTCACGGAGCGGATGCCGCCGCGGATAATCTCCCCGGAGAACGCCGCCTCGTTCAAGGTGAAGCCGACGATCGCCGTCGCGACCGGCCCGAGCGTGACGCCGATCTCCGGCAGCGCGGTGTAGAGAAAGACCAGCTGCAACAGGAGCGGCGTCCCGCGCATGAACCACGTGTAGATCATGGCCGGTGTGCGAAGTAGTCCACTGCGCGCTTCCCGCAGTAACGCCAATCCGAGCCCCAGCATGAGGGCCAGGGTCATCGCCACGGCCGTGATCTGGAGCGAGATCAGCATTCCATTCCATAGGTAGGCAGAGGCTGCATATTTCAGGAAATCAGCCATTGTGCGCCGCTATGAAATGGGTGCCCGCGTCGCCGGCTATTGCGTCTTGACGGAGGGCTCGACCATCTGCGCGTCGGCAAAGCCCCATTTCTTGACCAGCGCCGCCAACGTGCCGTCGGTATGCAGGGCCATAAGGCTCGCGGCCAGGCCGTCGCGAAGCGTGTCATCTTTCTTGCTGATCGCAAAGCCGAACACGAAAGCGGTCGGGATCGCGAACCCTACCTCCACCTTGTCCGGCGTCATCTTCGCCAGATACGAAGCGACGCCCGCATCGGTCAGCAGGATGTCGGCCCGGCCCTGCGCCAATGCGCTATAAGCGCGATCGTTGCTCTGGAATTGCAACGCTGTCACCGGCGGCTTTCCGTCCCGCTTGCAGGTCTCGCTCTGCTGGCCGAGCATCTCGTTCTCGACGGTGCCGACGATCTCCGCCGCCGTCACACCGCAGACATCGGTCAGGGATCGGAGGCTCCTGGGATTGCCGGCGCGGACGAGCGACGCCTCACCGGCCTTCATGTATTGAACGAAATCGACCTGCTTGGTCCGCTCGTCGGACGCATACATGCCGGCCGCGATGACCTGGATACGCCCGGCCTGGAGGGCCGGGATCAGTCCGGCGAAGTCGAGTTTCGAATAGCTGAAGGTGAAGCCGAGGCAGCGACCGGCTGCCTTAAGGATGTCGGGCTCGATGCCGATGACGTTGGCCGGGTCATTCGGATCGGTCGTCGAGTAGTTGGCGGGCGCAGGCGAGACGCCGACCACAATGGCGCGGCCCTTCAGGCTTGGATACTTGCTCGACAGAGCCTCACATCCGGCACCCAGAGGTGCTCCTTGCGCCCTTGCCGAGGGAGCCCCCAACATGCTCCCGTTCGCGACAATGACAGCAAGTGCAGCAGTGCGAAGCCAAACTACCATTTTACTGCCCCGATTGGTCATGGTCAGAGCTTAACGGCTGGCCCTGCTCATATCTCGCAAAACACCCGAGTTCAGCGCTCAAACCTCGCATATCCACGCGAGGAGACGGAGGAATCCGCCAAAAGAATGCTAAGGTGAACGTAGGCCCGCTCTGCGAGCGATGATGGGGTTGGTTGAGGATACGCGCGAGAAGCACCCACAAGCCGAAGCTGCGTCCCGGCTCGACAGTGTCCGTAAAGATTTACTTTTCCGAACGCGGGATGCTGCCCCAGATCTTGTTGAAAGTGTGTGGCTTTTTCGCGTTCGCCGGCTGAGTTATTTCTGGACATCCCAGACCAACTGCCTGCAGTAGGGTCAGCGCGGCCTCCTGAAGGCTGCAGGACAGTCCCACCAACTACCTGCTACCTAAGAGTTTTCTGTTTCAGGTTGTCCTTGTGACCGTGCTTTACGGCAATGTCTCAGGTTGAATATCGGCTCTTGATGGAGAAAGCCGAT
>JANXVC010000258.1 GCA_025351925.1 Rhodospirillales bacterium | reverse complement strand
GTTCCACGATATGCAGGCCGGACTGGCCGGCGCCGATGTCGTCATGATGCTGCGGCTGCAGCGCGAGCGCATGTCGAGCAGCCTGGTGCCCAGCGCCCGCGAGTATTTCCGTTTTTTCGGCCTGGACGCCGCCAAGCTCGCCTGGGCCAAGCCCGACGCGCTGGTGATGCACCCGGGGCCGATGAACCGCGGCGTCGAGATCGACAGCGCCGTCGCCGACGACCCCGCGCACAGCGTCATCGCCGAGCAGGTCGAGATGGGCGTCGCCGTGCGCATGGCCGTGCTGGACGTGCTGTCCCGAAGCGGCCGGCGCAATGGCTGAGCTGTTTTTCACCAATGTCCGGCTGATCGACCCCGCCAGCGGCCTGGACCAGCCCGGCGAGCTGCTGGTGCAGGCCGGCCTGATCGCCGATTTCGGCCCGAGTCTCGGCCGCCCCGACGTGCCGACACCCGACTTCCAGATTATAGACGGCGACGGCGCCATCCTGTGCCCGGGCCTGGTGGACATGCGCGCCGCCCTCGGCGAACCCGGCTATGAGTACCGCGAGACCATCGCCTCGGCCGCCGCCGCCGCGGCTTCGAGCGGCATTACCACACTGGCCGCCCTTCCGGACAGCCTGCCCGCCATCGACGACCCGGCGCTGGTCCGCCTGCTGCGCGCCCGCGGCGAGGAGACCGGCAGCCTCACCATCCTGCCCTACGGCGCCGTGACCCGCGGCTGCCACGGCAAGGAGATGGCGGAGATCGGCCTGCTGCGGGAGGCCGGCGCGGTCGCCTTCACCGACGGACGCCGTGCGGTCGCCGACGCAAGGATGATGCGCCTCGCCCTCTCTTACGCGCGCGGCTTCGGCGCCCGCATCGTGCAGCACCCGGAGGATCCGGCACTGGCCGATGGCGGAGCCGCGACCGAGGGTGAGCTCGCCACCCGCCTGGGCCTGCCGGGCATCCCCGCCGCAGCCGAGGCCATTCTGGTTGCCCGCGACATCCGGCTCGCCCGGCTTACCGGCGGGGCGCTGCACTTCGCCCACGTCTCCACCGCGGAGACGCTGACGCTGATCCGCCGCGCGAAGCAGGACGGCATCGACGTGACCTGCGACACGGCGCCGCCCTACTTCGACCTGAACGAGACGGCTATCGGCGACTTCCGCACCTACGCAAAACTGTCCCCGCCGCTGCGGCCCGAGGCGGACCGAATGGCGATTTGCGAGGGCCTGGCCGACGGCACGATCGACGCCGTCGCCTCCGACCACCAGCCGCGCGACGCCGACGACAAGCGGCTGCCCTTCGCCTTGGCCTCGCCGGGCGGCGCGGGGCTTGCGACGCTGCTGGGGGTGACATTGGCCCAGGTGCACGGCAACGGGCTGCCGCTGTTGCGGGCGCTGGACCTGCTCACCGCGCGGCCGGCCCGGGTACTGGGTATCGAGGCTGGGCGGCTCGCCCGGGGCTTGCCGGCCGATCTGTGCCTATTTGATCTGGAGCGCATCTGGAAAGTGGAGGCCGGCCTGCTGCCTGGGAAGGCGCCGAACACGCCGTTCGACGGCCGCGCCCTGGAGGGCCGGGTGGTCGGTACCTGGAAGGCCGGACGCCGGGTGTTCGGATGAACGATGCCCTGACGGCGGTTGTGGTCGTGGTGTCGGGCTACCTGGTTGGATCGATCCCATTCGGCTGGCTGCTCGCGCGCGCGGCCGGGCTTGGGGACATCCGCGCGATCGGCTCGGGCAACATCGGCGCGACCAACGTGCTGCGCACCGGACGGAAAGACATCGCAGCGCTGACCTTGGCGCTCGATGCGGCCAAGGGCGCGGTCGCAGTGCTGGCAACGGATTATTGGGCCGGCACAAACTGGGCGTTGGTCGCCGGCGTCGCGGCGGTCATCGGCCACTGCACGTCCGTTTGGATGCGCGGCCAGGGCGGCAAGGGTGTCGCGACCGGCCTTGGCGTCATCCTTGCGATCGCCTGGCCGGTCTGCCTCGCGTGCTGCGCCGCCTGGGTGGTGACCGCGAGGCTCAGCCGACTCTCATCCGCTGGCGCGCTCGTTGCGTTCGCATTGGCCCCGGTGCTGATGCTGTTTTGGCGGGGTTCGGCGGCTGGGGCAGCAGTGGCGGCCGTGAGCGCCGTCGTATTCCTCCGCCACTCCGGCAACATCCGCCGCCTGCTGGCAGGCACCGAGCCGCGCATCGGCCAGGGAAGGTGACCAAGCCATGATGACCGAGGTCGAGCTGCTCGATCGGCTGCGCCTGGCCCGCACGGACGGGGTCGGACCGGTAACCTACCGCCGCCTGCTGCAACGCTTCGCCACTGCAGCGGAGGCGCTGGACGCGCTTCCGGGCCTCGCCAGCTCCGGCGGCCGCGCGGCATCGCCGGTGGTCCCGACGGCCAGCGCCGCGCGGCGGGAGATCGACAGCGTGGCTAAACTGGGCGGCCGTATGCTGGTGCTGGGCGGCCCAGACTACCCGCCGCTACTGGCATTGCTGGACTCGGCGCCGCCGGTGATCTCCGTGCTGGGCGACGTGGCGGCGCTCAGCGAGCGGGCGGTGGCGATGGTGGGCGCGCGAAATGCCTCCGCCAACGGCCAGCGCATGGCGGAGCTTCTGGCGGCCGACCTGGCGCTGGCGAGCCTCATCGTGGTGTCCGGCATGGCGCGCGGCATCGACGCGGCGGCGCATGTCGGCGCGCTGAGCACCGGCCGGACCGTGGCAGCCATCGCGAGCGGCATCGACATCGCCTATCCCGCCGAGAACAAAGCATTGCAGAAGCGAATAGCCGAGGGCGGCGCGGTCGTGGCTGAGGCGCCGTTCGGCACTGCGCCGCAGGCCCGGCACTTTCCTCGTCGCAACCGGGTGATCGCCGGGCTATCGCTCGCCGTTGTGGTGGTGGAGGCCGCGCCGCAGTCCGGCAGCCTGATCACGGCACGCATCGCCCAGGACGAGGGCCGCGAGGTGTTTGCAGTGCCGGGCTCACCGCTGGACCCGCGGTGCCGGGGTTCCAACGACCTGATCCGCTCCGGCGCCCATCTGACCGAGAGCGCCGCGGACGTGCTGGCGAACCTGCCGGACCACCCGACCCGGCAGGGCCTGGCGCGGTCGCCGATGTTCGCCCGCGGTCAGCCGCCAGGCATGGCCGAGCCGCCACCCGAAGATTTCGGTCCCGTTCCGGACCCAGAGGTGGTACGACACAGGGTGATGGAGTTATTGAGCTTTTCACCCACAGCGGTTGACGATCTGGTGCGGCGCTGCCAGTTCTCCGCTTCGGCCGTAGTTGCGGCGCTGCTTGAACTGGAGCTGGCCGAGCGAGTTGAGATGCTCCCGGGCAACCAGGTTGTCCTTGTGGGTTAGCTCCAGCGCCTGCGCCGAATATCCGTGTCCTACGCCGCTGTAAAGGATGCCATGACTGACGTTGTCGTCGTCGAATCGCCCGCTAAGGCCAAGACAATCAACAAATACCTTGGCGGCGGCTACACCGTGCTCGCAAGCTTCGGGCACGTCCGCGACCTGCCCCCCAAGGACGGCAGCGTCCGGCCGGAGGAGGATTTCGCGATGGACTGGGCCGCCGATGAGCGCGGCAACCGCCAGGTCGCGGCCATCGCCAAGGCGTTGAAGGGCGCCCACACGCTGTATCTCGCCACCGACCCGGATCGTGAGGGCGAGGCGATCAGCTGGCACGTCCGCGCCATGCTGGAGGACAAAAAGGCGCTGCGCGGCGTCAACGTGCGGCGCATCACTTTCAACGAGATCACCCGCAGCGCCATCCAGTTCGCCATCGAGCACCCGCGCGAGCTGGATCAGCCGCTGATCGAGGCCTACCTCGCCCGGCGCGCATTGGACTACCTGGTCGGCTTCACCCTGTCGCCGGTGCTGTGGCGCAAACTGCCGGGCAGCCGCAGCGCCGGGCGCGTGCAGTCAGTGGCGCTGCGCATGGTCTGCGAGCGGGAAGCCGAGATCGAGTCGTTCCGGCCGCGCGAGTACTGGACCGTCGAGGCGCATTTCGCGACACCGTCCGGCGCGCCGTTCCTGGCACGGCTGACCCATCTGGACGGCAAGCGGCTGGATCAGTTCGACCTCAATACCGAGGCACTGGCCCACGGCGCCAAGGCGGCTGTCGAGGCGGACGCTTTCACCGTTGCCAGCGTCGAGCGCAAGCGGGTCAAGCGGCATCCGCCTGCGCCGTTCACGACGTCCACGCTGCAGCAGGAGGCCAGCCGTAAGCTCGGCATGGGCGCCCAGGCGATCATGCGCTGCGCCCAGCAGCTCTATGAAGGCGTGGAGCTGGACGGCGAGACGACCGGGCTGATCACCTACATGCGGACCGACGGCGTGCAGATGGCGCGGGAGGCCATGATGGCGATCCGCGAGCATGTCGGGGAGGCCTATGGCAACGCCTACGTGCCGGCGACGGCCCGCGAGTACTCGAGCAAAGCCAAGAATGCTCAGGAGGCGCACGAGGCGGTGCGTCCCACCGACGTGTCCCGCACGCCGGCCAGCGTCGCGCGCTACCTCAACGCCGAGCAGCAGCGGCTGTATGATCTGATCTGGTAGCGCGCCGTGGCATCGCAGATGCAGTCGGCCGAGCTGGATCAGGTCGCGGTTGATATCGCCGGCGCCCGCACCCGGCTGCGCGCGACCGGCTCCATCGTCGCATTCGACGGCTTCTTAAAGCTTTATCGGGAGGACGTGGACGACGCCCCCGAGGGCCACGCCGTCGATGAGAGCCGGATGCTGCCGCCGATGCAGGAGCGCGATCCGCTGACCCGCGGCAACGTCAGCGCCGACCAGCACTTCACCCAGCCGCCGCCGCGCTATTCGGAGGCGAGCCTGGTCAAGAAAATGGAGGAGCTGGGCATCGGCCGGCCGTCCACCTACGCCTCGATCCTGACAGTGCTGCGCGATCGCAACTACGTACGCCTGGAGAACAAGCGCTTCGTGCCGGAGGACCGCGGCCGGCTGGTCACCGCGTTCCTCACGAGCTTCTTCGAGCGCTACGTGGACAGCAACTTCACCGCCTCGCTCGAGGAGCAGCTGGACGACATCTCCGGCGGCCGGGCGGAGTGGCGCGCCGTCATGCAGGCGTTCTGGGAGCATTTCTCCCGCGCCGTCGAACAGACCCGCGACCTGAAAATCAGCGATGTCATCGATGCGCTGGACCAGGATTTGGGCCAGCACTTCTTTCCGACGCGCCCCGACGGCACCGATCCGCGGCTGTGCCCGGCGTGTCATGCCGGTCGGCTGGGACTGAAACTGGGGCGGCACGGCAGCTTCATCGGTTGTTCCAACTATCCGGGCTGCCAGTACACCCGGCGGCTCGCCATGGACGGTGGGGAAGACGGCGGCGAGACCCTGAAAGAGGGCATGCGCGAGCTCGGTCACCATCCGGATACCGGCGAGGCGGTAACGGTGCGGCGCGGTCCCTACGGCCTATACGTGCAGCAGGGCGAGGCGAACCCCGAGGACAAGAAATACAAGCCGCGCCGCACCTCGCTGCCCAAAGGCGTCGAGGGCGATCAGCTGACTCTGGAGCAGGCGTTGGGACTGCTGTCGCTGCCGCGGCTGGTCGGCATCCACCCAGACCGGCAGGAGCCGCTAGAGGCCGGCATCGGACGGTTCGGCCCATTCATTCGCATGGGCAGCATTTATGCGTCGCTCGACAAGGACGACGACGTGCTGTCGGTTGGGCTCAACCGCGCCGTGGACGTGATGGCAAAGAAGCTCGACAGCGTGCGGTCACTGGGTCTGCACCCCACCGACAAGGAGGCGGTGATGGTGCGCAAGGGGCGGTTTGGTCCCTATGCCCAGCACGGCCTGCGCGTCGCCAATTTGCCGCGCGAGGTCGCGATGGAAGACCTGACCCTGGAGGATGCGGTCGCCCTGCTCGCGGAGAAGGGCAAGGTGCTGAAGGCGAAGGTTGGCGCGAAAGCGAAGGTTGGCGCGAAAACGAAGAAGGCCAGTTCGGCCAAGGCACCGAAGGCCGCAAAGACAGCACTGGCAAAAACCAACGGAGCGAAGCGGCCCGCGACCAAAAAAACAGTCAAGAAGCTTGCCAAAAAGCCGACGTTGAAAACCTCTGCGGCCCAGGCGCCTCCCCGGACGGGGACTGCCCGCAAAGCGAGCTGAGATGGCACGGCGTCCGCGGGCCGTGCCAGAGCCGGGTGTGCTGCCGTCGCGGGACGTCGTGCGCTTGTTCATCCGCAACGCTCCCGGGCGGGTCGGCAAGCGCGAGATCTCCCGGGAATTCCGCATCGGCCCTGAACTACGCGCCCCGTTGCGCGCTTTGTTACGAGAACTTGCCAAGGAGGGCGCCATCGCACCAGCCGGACATCGCCGTTTCAGCCCGCCAGGCCGCCTACCGGACCAAATGGTGGTGCGCGTCACCGGCACCGACCGCGATGGCGACGCAGTGGCCCGCCCGGTCGATTGGACCGGCGATGGACCGCCGCCCATGGTGCTGATGTCGCCGGAACGCCGCGGCAACCCGGCCCTGGCGCCGGGCGAGCGGGTGCTGGCCCGCCTCAGCCCAATTGGCCCCGGCAAATACGAAGGCCGCACCCTGAAGCGCCTCTCGGATGAGCCCGGCCGCATCCTGGGCGTGTTCCGCGCGCCGAATCGCCTGGTGCCGACCGACCGCCGAGCCAAGGCCGAATGGCTGATCCCAAACGGCGAGGCCGGCGACGCCGAAACCGGCGAGATCGTCGTCGCCAGCCCATTGCCGCACGCTGGTCTCGGCCTCAAGCCCGCGCGCATCACCGAGCGCCTGGGCCGCATGGGCGACGCCCGCGCCGTCAGCCTGATCTGCATCCACGGACATGACATCCCGCAGGATTTCTCCGAGGAGGCATTGCACGACGCCGCCCGTGCCCGGGCCGTGCCGCTGGGCAAGCGCGAAGACCTGCGCGAGGTGCCGCTGGTCACCATCGATGGCGAGGACGCGCGCGACTTCGACGACGCGGTGTTTGCCGAACCGGACGGCGATGGGTTCCGCCTGATCGTCGCCATCGCCGACGTCGCCCATTACGTGCGCCCCGGCGCGCCGCTCGACCGCGCTGCCTGGACCCGCGGCAACAGCGTGTACTTCCCGGACCGGGTGGTGCCGATGCTGCCGGAGGCGCTGTCCAACGGCTGGTGCAGCCTGCGCCCGCAAGAGGACCGCGGCTGCCTGTTCACCGAGATGCGGATCGATGCGTCCGGCCGGAAGACCGCGCACCGCTTCGGCCGCGGCCTGATGCGCAGCGCCGCCCGGCTGACCTATACCGAGGTGCAGGACGCGCATGACACAGGGCAGAATCTCGGCCTCTCGGGCGTCATCCCGCCTTTGTATGCCGCATTTCGCGCGCTGCTCGGCGCCCGTCAGGCCCGCGGCACGCTCGACCTCGATTTGCCTGAGCGCAAAGTCGTGCTTGACGAGGGCCGGGTGGTGTCCGTCGCGCCCCGCCCACGGCTCGACAGCCACAGGCTGATCGAGGAGTTCATGGTCCTCGCCAACGTGGCTGCCGCCGAGGAGCTGGAGGCGCGGCACTTGCCCTGCATGTATCGCGTGCACGCGCCGCCGTCCGAGGAAAAGCTTGAGGCGTTGCGCGTGTTCCTGCACGGCATGGGCATCAGCCTCGCACCCGGCAACGACCTGCATCCGCGCGACCTCGACCGGGTGCTGCAGAAGGTCACTGGCACCGAGCAGGCGCCGCTGGTCAACGAGGTCATCCTGCGCAGCCAGTCGCAGGCGGCCTACAGCCCGGACAACATCGGCCATTTCGGCCTCAGCCTGCCGCGCTACGCCCACTTTACCAGCCCAATCCGGCGCTACGCCGACCTGCTGGTGCACCGGGCTTTGGTGAGCGGATTGAAGCTTGGCGTGGGCGGCCTCGACCCAGACGAGGCGGCGCGCTTCCCCGATACGGCCGAGCACATCAGCGCCACGGAACGCCGCGCTGCGCTTGCGGAGCGCGAGGCCATTGACCGCTACCTCGCCGCCTATATGGCTGATAAGGTCGGCGCCGTGTTCGCGGCCCGCATCTCCGGCGTGCAGCGTTTCGGCCTTTTTGTGACCCTCTCGGACTCTGGGGCGAGCGGGCTGATCCCCATGTCAGCGTTGCCCGACGACTACTGGCTCTATGACGAAGGCACCCAGTCGCTGTCCGGCCGCCGCACCCGCATGACCTACCACCTCGCCCAGGATGTCGAGGTGCGTCTGTCGGAGGCGAGCCCGGTCACCGGCGGATTGCTGTTCCAGATGGTGTCGCCCGCCCGCGCAGCGCCGTCCGAACCGAAATCGCCGCTGCGTGGTGCCGCTGGGGAGCGCCGGTCCCGACGCGGATGAGGTCAGCGCTCTTCCTGATCGCGCTGCTGTTGGCAAGCCCGGTCTCGGCGCAGCCCCGAATGCCCGAGCGCCCCGGTTTCCAGGACAGCCTTGCCGCCTCCGTGCTGACCGCGTCGTTCGAGTTTATGGCGCCCCGCACCCTAGAGCCGGTGTCGATACAGCAGCTTGCGCTCTGGGGCCTGCGCGGCATCACGTCGCTCGATGCCGGCCTAACGGTCGAGGAGCGCGGTGCCACCCTCGATCTACGGCAGGCCAGCCGCAGCGTTTATCAATGCGCCATTCCAACCGCGCCCACCGCGGATGTATGGGGCCGTACTGGGGCGGATCTGATGTCCGCCGCCTGGGACGTCTCGGAGGTCGTGCGAGACGCTGGATCCCAGGCGCTGATCACCAGCTTTTTCGATGAACTGTTCAATCACCTCGATCCGTACTCCCGCTACGTGCCGCCTGGCGCTGCGGACATCGACCGTGCGCGCCGGTCCGGTGCGGCCGGGGTTGGGCTGGTACTGGCAAAGATTGGCCGGGCGTTCGTCGTTCAGAGCGTGAATTCCGACGGGCCGGGTGCCGAGGCCGGCATCGTTCAGGGCGACACTGTGCTGGCCGTGGACGACCAGTCAACGCGCAACGAGAGCCTGGCCACCGTCATGTCCTGGATCGCTGGGGTTGACGGCACCGACGTCAGCATCACTTTGCGGCGGCGCAACGGCAGCACGCAGGTGGTCGAGATCGAACGGGCGGTGGTCACCCCCGAGACGGTATTCGCCCAGCAGGCCGGCGATCTGCTGCTGGTCCGCATCGCCGGGTTCAGCCGCGACACGGACCGGCGGCTGGCGCAGGAGTTCGAGCGGTTCATCGGCCAGGCATCAGCGGCTCGGCGTCTGCGCGGTGTCGTGCTCGACCTGCGCGGCAACCGCGGCGGCCTGCTGCGGCAGGCGGTCGCCGCAACCAGCCTAATGCTCGATGCAGGGCCGGTGGCGATCACCGCCGGACGCAACCCGGGTGCTGCGCATGAATGGCGCGCTGCCGCCCGGGACGCTACCAAAGGAACCCCGCTTGTCGTGCTGGTTGACGGCCGCTCGGCGAGCGCCGCCGAGATCATGGCCGCAGCGCTGGCCGACCGGGGCCGCGCTGTCGTCGTCGGCAGTTCTACGCTGGGCAAAGGCTTGGTGCAGACCATTGCAAAGCTGCCCGACGGCGGGGAGCTTTTTGTCACGTGGAGCCGCGTGCTGGCGCCGCTGGGCTGGCCCATACAAGGCCTGGGCGTGCTGCCGCAGGTCTGCACCAGCCAAGGTCCGGACACGACCATGCAGCAGCTCGCCAGCCTGGATCATGGTCGGCAGCGCCTGGCGGAGGCGCTCGCCCGCCATCGTGCCGCCCGCGCGCCGCTGCCCAGCGCCGAGATCATCGCGATACGCAACGCCTGCCCGGCTGCCGAGGGCCGCGACACCGATTTGGTCGCGGCGCGCTATCTGCTGGACCATCCCACCGCCTACGCCACCGCGCGCCTGCCGCGGCCGAAGTTTGACAGGGCAGCGCGTTAAGTCGAGTGCGGCGCACGCCAGGCTTGACCGCAGCGGCCCGCATGAGCATGTTCCGCG
>JANXVC010000211.1 GCA_025351925.1 Rhodospirillales bacterium | reverse complement strand
CGACCACCGGGGTGCCGAGCCGCAGCGGCCCGGTCGATGGATCGCCGTTCACGCTCATCAACCCCGTCATCGCCTGCAGGATCGCGTCGTAGCCGGGCAACCCGCCCAGCGGCCCGTCGGCGCCGAAACCGGAAACGCGGCAATGGATCAGCGCGGGGAAGCGTGGCGCTAGGTCGGCCTCGTAGCCCAGGCCCCAACGCTCCATGGTGCCCGGCTTGAAATTCTCGATCAGGATGTCGGCGGTCTCGATCAGGCGCAGCAGCACGGCGCGGCCGGCGGGCTTGGCCAAGTCGAGCGCGACGCTGCGCTTGTTGCGGTTCACGCCGATGAAATAGCTGGCGTCCCGCTCGCCCGAGTCCTGCTCGAGGAAGGGCGGGCCCCAGTCGCGGACCTCGTCGCCCTGCGGCGGCTCGACCTTCACCACCTCGGCGCCGTGATCGGCCAGGATCATGGTGCAGTACGGCCCGCCCAGCACGCGGGTCAGGTCCACCACGCGCAGCCCAGCCAGGGCGCCGGGCGAGGCGGCGAGGCCTTTACCCTGGGTTGCAGCCGCTCCGCCGTCCATCATGCCGACCTCCGCCAGACCCGGGCGCAGAACTCCGGGTAGGTGTCGAGCATTTCGGCACAGACGGGGCCACGCAGCAAGGCGAGCTGATCGGGCGTGGGGTCGGCAGTGGGCGGCGCCCCATCCTTCTCATAATCATCCCCGTCATAATCGAAGCCGGTCGCGGCGCGGACGCTGTTGGCGGTCTCCCCGGGATGCAGCGAGGCCAGGCGGAACCGGGCGGCGGCAGGGTCGAAGCGGAACACGCAGCGTCCGGTGACCAGCGCCTGCGCCGTGCCGCGCCGGAAATGGCCCGGCGGCGACACGCCCGGCGCGCTGACGGCGTCCACCTGCGGCACCAAGACGCGAAGGCTATGCTCCTCGCGGAACAGGATCGTGCGGGGGACCATCAGATACATGAACGCCGAGCCGAAGCTGCCGGGGAAACGGACAGTCCGGCCGGGCCACTCGCCGGTGCCGATCAGGTTGAGGTTCGCCTGGCCATCGATCTGACCGCCGCCCAGGAAGAACAGGTCGATGCGCCCCTGTCCCGCGAGGTCGAACAGCTCGCGTGAACCCTCGGTGAACGGGTTGCCCTCGCGCCGGTGCAGCAGTGACAGGCGCACCGGGTGACCCATGAGGCGCACCAGCCAGCAGGCGGCGGCGGGGACCGGGCTCGCGGCGCCTACGGCGATGTGGCGGGCGGGCGGTGCCGCGGGGTCGAGGATCAGGCTGGCGATGGCGGCGGCCAGGCGCTCCTCGGGCTGGATCACGCAGCGTGGGCCGGGGCCAGCACGTGGCGCTCGAGATAGTCGCGGAACCCGTCCGCGGTGCGGGCGGCGCTTGCATACTCGCGCAGATGCGCGGCGTCGGCGGGATACTCGTCCAGCAGCGCCGACGGCCAGGCGCCGTGCGCCGCCACTGCGACGGCCTCGATGTAGGTCGCGCTGATTGTGCCAGGCGCCAGCCGCTCGTCGTCCAGCAGGTTGCCCGGCACGACGCGCTCCACCGTCACAAACACCCGGCGCGCCGCATGCGCCAAAGTCGCGAGCTCCCGCCGCCGCCCGACCCAGACGTTGCCGTGCGCGTCGGCCAGCACGGCGTGGAAGGCGGCGATGTCGGGCGCGAGCGCGGGCAGCAGCACGATCAGGTCCGCAGCGTTGCTGAACGGGTTCTGCATGACGCGCCAATGCGGCCGGTGCGTCAGCACGTCGCTGCCCAGCAAGCCCCGCAGCGGCAGGAACGGCACGCCCTTCTCGGCGGCCTGCAGCATCGTGTGGATCGCCGGGCAGGTGGCGTCCAGCAGCTCGATCGAGCCATCAGCCAGCGCGGCGCAGAAGCGGGGCGCCGTGCCGGCCTCGCCCAGCGTCACCGCGCTGGTCTGCAGCTGCGCCACGCACCCGGCGCCGATCAGCAGATCGGTCGCGTAGCCGGAGACTGGCACGCCGAGCAGCCGCAGGCCGCGCACGCCTCGGACGCCCATGCTGCGGCGCACCAGCGCACGGGCGAAGGCGCCGGGCGACAGCGAGTTGTCCGGCGGGAGCGCGAGCAATGCGCCGTCGGGCACTTGGGCGGTCAAATCATCTAGCGTCATCTGCACCGCCGAATCAGTGCTTATGGGCCGGCATCGCCGTCTCAATTGCGGCCAGGACCGTCCTGATGCGGAACGGCTTGCGCAGGAACGCCTTGTAGCGATTGGTCGCGCCGGAGATGGCCTCCTCCGGCAGGGCGCTCATCACCACGACCGGCAGATCATCGGCGCTGGGATCGGCCGCGAGCGCATGCAGCACGCCGACGCCGTCGAGGATTGGCATCACGTAGTCCAGCAGCACCAGATCTGGCCGCTGCTCGGCGATGCGGGCCAGCGCCTGGCGTCCGTTCGTCGCGGTTACGACACGGAAGCCCTCGTCGGTCAGGATGGCGTCGAGCACCTCGGCCACTCCGAATTCATCATCGACGACGAGCACCGTCCGCACTCCGTCAAGTCTCGGATTGGGTCGAGCCGGGTGCGAAACCGAATGGCGACGCCTCCGAGCGGCCGGGCATGTCGCTGATGGTGATGCCGTTGCCGGCAATCTGATAAAGGTGGGGCCGTGGATCGATCGGTGCGTTGCGCGCTTTGAAGACGGCGATGAGCCGCACCATCGACGACCGTCGCTCGGCCAGTTGCAGGGTGACGATGTTGTCGGCGACGCTGGCCAGGTTGCCGTGCGGCACCCCGGGCGCGGACAGCGAGCCGGGCTGGCCCGGGCTATCCTCGACCTCAGAGGTGAATAGGCTGGTGACGTCCAGGGTGCGCAGTTCGTGCAACAGGGCGGCGAAGACGGCCGGGAGCCGGGTGCGGTCGGGCGCCAGCTGCAGCAGTCCCGCCAGGCTGTCGATGCAGAGCCGCCGCGCGCCAATTCTTCGCACCGAATGCATCAGGCGATGGAACGCAGCGTCGAGCAGCCCTTCGGTGCTGGACTGCCAGACCACCTCGACATGGCCGGCCTCGATCAAACGCGCAACCGGCAGGTCGAGGATGCGCGCCTTGGCAAGCAGGGCTTCCGGGCTGTCGGCGGTGGTGAACAGCAGTCCGGGCTCCGCGGCGCTGCACGGGCCGAGGAAGTGCATGCCGAGCGTCGTCTTGCCAGCGCCGGGCGGACCTTCCAGCATGGTCACCGAGCGCTCCGGGACGCCGCCGCCAAACATTCGGTCGAGCTGCGGAAGGCCGGAGGACAGCCGCTCGCCGCACGGTCGGGCGGTGCCGAGCGGCCTCGTCTGCGTCATCTCGAACCGGGGATGCAGCTCGATCCCTGCGTCGTTGATGACGAGAGCATGCCGGCCGAGCAGGTAGCCGGCCCCTCGGCGCTTCAGCACTTCGAGGTCGCGTTCGGACCGCCAGCCGTGGAGGCGGCTCCGCATGTCGATCACGCAATCGACCATGGTGTGCTCGGCCGAGACTTCGGCATCGCCGGCGCTGGTCATCAGGAACATGGTGCAATTCGCGACCGTCGCCTGTATTTGCAACTCATGGATGAATTTCTTAAATTGAAGGTCGGAGATAGCGGTAGTCTCGGCAGCAATCAACCCGTCTAGTATCAGCATGGTTGCATTATGCGCCCGAATTTCGCGTCGGAGCAAGGTTATTAGGCCGCGAAGCCCGTCTGCCTCAAGCACGGAAAAGGCGCTGACGTAATACAATCGATCGGGGATCGCGGATGCATCGAAGAAGGCCAAGCCGCGCAGATGCATGAGCATGCGGGAATGGCTTTCGGCCAATAGTGTGACGTACAGAGCGCGTCCGCCGGCCTGGGCGTGGTTAAAGCACATCTGATTGCCGAGGATCGTTTTGCCGGTGCCGGGCCGGCCCTGGACGATGGTGATGCCGCCGGCAATGAATCCGCCGGCCAAAATTTTATCAAGCCCGTCGATGCCGCTGGAAGTTCGGTCTGGCAATGCATCCTCACACTAAGCGAAACAAGTCATCCGGGCCTTGTAGCTTGATCCCTCGGAAGCCGCACGCTGAAAATTGAGCCCTGGCCAGAATCACTGAAAACTTGAACCGTGCCGCCTAGTGCTGCAACGAGGCGGCCAACCACCCAGAGGCCAAGGCCGAAGCCGGGCTGCTGCTGCCGGGTCACGGCGCGCTCGAATGGGGCAAAGATGCGGGCCTGGTCCGCGGCACTGATGCCAATGCCCAGGTCGCGGACCTCCAGCAGGGTCGATTCCCGGTTTTCGCTTTCCTGTTCGATAGTCAACGACACAATGATGGGATGGCCAGCGCCGTATTTGATGGCGTTCGACAGCAGGTTCTCAGCGATCTGCCGTACCGCGAGCTCATCCCAGACGCCAAGCAGGATCTTGGGCGCCGCGAGGTCAATCGTTGACCCGGCCCGCTCGGCATAGGGCAGCAGCTCCTCAACCGTGCTGCGCACCAGCGCCGCGAGGTCAACCTCAGCCCATTCGATGCGGAACCGATCGGATGACAGGCGGGAGATGTCGAGCAGCGAGTTGCAGCGATTGATGTAGTGCAGCACGACGCGGTCCAGCCGAACCAGGCCGGTCAGGAGCTGCTCCGGTATCTCCGGTTCCCGTTCCGCCATGCGCCGCATTGACTGCACGGTCATCAGTAGCGGCGTCATCGGGTTGCGCAGCTCGTGCGCGGCGATAGAGATAAATTCATCGCGTACGTGAACCGATTCACGCAATTGCGCGACTTCAAGCCGTAACGCCGCAATCACCCCCAATGGGTCGGACGTCGGGAAGTCCTCTCGGTCCGTCACGAAGGTGATCGCCTATGGTTACATATACCATGAATATAACGAATATCGTCGGGCGAAGCAAGTTCAATATTTGCGACGCCAAACGACCGTCTCAATCACGGAATTTTAACACGTCCGTTAAATATAGTACTCAGCCAACGGGGCAAAACCGTTGAAGCGCTGGCTCGCATACGTCGTAACATAGGCGCCGGTGGACTGAAGCTGCACACGGTCACCAGATCGCAATGCCAGCGGCAGGCGGTAGTTGGCGCGCTCATATAGGATATCCGCACCGTCGCAGGTCGGCCCAGCGATCGCCACCGGCCCTGTCTCAGACCCATCGTGACCAGTCGTGAAACGATACTTGATCGACTCTCCCTCGGTCTCCGCCAGCCCGCCAAAACGCCCGATGTCGAGATACACCCAGCGCACCGGGTCGTCCTTCGCCTTGTGACAGACCAGCACGACCTCGGCACTCACCACCCCGGCGTCGCCGACCAGGAAACGGCCGGGCTCAATCAGAATCTCCGGCAGGTCATTGCCGAAATGCTGCGTCATCGCGTGCATGATCGCGTCGGCAAAGCGATCGATACCGGGGATCTCATCGCGGTAGCGCACTGGGTAGCCGCCGCCGAGGTTCACCATGCGCAGCTTCACGCCGGCCTGCGCCAAATCGGTGAACAGCATGGCGACGCGGCCGATCGCCGTCTCATAGCTGCCGGTCGTGGTCTGCTGGCTGCCGACGTGGAACGATAGGCCGTATGGATCGAGGCCCAACTCGCCGGCGCGAATCATCAGCTCGCGCGCCGTCTCGACTGTGGTGCCGAACTTGCGGGACAGCGGCCACTCGGCGCCGTCGTTCTGCACCAGCAGGCGGCAATACACGCGGGCGCCGGGCGCGTGCTCGGCCAGCTTCTCCAGCTCCTCGATGCTGTCGAAGGCGAACATGCCCACCCCGGCGGCGTGGGCGCGCTGGATGGCGGACACCTTCTTGATGGTATTGCCGTAGCTGATGGCGGCGGGTGCTGCCCCAGCGGCGAGGCAGAACTCGATCTCCTCGAACGAGGCAGCGTCGAAGCTGCTGCCGAGGCCGACCAGGCGCTCAAGGATCGGCGCGGCTGGGTTGGCCTTCACGGCGTAATAGACGCGCGCGAGCGGCAGGGCGCTCAGCAACGTGCGGTAGTTCTGCTCGACCCGATCGACGTCGAGCACGAGACAGGGGGTGGCGGGCAGATGGTCAGCAAGGTACGCTGCGATCTTAGGGGTCATCGCGCCTAGTCTCCAGGGTCGGACGCCCCGGTGATGCGGGGGCGTGCCCGCCAGGCAATGCCGGCAGGCGGGTTGACGGAACGGTCGAACGAACTAGCGAAATCGAGTAGTGCCAGAACGCTTGACGTCGTTGCGTAACCCCAAGGGCCAGAGGCACGTGCGTTGCTGCGTGGACGCGGAAATAGGACCACACTCCCCCCTGTGCAAGAGAAAATTCCGCCTACGCTTCGATTAATCTGATCGCGCTTTACAGGTTAGGAAGCGTTAGGCTTTCTAGCCGAACGCAGCAGCTCATGTTCCTGATACAACGGACTGCTTTCATTGAGGTATTTCAGGAATGAAGCCCAGAGAATCCCCATCTGATCCGTTGCCCGACGCAGTGGCGGAGGCCGCCCCTCCCGCGTCCGCTTTGGCCCTCGGCACCCCGGCCTCCGCCGACCCGCGCCATGACGCCGCCGGACCCGGCGCGGAATCGGTGCGTATCGTGCTCGAACCCTGCGCCGTAGCGCTCGGCCGCCATGCGGAGACGCCGGCCGACATTCCATGGGATGGCTGGAAGGCGGTGCTGCGCCGGGTGTTCATTGAGATGCTGACCGACCGCGTCTCGCTCGTCGCCGCCGGCTGCGCGTTCTACGCGACCCTCGCGCTGTTCCCGGCGATCTCGATGCTGATCTCGATCTACGGCCTGCTGCAAGACCCCGCCACCGTCGAGCCGCAGCTCGAAGTGCTGCGCAACCTGCTGCCGCCGTCCGCCTGGACGTTGATCTCCGATCGCGTGCACATGCTGGTCAGCCGGCCGCCAGCCTCGCTCGGGCTGCATCTGCTGTTCAACACCGCCGTGACGCTATGGAGCTCGGCGACCGGCACCAAGTCGATCATCGCGGCGCTCAACCTTGCCTATGAGGAGCGGGAGCGACGCAGTTTCCTGCAGTTCCAGCTCAGGTCGTTCGCCATCACCCTGGTCGCGATCCTGAGCACGGTGATCGGGCTGTCGCTGCTGGTCGGACTGCCACCCCTCTTGGCCGGGCTGGGCATCGCTGCGCACCAGACGGCGCTGATCCGCATCGCGAGCTTCGCGCTGCTGGTGCTGGCGCTGCTGATCGGCCTGTCGCTGCTATACCGCTACGGCCCGTCGCGTGAGCGGCCGCGCTGGCGCTGGGTGACGCCGGGCTCGGTGGTGGCGACGGTGCTGTGGGTGATCGTGTCGGCGCTGTTCTCGTTCTACGTGGGGCAGTTCGCCACCTACGACGCGATGTATGGACCGCTCGGCACGGTGGTTGCCGTGATGATGTGGTTCTTCGTCACTGTCTATGCCGTGCTGCTCGGCGCCGAGCTGAATGCCGAGCTGGAGCTGCAGACCTCGCGCGACAGTACGGACGGACCGCCGCGGCCTATGGGCGCGCGTGGTGCGTATGTCGCCGATCATATTGCCGAAGACTGACCGGGGCACTACGGCCGACGCGATCATCCGGCGCCTCGGCAACCTCCTCAGGCACCGCGCCAACGGTCGCCAGCACCACCATACCAATTCCCTGGTCAACCAGGCCGATCCGGGCGGCGGCGCCGCGGGACAGATCGATGACGCGCAGCGGCTTCGGCGGCTGGCGGTCGTTGATGGTGACGACCACGCTCTTGCCGGTATCCTTTGAGGTGACGCGGACGCGGCTGCCGAGCGGCAGGTCAGCGTGCGCGGCGGTCATGGCATTCTGATCAAACGGTTCTCCGCTGCTGGTGCGGCGGCCCTGATGCCAGCTGCCGTACCATGACGCTTGGCCGCTTTCTCTCCAGCCGCCAGTTTTATGCCGATCCGGCGACGCCGCCTCGACCTTTGCCGGGCCGGTCAGCAGCATGACCGACGCGATCACGCTGGGCAGGAATCGGACAGTTGGCTTGATCATCCATGGCCTCGCTGAGTTGTGCAAAGGGCATTCAACCCATATCGCGCCAAAGATCAACCAGTAGGAACATACATTCGGACAGTCTCACTCGCTGACCGGCCTGTCAAATCCATTGTTCCCGCCTCAGATTTGGCCAATATCCCTAGTCTCACCTTTCTAAACTTATTGTAACGACTGCTCTGGACTGATGCAATCTGGTCTCGGTTAACCACCGGCGTTACTGAAGACCTGAAATACTGGCTAAAACGGGCCAAATATTGATGGATCGCCGATCGACAACTCGAACTGCAGGACCGAGGCCTGAACGCCCCGGCGCCGCAAAGCCGAATTCAGCGAATTAAACCGGCCAATGGGCTGCTCGGATCCGCACCCATCCGGCGTGGCATCCGTCCGGCGAGCCGCGCGTGCCGGCCAGCCTCCACCGCCGCCTTCATCGCCCGCGCCATCCGCACCGGGTCCTGCGCATGCGCGATGGCGGAGTTCAGCAGCACCGCGTCGCAGCCGATCTCCATGGCGATGGCGGCGTCCGAAGCCGTGCCGACGCCCGCATCGACCAGCACGGGCACGCGGGCCTGCTCAATGATCATCGAGAGCATGGCCGGGTTCTGCAGCCCGAGGCCGGAGCCGATCGGCGCCCCCAGCGGCATGACGGCCACGCAGCCCATCTCCTCAAGCCGTTTCGCGGCGATCGGGTCGTCGGCGCAGTATACCATCACCTCGAACCCGTCGCGGATCAGCGCCTCCGCCGCCTCGAACGTCGCGGGCATGTCGGGATAGAGGTGCGGCGGCGGGCCCAGCACCTCAAGCTTCACCAGGTTCCAGCCGCCGGCCTCCCGCGCCAGGCGCAACGTACGGACGGCGTCGTTGGCCGTGTGGCAGCCGGCGGTGTTGGGCAGATAGGTGTAGCGCGCGGGGTCCACGTGGTCCTGCAGCATCGGCGCGTTGCGGTCCGACAGGTTCACCCGGCGCACCGCGACCGTTACCATCTCGGCCCCCGACGCCTCGATCGCCGCCGCGGTCTCCTCCAGGCTTTTATATTTCCCAGTGCCGACGACAAGACGCGAGTGGAACTGCCGGCCCGCCACGGTCCACGTGTCCTCGCCAAGCTGGGCGTCTTCAACCGGGATTAGGGTATCCATGCTAACCGCCTCCAATGAAGTGCACGATCTCGATCTGGTCGCCGGCGTCCAGCGCAGTCGCGTCGTACTGCGAGCGGACGACAATGGCCTCGTTGCGCTCAACGGCGACCTTGCGGGGATCAAGCCCGAGCGAGTTGAGCAGCGCGGCCACGGTGTGCCCCGGCGGGATGGCGCGAGGCTCGCCGTTTACGGATATGTCCACCATGCCGGCAATATGTGGAAGCCAGCGGCGCGGGACAAGCGAGCGTGGGGGCGGGGCTGGCATGAGGGGCGGCGTTGTCATCCAGCTTGCCGGAATGGTTCGTGTGCTAGAGACGGCCAGGCGCATGCAGAACAAGGGTTCGGCAAGTGACGGTCAGCAGCAACCCGGACCCTGCCACGGAGCTGCTGGCCGTGAGTGACAGGGGAGCACTGCTTTGAGCCATACGCTGTATCGCATTCTGCGCCTGCTCGATGGGCAAGGTCTTTGGTATCGGGTTGATCGTCACCGTAATGACACCGTGATGATTACCGTGACCGTCGTCGGTGAGCGGCTGGAGATCGATGTGTTCGAGGACGGGCATGTCGAGTTCTCCCGCTTTAAAGGCGATGAAGGCGTTGAGTCCGGCGCAGATCGGTTGGATCAGCTCATCCGCAAGCATGGCGAGGCGCGCCACATCGAGTAAGACGCGAGCGGGTTCTTAATTCTAGCCGTGATGGACTGACAGGGCGCGACGTGATAGGCGCGCGCCCATGTCGAGCGTACCCGCCGCATCCCGCCCCCTGATCGTCGTGCTGAACGGTCCCAACATGAACATGCTCGGCCTGCGCCAGCCGGAGCTGTATGGCGCGGCGACGCTCGACGACGTGGAGCAGCTCTGCGCTGAAATCGCCGACGGCCTCGACCTCGCCATCGACTTCCGCCAGAGCAACCTTGAGGGCGAGCTGGTCTCGTGGGTGCAGGAGAGCCGGACCCGCGCCCAGGGCATCGTCATCAACCCGGCCGGATACACCACGACCTCGATCGCACTGATGGACGCCCTGCTGGCCGTGGACCTGCCGGTGATCGAAGTACACATCACCAACATTCATCGGCGTGAGGAATTCCGCCAGCACTCGTATGTCTCGAAGGCGGCGGTCGGCGTGATCGCCGGGCTCGGCGTGCGCGGCTATGCGCTGGCGCTGCAGGCTATGGCCGGGCTGCTGGAGGACGCGCTTTGAGGACCCGACAATGAGCGGCATGCTGTTCGACCCCGAGAGCATCCGCACGCTCGCCACCATCCTGCGCGAGACGGCGCTGACCGAGATCGAGCTGGTGGAGGGCGACCGCCGCATCCGCCTGGTGCGGGCGGCGCCGCAGGCGGCCCACGCAGCCACGCCGACGCTGGCGCCGATCGCAGCCCCCATCGTGGCGGTCGCCGCAGCCGCCGAGGAGGCGATCCCGGCCGGCGCCGTGATGAGCCCGATGGTCGGCATCGCCTATCTGGCGCCCGAGCCCGGCGCCACGCCGTTCATCGCCGTCGGCCGAGCGGTCGCCGCCGGGCAGACGGTGCTGCTGATCGAGGCGATGAAGACCTTCAACCAGATCAAGGCGCCACACGCCGGCACCGTCACCCGCATTCTCATCGCCAGCGGCGAGCCGGTGGAATATGCCCAGCCGCTGCTGGTCATCGAGTAGTGTTCCAAAAGGTCCTGATCGCCAACCGCGGCGAGATCGCGCTGCGCATCCAGCGCGCCTGCCGCGAGCTGGGCATCCCGACCGTCGCGGTGCATTCCACGGCCGACACCGACGCCATGCACGTGCGGCTGGCGGATGAGAGCGTGTGCATCGGGCCCCCCTCGGCGCGCGAGAGCTACCTGAACATGCCGGCGATCCTGTCCGCCGCCGCGGTCACCGGGGCGGACGCGATCCACCCAGGCTACGGCTTCCTGTCGGAGAACGCGAAGTTCGCCGAAATGGTGGAGGCGCACGGCATGACCTTCATCGGCCCGTCGCCGGCGCATATCCGCATGATGGGCGACAAGATCGCGGCCAAGGCGGCGATGGCGTCGCTGGGCGTGCCGCTGGTTCCGGGGTCGGACGGCGCGGTCCTGGACCTCGATCAGGCGCGCGCGGTGGCAGATCGGATCGGCTATCCGTTGCTGGTCAAGGCGGCGGCGGGCGGCGGCGGGCGCGGCATGAAGGTGGCGCAGGCGGCGGACGAGCTGGAGGAAGCCTGGACGGTGGCGCGCACCGAGGCCCGCACCGCGTTCGGCGACGACGCGGTCTATATCGAAAAATACCTCGACCGGCCGCGGCATATCGAGCTGCAGGTGATGGCGGACGCCCACGGCAGCGTCGTGCATTTTGGCGAGCGCGACTGCAGCCTGCAGCGCCGGCACCAGAAGCTGCTTGAGGAGGCCGGCTCCCCGGCGCTCACCTCCGCTGAGCGTGACAGCCTCGGCGCCGTGGTGACGGCTGGGCTGCGGAAACTGGGCTACCGCAATGCCGGCACGCTGGAGTTCCTGTATCAGGACGGCCAGTTCGCCTTCATCGAGATGAACACCCGGCTGCAGGTCGAGCACCCCGTCACCGAGATGGTCTGCGGCGTCGATCTGGTGCGCGAGCAGCTCCGTGTCGCGGCGGGGCAGGCCCTGGGCTACGAGCAATCGGACGTCGAGTTCCGCGGCCATGCGATCGAGTGCCGGGTGACGGCCGAGGACCCGGAGACCTTCATGCCGACGCCGGGCCGCGTCGATGTGTTCCATGCGCCGGGCGGCCTGGGCGTGCGGGTCGATAGCGCGCTGTATGCCGGCTACGTCGTGCCGCCGTATTACGACAGCATGGTCGCCAAACTGATCGTGCACGCGCCGACTCGGCCGGAGGCGATCGCCCGCATGCGCCGCGCGCTGGGCGAGTTCGCCATCCAGGGCATCAAGACGACGCTGCCGCTGCACCGCCGCATCATGGACGCGCCGGAGTTCGTGGCCGGGGACTACACGATCCATTGGTTGGAGCGCTTCGTGTCCAGCGTTTGAGACGACTATACTTCGGAACCCGCAGCACAATCGGACGTGATAAGATATTGGCAGATCCCATCCAGGCGGGCCACGATCAGACCATGTCGCGCAGAACGATCGAAGTGACACCTGAGCTGCTGATGCGGGCCTACCGGGCCGGCCTGTTTCCCATGGCGGAGACTCGGCGCGGCGCGAGGCTCTACTGGCTCGACCCGGAGCTGCGCGGCGTGCTGCCGCTGGACGGCTTCCATCTGCCGAAACGGCTGCTGCGGACCGTGCTGTCCGGCCCTTACCGGGTCACCAGCAACCAGACGTTCGCGGCCGTGGTCGCCGGCTGCGCTGCGGCGGCGCCGGGGCGGGAGGACACCTGGATCAACGCCGACATCGAGCGGCTGTTCGGCGATCTGCACCGGCGGGGCTGCGCGCACTCGGTGGAGTGCCGGCTGCACGGCGCGTTGGTCGGCGGGCTGTACGGCGTGTCGCTCGGCGGCGTGTTCTTCGGCGAGAGCATGTTCAGCGTGGCGCGCGACGCGTCCAAGGTGGCGCTGGTGCACCTCGTCGCGCGCATGCGGCTCGGCGGCTACACCCTGCTCGATACGCAGTTCGTCACGAAGCACCTGGCGCAGTTCGGCGCCGACGAGATACCGCGCGAGCAGTACAAGGCGCTGCTGGCCGACTCGGTTCAGGTCGCGGCGCAGTGGCTGCCCACGCCCGATCCGGCGTCGCTGGAGGCGGAGATCAGGCTGCTCTATGACCAATCACCGCGCGTCGTCCCGGCCGAGGCTGACGCATGACACGGCGTTTGCTGGCTGTTGCGGCGATCAGTCTGCCAGTCCTGACGCTTGCGGCGGCGTCGGACCGTCCGGCCCTGGTGCCGTCGCGGGAGGCTTCCGTGCTGTATCGCGTGACCAACGCCGACGCGGCACCCATCGAGGTGCGCACGACGGTCGCCGCCGGCGGCTCGCCGATGCGGCTCGACATGCCGGACCGCACCTACATGCTGGTCGATTCGGCGGCGCGCCGCATGGCGATGGTCGTGCCGGACGAGCAGGTGATCGTGGAAATTCCGTACCAGGACGGGCCGCAGACCCATTTTCAGCTGAACGAGCGGATGCGCTTCACCCGGCGCGCGCCCGGCACGGTGGCGACGGTACGCTGCACGATGTGGGACGTGGTGGTGGACAACGCCCGCGGCACGATGTGCATCAGCGACGACGGCATCATGCTGCGCTCGTCTGGCGTGGACGAGGCCGGACGGCGCAACCTGATCGAGGCGGTGAGCGTCAGCTACGCTCCGGCGCCGGCGGACGAGTTCGTGCCCCCGGCCGATTTCCGCCGCATGGTGGCAACGCCGGACGGTCCGGTCCTGGCGCCGCCGCCGTGACCCGGCATGGCGTGCTTGCGGCCGGATTGCTGCTGGCCGCGCCTTTTGCCGCACGGGCGCAGGATCGGCCGCGCGTCCAGCCCAGCCGGGACGTCACTGTCACCTACCGCGTCGAGGGTGCCGCCGCGTCGGTCGTGCCGGGCGGCATCCCCGGCACCCTGCGATTGTCATGGGACGCGGCTGGGCAACGCCTGCGGGCTGAGCCAGAGGGCCGCACCCAGGCGGTTATCGTTGACCTGCGCGCACACTCCGCCCAGGTGATGGACTCGATGCTGCGCAGCGCGCTGACACTGCCGGTGCGGGACGGCGACCTGCAGCCGCTGACCCTCGACGGCGCTCGGCTGACCCAGCGCGGCACCGACACGGTGGCGGGGCTGCCCTGCACGACTTGGGCCGTGCAGTCGCCGCGCGGCGCCGGCACGGTATGCTTCACGGCGGATGGGGTGGCGCTGCGGGCCGATGGCCAGGTGGACGGGCAGCACGGCACCTTCACGGCGTCCAGCGTCAGCTATGGCCCGCAGCCGGACGAACTGTTCCGCGTGCCGGCGGAATACATGCAGCTCAGCATGCCGAAATTCGGCAGGATCAAATGATCCGAGGCGTCTTGCTGGTGCTGCTCGCCATATTGGCCGCCACGCCGGCCATGGCGGATTCCAACCGGCCCGCGACCATGCCGACGCGCGACGTGGACGTGACCTACCGCACCGGCCAGGGTGACAAGGCGGTGGTGCAGCGCTCCCGCTGGTCGGCGGGGGGACAGAAGATGCGGCTCGATACGCCGACCCCGGGCGTTTACGTCATTGTGGATTACGCGGCGCACACCCTGGCGATGGTCAGCGACCGGGACCGCGGCGTGCTGGACTTGCCGGCGCCGCCGGGTGCCATGCCTGGCGAGGCGGCCTCGGGCAACATCGCCTTTACTCGGCGCGGCAGCGGCCAGGTGGCCGGCCTGTCCTGCACCGAATGGGAGACGGCGGACTTGCAGGGCCAGGCAACGCTCGCACGTTTCACCGATGACGGCGTCCTGCTGGAGGCGCGGCACGGTGCGCAGTTGCTCGTGCAGGCTACCCGCGTTGCCTATGGCACGCTGGACGCCTCCGCCTTCGTCGTGCCGCAATCCTATAGCCATGAGGTGCCCAAGAGCAGCCGATGAGCAACCGATGATCCAGACCTGGCCGCGTCTGAAGCCGATCGCCGAGTTGGCGCCCTGGACGGATCGCCGCGGGCGGATGCACCCGTTGCGCGCCGTGGTGTTCACGCTGCTGATGCTGCCGGCCGCCTGGCTGGCGCTGCGCTGGGCGCTCGATCTGCTGGGCGCGCGTCCGGTCAACGCGGCGATCCATGCGACCGGCTACTGGGCGGCCTGGATCTTCATGGCGTCGCTGATCATCTCGCCCGCCAAGGCGCTGCTGGGCATGCCGAACATCGTGGTCATCCGGCGCATGGTCGGCGTGGCGGCGGCCTGCTACGCGGGCGTGCACCTGACGCTTTACATGGTCGATCAGAACTGGCGACTGTCGGTGATCGCGACCGAAATTCTGGTCCGCGCCTACCTGACCATCGGCTTCGTGGCGCTGCTGGGGCTGGTGGCGCTGGGCGTGACCTCCACCGATGGCTGGGTGAATCGGCTGGGCCGCAACTGGAAGCGGCTGCATAAGCTCGCCTACGGGTTTGCCATACTGGCGCTAATTCACTTCTTTCTGCAGTCGAAGGCCGACGTGTCGCAGGCGACCCTGGCGGCCGGTGTGTTCACCTGGGCGATGGTCTGGCGCGTGCTGCCGGCCGGGCGCGACCGCGGGCCCCTGCCACTGCTCGGCATGGCCTTTGTGGCAGGCGCGATGGCTCTGCTGTTCGAGTGGGGCTGGTACCGTTTCGGCACCCATATCGACCCGTTCCGCGTGCTGCGCGGCGAGTTCGACGTTGATTTTGGCCTGCACCCAGCTGGGCTGGTGCTGCTGCTCGGGCTTCTCGGCGCCGGGCTGATCGAGCTGCGCAACCTGGCGCAGACCCGGTTCGGCGCCGGGCCAGGCTACGTGATGCTGGTCTATTCACTCGGCGCGCTGGCCGGCAGCTGCGCCAGCCTGGTCATGGGCTGGCCGCTGGATGACGTGGTGCCGGAGGGGAGCTCGGCCTTGGTGCTGACCCTGGCCGCCGTTCCGCTGTATGCGCTGCTGAGCCTGGCGCGGCACCGGCTGCGCGACGTTTGGCAGCGGCGCCTGGTGGACGCGCTATGGCTGGTCACGCTGCTGACGCCCGTGCTGGCCGAGGCCACCGAGAGCCGCGACGTCGGATTGGCCGGCGACGCCGTCATCGTCGCTGGCGCGCTGCTGCTCGCGATCTGCCTATGGACGGTCTCCCGCCGCACATCTGCGTTGGCGCTCCCGCTGGCTGCGCTGATCGCCTATCAGGCGCTCGCTCTGATTAAGGCGTAAGCGCCTTCGCCGCCGCCATAACCTCGGCGGCGTGGCCCGGCACCTTCACCTTGCGCCAGATGCGGGCAATATGGCCTCGCGCGTCCACCAGCACCGTGCTGCGGTCGATGCCCATATACGTCTTGCCGTACATCGACTTTTCGACCCACGCGCCATAGGCCTCGACGACGCCGCCGGGGTCCGACGCCAGCGGGAAGGTCAGGGCGTATTTCGTGGCGAAACGCTCGATCGGCGGCATCGCGTCCTTCGATACGCCGATCACCTCGACCCCAATACCGCCGAGCTCCGGCAGCGCCTCCTGGAACGCCTGCGCCTCCTTGGTGCAGCCAGGCGTGTCGGCCTTTGGGTAGAAGTACAGCACGAAGGGTCGGCCTGCCTGGCCAGCGAGGCTGACGGTCCGGCCGCCGCTGGCCGGCATCGTGAACTCCGGGGCGGCGTCGCCTGCTGCGATGCTCATTCTGGAACTCCAACCAAATTGATGAACGCAGTTCGCACGTCTTGCGCCGTGGCGTCCAGGGCGGCACGAAGCTGCGGCAGCGCCAGGTCCGGCGTGCCAATCAGGCGCTGCACAGCGTGCAGCAGCGCCTCCGCCGCCGGAGCCGGCAGCTCGGCGGCGCCGCGGCCGACGGTGATGCGCTTCATGCTCTGCACCGTGCGCCACAGCCGGTCCGCCTGGATCAGCATCGCCGCGGTCTCCAGTGGTATCCGGCCTTCATCCGCCAGAAATTGCAGAGCAACCCGCGTCGCCTGATGGCCCGGCCGCACGCCGTGGATCAACTGCAAGGTCTGCGCGATGAACTCGACCTCGATGCCGCCGCCCGGCCGCATCTTTACGTCCCACGGACCCACGGGCGGCAGCTCGCGCGCCAGGCGCCCGCGCATCGCGGCGGCGTCGGCGCGGACTTGGTCCGCGTCCCCGATATTGGCCATCGCCGTGGCGATCGCCGCCTCCGTTCGCGCACGGATCGCCGGCGTCCCGGCCACCACGCGCGCACGGGTCAGCGCCATGCGCTCCCATGTCCAGGCATCCTGCGTGTGATACTGCCGAAACGCCGGAAGCGACACCGCGACGGGTCCTTTGTTGCCGGACGGACGCAGCCGCATGTCCACGGCATACAGCGGCCCCTCCGCTCCCGGCGACGTCAACGCGGCGACATAGGCGTGCGCGGCGCGGGCGAACCACTGGCTCGACGCCATGCGCCGCGCGCCGCCGCTGCTCTCGGTGACGCCGGGCGGATGGCTGTAGATCAGCATAAGGTCGAGGTCCGACCCCGCCATCATCTCCTGGCTGCCGGCCTTGCCCAGCGCAACCACCGACATCGCGCCGCCGCGCACCCAGCCGTAGCGCGCCGCATGCGCCTCCAGCACCGGCGGCAGCAGCGCCGCCAGCGCCGCGTCCGCCAGCGCCGAGCGGGCCAGCCCGGCCGCGTCCACGTCGAGCCAGCCCTCCATCTGTGCCACGCACAGCCGGAATTCCTCGGCGCGCACCTGGCTGCGGGTAATTGCGACGGTATCCTCTACGGTGCGGGCATCAGCCAGGCGGCGGTTCAGCGTGCGGGCCGGGTCCGGATCGGGGCCGGCGGGGGTCAGTAGGCCATCGAGTGCCGCCGGCACCCGCGCCAGATGGTCCGCAAGCGACGGGGCGGCGCCCAGCACGGCGGCGATCCGCTCCAGCAGCGCCGGGTTGCGCTGCACCATCGACAGCAGGCCGACGCCGGCCGGCAGGCGGGACAACAGGATGTCGAACCGGGCGAACGCCGCATCCGGATCGGATTGTGCGCCGAGTGCTGCCAGCGCCGCCGGCAAGACCGTGTCCATCAGCTCCCGCGACCGCGTCGAGCGCAGCGCGCGCAGCCGCCCGGCCTGCCAGCCGCGCAGGGTCGCGATCATCCCGCCCATGTTGCGGAATCCGAGCGCCCGCAGCGCCTCGACCGTGGCCGGCGGCTCGTCCATGCCGGCGAGGTCGAGCGGCACGCTGGCGGCGGGCGGGTCGGGCACGTCCTCGAACACCGCGGCATAGCGGGTGCGCACCCGGTCCATGTGGCGCAGCAGGTGCCGCGACAGAGCGGCAGTGTCCGCACAGCCCATGAAGACGGCGAACCGGGCCAGCTCGTCGGGCTTTGCCGGCAGCGCGTGGGTCTGGCGGTCGGCGACCATCTGCAGCCG
>JANXVC010000210.1 GCA_025351925.1 Rhodospirillales bacterium | reverse complement strand
CGCCCGCGCCCGGCACGCCACAGGGCCATGGCAGTCTCTGTTGCTCGAAATGGGCAGCAGCGGCCCGACCCGTCTCCTCCGCACGCTCCCGCAAGTCCGGCCGGCCAAGCCGGTCAGTTGCCAAGATCAGCAACTCAGCATTTCCGCCATGCCCATGGCACAAGGAGTAGTTGCCCGCGCCATTGGCTGCCGGGACGCGCAGGGAGGCGGCCGTGGTAGCGATGGCGATGTCTGCGTCGGCCAGGATCTCGGGGTTGCCCGGCAGGACGTCGAGCATGCGCAGCCTTCCGATGCCGATCCCGGGCGCGCCATGGCACCAGGCGCACATGCAGGGCGGCTCACCGGTCGTTGCGCCGAAATCCCGCAGGTCGGGCCAATTGCCTTGCGCAGGCCGGAAGTGCGTGCGTTCGTAACGAAGCGCTTCTAGCCCGGCTGAGAGAAAATCCGACCGGCTCGTCGCCTGCGCGAGTTCGAGCAACGCGCAGGCAATGCCCGCAGTGCCGTGCGAATAGCCTACCAGGTTGCGGCCTGGGGTATTACCCAACGTCTTCCAAGACCAGCCATCCGCCGATCGGTCGGCGTGCGCCAGAAGGTGTTCGCCGTGCCGCATCGCCGCGTCCAGCAAGCCCATTGGCGGCAGCGAAGCCGCAGCGCCAATCAGGATGGGAATAACTCCCGCGCTGCCATTGACAACATCTAGTCGCTGCGGAGCCGGTGCGATCCCGGCCGCGGACGCCAGGAGGTGCCGGCCCCGTTCTGCAAGTTCCGGATCGCGCAGTAGCGGGGCGGCGGTAAGGCAGGCATGAGCAATTCCTGACAGGCCGGCGTAGAAGCCGTACTCGCCGGACGCTGCCAGCGCCTCGACGGCGGACAAGACCTGTTTCAGCGCACCGCGCGCCGTCGCACCGGTGATCGCATCGCCGGTCAGCGTATGCAGCCGAGCCAGGAAAAGGCCGATGCCAGCCGTACCGTCATACAGCAACGAGCCCATGGCACGGTAGGCCGGCGCCCATTGGCCACCGCGAAACTCCATGCTCCAGCCGAGCCAGTTACAGGCGCCATCCGCCCAGACCGCGTCACGACATAGCCGTGCGCCAATCCGGTCCGCTACCTCCAGGAACGGCAGGGCGTCGGACGTCATGCAGCTGGCGTCATCGGGACATGAAAAAGATCCATCCAGCCTGGTCCCAGCCAGGGTCGTGCGATATCAAGCCCCGCTGCGGAGAACCGCGCAGTCACGGCGGCGAGCCATCCCGGGAGATCCGTCCGCCCTTCGCTCCAGCTCTGGACGATACCCTCCGCGACCAACCGACAGCGATGCAGGCCGAAACTTTCACCCGTGCCGGGATCGACGGCTGCGGCAATTCCCGACCACAGCGGCTTGGCGAAAAGAGGGACCGAGGGCGCGAGCGGCACGGCGATGCGAACCGCCTCAATCACGCGCAGCGCGATTGGGATGAAGCGCGCGCCGACATACAGTACGCCACCGTCCGTCCGTCCATAAAGGGCGGGGGCAGAAGGTAGTTTCATTTGAAAAGGAATTTGAAAGCGGTTGAGCATCTTCGTTGACATCCGCATCAGCGCTTCAGCATCTGCGGCCAGGCAATGGAAGTAAAAGCGCACGAGCGCCGATTGGTCGGCCAGCTCGTCAAGCGTCTCGCCGAACGCGAAATAGTAGCCTGGCTGAAGGCCAAGCGCCCCAGCCGGCGCCCGGAGCACCACTGCATCGCCGAGCCGTGGTACCATGCCCTGCGTGACAGGGGAGATAAACGACCCTGGCACGGCGATGCGCTCCAACTCGCCCTTCCGCACGACCGGCTGACCGTTTAGCGCGAACCTCTGGATTACCCAACCTGCATCCCAACGCTCGCGGCCTGCGTTCGCGCGATCCAGGCATTGCGCAAACGCCGTTGCATCGCCGCCCATGGCCGATGGGCGGGTCTCGCCCAAACGGTTTGCATAGCAGCCTTCATACAGCGCGTCCCGGATTGATTGCGTAAGTCCAGCGTGCGAACCGGCACCCGGCAGGACGTCACCTGCGTTCGACACGGATTGCACCGGGTCAGCAACTCGCGTGCCGCCATC
>JANXVC010000209.1 GCA_025351925.1 Rhodospirillales bacterium | reverse complement strand
CTCGATCGCAAGCGTCACCGACTTGTCCGGCGACGCCGTCAGGTCGTAGGCCGAGACAGTGCGCTTGTGCTTGGTCCATGCCTCGCCGGTATCGGCGCGCCTGGCCTCGAACAGGCGCTCCAGCGCGTCATCGCCGGGCGCAAGGCTGAGGTTGATGCCCAGCGCCTGCGCTACGGCCGGCGCCATGTCAGGACGCCAGGACGCGCGCGGGTCGCGGCCGGCGTAGTAGGTGGCCAGCTTCCGGCCAGGATCGTCCGGCGCCATGCCGTCGGACAGGTAGGCGCGGATCAGCTTGCCCTTCGAGGCGGCGCTGATCTTGCGAAAGGAGATCATGCCGCCCCTCCCCGGTGGCTGTTCCGCGGCGTGGCCCCCGACGATTCATCCGCCGGCCCGAACGCATCGGCGATGGCCTGCACCACCGACAGAGGCAGCACCGTCACCGCCTGGCTCACGACGCCGCTCACGTCCCTGAGCAGGGCGTTCTGCGTATCGAGGCGGACGATCATCCTCTCCAGCAGCTCGTCCAGGCCGGGGCCATCCTTCTTGGGCTTCTCCTTCGGGGTCAGCAGCTCGATCAGCTTGGCCTGCTGCTCGGAGAGCACGCGGATGCTCTCGATCAAGCTCCGGAAGCCCTGCCCGATCGCAAGTTGATTTCTTTCTACCCTCAAGACCGTCTGCATCAGTTCCGCGGTCATCACCTTGCCTCCTTGTTGGAGGCGTCAGCGTGAGGAGGTCGGACGCGAGTGCATCCGCCTTTTTGCATCGAGAAGGGATGCAATGGTGTATACGCCCTTCTCCTCTCCTCCTTGTTGCCAGACAGTATTGAAGCTGTTCCGCAGCGCTACGCCTGCGCTGCTTTCGTGCTATCTTGCCGATACCGATGTGTTCTCTATGTGATACGTCTATGTTACTGCCGTGTGACGGAGCTGCTCCATGAGTGCGACTGAGATGGCCGATCCCGACCAGGCGCTGTCCGCAAGCAGCCTGCGTGACGAGCTGCAGGCCAGCGGCGCCAAGCCGAACAGCCGCCTGTCCGACGTCTCGCGCTACATGCTCGACCACTATGACGAGCTGCATGCGCTCAAGGTCGTGGACGGCTACAGCTGGCAGGCCATCGCCGCCGTGCTGGCCAGGCGGGCGGAGCTCAATGACACCCTGGGCCGGCCCGTCTCGGTCGACGTCGCCAAGCTCGCCTGGTCGCGCATCAACCGGCGACGGCGAGGCGCCGCGATGCCCAGGGCTGCGACGGTATCCAGGCCTGCGGCGGCATCAGCGCCTGAGCCGCGGGGCGAGGGGCAGTTGTCCATGCCCCTGCAGTCAACAGACCGTGATGCGCTGCCTGTCGATCCGGACCCGGCTGGGTTCACCATCCGCCCTGCCCGGCCGCTTGGCGCCACGCCGGGCGCACCGCGCGGGCAAACGCACCATAGGTCAGAGACTGCCCTGCTGAGCGAAGAGGAGATCGACCAGCGTGTCGCCGCACTGGCCAAGCGGCAGGGCGGGGCCAGGATCCCGCCGCCCGAGGTACTCTGACCGAAAAAAACTTGGCGGCACTCGCGTCCGCCGGTGATGTCTGTGGGGTCTCCAATCCTGGAGGACCACACAGTGACCAAACGTGAAACGCTTCTGACCTCGGCGGCTGACCTGCCGCTCTCCCCGCAGCCAAAGCGCCGCCCGCGCCTCGTCGTGCTGGTCGGCCGCGGCGGCGGCGGCAAGACGACCATGGTGCGCTGGATCTGCGAGCGCGTGTTCGCCGGCGGCCGCACCGTCGTCATCGCCGACGGCGACCGCACCAACCGCACCCTGCCGCTCTACTTCGACGGCGTGCTCGCACCGCCCAGCGCCGACGACCGGGTCGTCCGCCGCTGGCTCGAGGCTATCATCGACCGCATGATCGCCGAGGGCTTCGACGTCGTGCTCGACCTTGGCGGCGGCGACATGGTGCTGAAGCACCTCGCCGCCGAGCTTGACCTGCAGGCCATGCTGGAGGCGGCCGGCGTCGACCTCGTTGTCCTGCACCTGATCGGGCCCGAGGTGGAGAGCCTGGGCTACCTCGCCTCCGTCGAGGCGCCGGGGCCGTCGGGCGCACCGCTGTTTGCGCCCGAGCGCACCGTGCTGGTGCTCAACGAGGGCCTGGTGAGCGAGGACCTCGACCCGGCCGAAGTGTTCGCCCCCATCCGCGAGCACAAGACCTTCCGGGCCGCGCTGCGCCGCAACGCCCAGACCGTCGTCATGCCGCGGCTCAAGCCGGCCTACGAGGTGAACCGCCGGCACGTGCTGTTCAAGGACGCCGCCGACGGCGCCACCAAGGACGGGCTGCCGCCGCTGACGCCCACCGACCGCCAGCGCGTGCGCCTGTGGCTGCGCGCCATGGACGCAGCCTTCGCCGCCATCCTGGCGTGGCTACCATGACCGCCGCACAGCACGGCAGGGGCAAGCCGCCCTCCCCGCTCCGCGCGCTGTTCGCCTCGCTGCTGCGGCGGTCGCAGCCCGCGCCGGAGACGGAGCCGGAACCGGCCGCCCCGGTGCCGGACAGCCCGGCCCCCGAGGCGTTGCAGCCGGTGCGGATGCTGAGGGCGCCCGAGCCGGAGCTAGGCCCGGCCCAGGCGCCCGCCCAGGCGCTCGTGCCCGTGACAGCGCGGCAGGGCGGGTTCTTCGAGCCGCCCGGGTCGTGGCGAAACGAGCGCGCCGTGTTCACCCAGGACTTCATCGCCAAGTTCCACGAGGCAATGCGGCGCGCCGGCCTCACCGCCCGCGACCCGCTCACCCCGGTCCTCACCATGCTGGGCGAGATGCTCGTGCACTTCACCCACCTAAAGGAGGACCAGGCAACCGACGCCGAGCGCAACAGCAACCAGCTCACCGGCCAGATGCGCGACGCCGTGGCGCAGGGGCAAGCGACCATCACCGACGCGGCCCAGGCGCTCGGGCGCGTGATGGCGCACAACGTGCAGCGAGTCGAGACGGCCACGGACCAGGTCAGGAAGCAGCGCGAGGACGTGCAGGCCACCTTCCAGGCCGACACCGAGGCGCTGCTGCTCAGGACCGTCGTCCAGCAGTCCCGCACGCGCACCTGGTGCGACCGGCTGCGCGCGTGGAGCATGATCGCAATCGTGGGCAGTGGCGGCGTCATCCTCGGCTCATTGACAGAACGCCAGCGGATCATGGCAGAGATCCAGGCGTCCGGGCCGGCGCTCATGGCCGCCGCCATGCGCGACGGCCCGGACGTCGCGTCCGCCTGGCTCACCATGATGCGGTGGAACCACTTCCTGCAGATGATCAAGCATTGCGGGCCGCAGGAGGACGGCCGCGGCTACCGCATGGCCTGCAGCTACGTCGCCTGGGCCGACGAGCCCCTCAACGCCCCGCCCCCGCGCGCGCCGTGACGGCGGCGCCTGCCGGACCCATCCGGGTCCGGCGGGGTCATGCGGCCAGCGGGATGGCTCCGGCCGGACAGCCGGCACACGGATCGCAGACGTCCCGGCAGGCGCTGCCCGTGGTAACGGACACAGTGCCCTGGCAGTCAGGCGATCAAGGTGGCCGCTCAGCCCAGCGACGGTGTAGGATTGGTCGATCCGAGGAGGCGGCGGCATGGACAACCTGGTTGGCGACGTCGCTCTCGGCTTCGCCGTCTCCGGCGCCACCGCAACCGCGACCTACGCCCTGGTGTGCTCCCTGGCCGGTGGGACCAGTCTGGGCTTTATGTCGGCGCTGCGCCTTGGCATCGGACGCATCGCGGGAAGGTGGCCGGTCATCCTGACCGTGGGCGCGTCCGTGGCACTCGGCTTCCTGCTGGCCGTCGCCTTCCTGCCGGCCCGGGGCGTCGAACCGGCCATCGCCCAGGCCTGCCAGCGCGCCGTCACAACACTGCTCACCACGCACGACCCTGTTGACCTCGAACACTCCCGCATCCTGGTGGGCGAACTCGGCTGCAGCGTCCGCGATGCCTTGGCACAAGGCGGGCAAGCCACGGACCCTGGGCGGCCAGCGCTATAATCTGGCCATGACAGGCATGGGGCAACCCCGACCAGCGGCCTCATCCAGCCTGCGTCCCTGCCCTGCCGTCCATGCGCGCCGTTTTGCCTGGCTCCTCTCGCAGGGTAGGCACAACGATTGTTACGCCCTCCAGCGGCCAGGCCGCATCCAGCATGGTTTCGGTCGCGTCCGCTGCGGCGAACGCTGCCCAAGCCCGCGGTGTCGCCACCGGTGCAACCGGACCATGGATGCGCTGCAGCGCCTCCGCTTCCCGCCTGGCCGCGCTCCAGACAGTCATGTACGGCGGACAGCCTCACCCGAGCGCGCCGCCCGGCGCAGCCCAGCCCAGGCCATGGTGGACGCATGCCCGTTCCAGCGTCCAGCCCGTTCTTCCATGGCCCGGCTGGGTCGGCACGCCACGGCATGCGGCCCAACCCAGGAACCGGTCTGCCTCGGCAGCCTCTTCGGCCAGCGCCTCGCCTAGCAACGGCGCCAGCGTCGGCGCCAAGAGCCGCATCCCGCGCAGCACTCTCACCCACCCTAGGGCATGCAGCAGCCCCGGATGAGCGTGCGCCAGCTGTAGCCGCCCCGCCACGGGCCAGGCCAGCAACGTCAGGCAGGCCAGGCAGGCTGTGGCCAGTCCGGCCCACAGCCTGCCCATGAGCGCTACGACCAGCACGGTCAAGGGGATCAGGCCCAGCACGAATGCGCGCCGCCTCTCGCTCCGGTCCCGCGCCACAGTGGAGCAGCCTGCGACCAGGGGCATAAACGCCACCACGACAGGCCCGGCCGCACCACTCCTGATTCCCTCGGTCGCCAGGTCTGCAAGCGTCAGGGCAGCAACGCACAGGACCATGACCTGGGCGGCGGCCAGGCTAATGGACGGCCGGGTCAGCGCGGCCGCCGCGGCCAACGCTCGCCCGGGATCGGCGACGGTCACCACGACCGGAACTGGCTGTCCACACGTTGCATACAGCCCCCAGGGGCTACGCATGAAATCTCGTATCGAGGTTGCATAGAACTCGTCAGCTATCCGGTCAAGAGCTGGAGCATATAGGCGTCGTTCCAGGCGGCTTTCTTTCGCCGGGCACGCACGCTGGCCTTCGAGGTCGTGTCGCGACCGACGATGTTGAGCGCGATCTTGCGCAGGAGAGCCAGATTGCGCGCTGCCGTGCGATTGCGCACGCGGCTGTCGTCTTCGCGGAATGTCACGTCGAGCACCCAATGGAGCGCGTTCTCCACGGCCCAGTGTGAACGGATTGCCTGGCCCAGGACGGCCGGGTCGTCGGGGCAGCTCGACAGGAAGTAGCGGATCTCGCTCTCGACCTTGGTAGGCGCGCTGTTGACGCTGCGGATGCTCTCGATTGCCAGCACGCTGCGCAGGACCGGCCAGCCGCTCAGGGCGTCCAGAGCCGCCGCCTCGGTGCTGGCGAATACTCGGTGCCGGACCAGGCAGCCATGCGTGTCGTCAAACGCGTTGTAATCCGCACGGCAAGGTGCGCCACGGCGGAAGCAATGCTGGTCGAAGTGCTCGACCACGGCCGCGTGGGCCAGCGGGTGATTGCTCTTTAGCGTCAGCAGGTAATCGCCCCCACGTGCCAGGATCTTCTCGGTGATCGCGGTCGGGCACCCCATGGCGTCGAGCGTTACGATGCTGTTGTGCAGCGCGAGCTGGTCCAGCAGCTCGGGCACGGCGGTGATCTGGTTCGACTTGCCGTCGATACAGCGCTGGCCCAGCACCAGGCCCTGCTCACTCCCCTCCGCTGGTATTCCACTCGCTGCGCGAGCGGAACCTTGACCAGCTTCGCCCACGCACTCACCACGTGCAGCGGCGATTGGTCCCGCCCATGGTCGAACAAACGCCGGATCGTCTTGCCGTCGATCGCGACCACCTCGCGTTCGAACCCCGCTGTGAGCGCGCCGACCCACGTCGCGAACCCGGCCTCAAAGGCGTCGGGGTCGATCAGCATGAACACACACCGGAAGGTATCATGCGAGGGAATGCCGTTTCGCAGCTCCAGAAACGTCCTGAGCCAAGCCAGCTTGCTGAGGCCGTATAGAACGATGTCGTCCCAACTCTCGGCGCAGGCGATCACCGCGTGCACCGCAATCACCAGGACATCAATCAGACGGTGCTCGACCTTGCCGGAGCAGCGCGGGTCCTCGATCGTGCTGAAATACTGCGCCAAGTTCTCGATCGACATGCCTTGCTCCCCCGCCATCGCGAGGGCGCGTCATCATACGTCAGGGCACACCAGGCGAGAGAAACTTCATGCGTAGCCCCTGGTTCCGCCGGGCAACTATGAGCGGCTGGATAATCTTATGTGCAATGTCATCGATCCAGCCGTCTTCCAAGTAAACGGCCTTTCGGATATGGGAGGCGCTATTTGAGGAGGCGGCGGCACTCACGCGCCCCGGTGGATGAGTTCGCTTCGACTCGGTGGAAGAAGCAGGGTGAGGAATTCCCGCGGCGCCATGCAGGAGCGCAATCGCAGCAAAGTCGGGCGGATGGCGCGGCTGCGGGGGGTGGTGGAGAAGACCGAAGCTCCGGTGAAGCTGGCGACTGAGTAGCTTTGCCAGCATGTATACATGCCGGCAAGACTAGCTCACTAGCTTTCTGGGGGCGATTTCCGGCTTGCGATGGCGTGCGAAAAGCAGATTGAATGCTTCGGCCACCATGTCCTCCATACTCCGCCCCTCCTCAGCCGCCAGACTTTTGAGCTGACGGCGCACACCCTCTGGGAAATGTACGGTGATGGCTTTCGTTGCCAGTCGGGATAGCGTCGACGGTTGGCGAGGCTGAGCTGGCGGTGGGGCGGCCTCGGGTTTGAGCTGGGGTGACGCGGCGACTGTTGAGCCGCTGTTACGCAATGCGCTTGCGAGTGCGCTTGGCTTTTTCACGGCCGCTCCCTCCTTCTGTAGGAATGCCTAACATACTGCATGTATACATGTAAAGTTGCTGTATTTCCTCGGCGGCTTTCCCGTGCGGTTCGGCTTCCGAGACACCTAGGCCCATCGCGTATGCATCCTGAAAAATCACTCGCTCGCCCAAGAAGATGGGGCAGACTTGGACGCCCTTTGCCGCAAGCCAGGCAGTCGTCTCCTCATGCCGGCTTCCAGCCGCCCTTACACGGGCAAGAAGGGCGCGCGCGGGTTTTCCGCCCGCAAGCCGGATGATGTCGAGTGTCGCCGCTACCGTATTCAAGTCGGCAAGGGAGGGTTGCAGAGGAATGAGCACCAAATCCGCCGCGCGTGCGGCAGCGCTCGCGGTGTCATTTGCGCGCCCAGCAGTGTCGATGATGGCGAGGTCGGCTCCGGCATCTGCGGCAGCCTTCAAGGCGCGGTCAAGATGAGGAACCGGCGTCGCTGCCACAACCGGCGGCTTATCGCCGCGTATGTCCTTCCAGTCGCAGGCGCTCACTTGCGGGTCGAGGTCAATTAACGCCACTTCCAAGCCGCGCCGCGTGGCCTCAACAGCAAGGTTGATGGCTGTGGTCGTTTTGGCCGAGCCGCCTTTTTGGCAAACGATAGATAAAACCTTCATGCCTAATTTGTTACATGCGGAATTGTATACATGCAAGCTTTGCATATTAACTATATGAAGGTTTGTAGGCTAAAGAATCATGTAGCCAGCGTAAGCTGGCAGCAAAGCGGTGCGGCTACGTATCCCGCAACGAGGCGGCCAGCCGCTCCAAGGCTTCAGTGACCCGGTCCAAGACTTCGGCCGTCTTTTTCGATTGGGCCACAACCCCAGGGATGTTTGTCGTCGCGACGCCTTGGAACGCCGTCAGCTCCGGATCACAGGTGGCGCTTTCCGCCGTTCCGCTGCGGCGTTCGCGGGCGGCCTTGACGATCAAATGCGTCCGCGCATCCTCGAGCGCCGAGAAGGTGCGAACCCCAGCCGCAATGGCCGCAAGGCTCGCCCGGGTGTCATGGAGCTTGGCCACCAGCGCCCGCTCCCGGCGGGTCATGGGCAGGAATTGCCTCGCTCGCAAAAGTCCACTGCCCGTCATGGTGCAACCGTGAACCATGCAGCGCTTGCTGGCAACGTGGCGAGCATCCCATATGTCCCAGATGTTCATCGTCACCGAGGAAGATGCCGCAGCGATCCGCGCCGCTTTCGACCAGGGCGGCGAGCTGTCTGCCGTGGTCGAGCTGCGGCGGCGGTTCCCGGGCATCACCG
>JANXVC010000178.1 GCA_025351925.1 Rhodospirillales bacterium | reverse complement strand
GCCCGATCTCTCGGACGCGCCCGCGCAGGGTGTCGGCCGCACCTTTGGGCATGTCCTTCAGCACCATGCGCAGCAGCTCCAGCATCTCGGCATCGTCGATGTCGTCGTCCAGGTCATACGGCATCCGGCCCCTGCGGGACGGCCGGGGCAGATCCATGCCGAGGAACCGCGCGATCCGCCGGGCCGCGTGGAAATCCCGCCGTTCGGCTGCCGCGTCCGCCATGTCGTCCAGCTCGTGCGTCTCGGCCATGGTCATCGCGCGGCCATCGCCCCGGGTGCGGGCGACGATCTCGAAAAACCGCCACTCCGGGTTTGCCGGCTGCCGCTGGCGTGCTGCCCGCGCGTAGCTGCCCAGCAGCTCGAACGCACCAAAACGCCCGAACACGTCGGCGAGGTGCTGAAACTCCGCCGCTGACCAGACGAGCCCGGCTCCTTGCTCCAGCCACGCCTGCGTTCCCAGCAGCAGGCCCGACACCGCGCGCCGGTCCTCGCCGGGCTCCACTTGGCCCAGGGCGGAAACGACCGCCATGACCGTCTCCTTCGTCGGTGATGTCTGGCGCGCGGCCGCCAGCTCCTCGCACAGCCACCGGGTGTCGCCGCCGGCGCACTTCATCAGCTCGGCCTCAAGCACGGCGCAGAACCATCCGGCGACACCGCCGCCCGCGAGCGTCACTCCCTCGCGCAGCCAGGCCCCTGCCTGCTCCGTCTCGCCACCCTGCAGCGCGACCAGGCCGCGGGCGATGCGCAGCAGCCCGCTCGAGGCATCAGGCCGGTCCCACTCGGCCGCCTGCGCCAGCTCCTTGCCGGCGAGGTCGGCACGCTTCGCCCGCATCTGCTTGCGCGCATGGGCCAGCTGCAGCTCGATCATTTGCCGGCGCACCCCGGGATTGATCGGGTCGATCGTCAGCAGCCGGCGGGCGAACCCGGCCGCCTTCTTGTAGGCCCGGCGCGCCATCGCCGATTGGGTCGCCTGCAGCAGGATTTGGCCCTCGTCGGGAAAACGCAGCACCGCCTCGTCGGCAAGCCGGTGCCAGTCCTTGTCCCGCGCCTCCCGGCGATAATACGCCATGCGCTCGAGCACGGTGGGAATGTGGTCGGGATCGGCCTCGCCGCCGCGTTCCAGGTAGAAGATCTCGCCGTCGCCATCGTCATCGTCGCCCTCGATCTCCGGATGCAGGGACGCGAGACGTGCCAAGTGGCGGTAGATGACGCCCGACGACAGCCGCGACATCCGGTTTCCGGCTGCGCTGGTCAGCCGGGCGGCCAGGGACCAGGACCGCTCCACGGCCTCCCAGTCGCCGCGTGCCTCGGCCGCCAGCGCCTGGACACGATGCCGCTCCAGCTGCGGCAGCGGCCCGAAGCGCGTCTCGAACTGTGGCACACGGTCGGGGATCTGCGGCAGGAGGTTCAGGCAGGCGCTCTTGACCTCGTCCTGCGGCAGGTCGGCTTGCTTCAGCAACCAGGCAAACAATGCCGCCGAGGTGCCGCGGGAAGCCGTCGACAGCCGTCCCAGGGACTGCACGGCGGCGGCTTGCAGGCCATCCGTCTCGGCGGCAAAGGCCTGCTGCGTCGGCGTCAGGCGGTGCCACGCGTCGGCATCGAGCCCGGGCCCCGTGCGCATCGCCGCCTCTACCGCCTGACGCAATGGGAAGAACGGCGAGCCCGGCTCAATGCTCTCCAGCCGCTGCCTGGTCCGTTCGGCATCTGGCGGCAATGTGGTCAGACTCGTGAGCAGCAGGCGGACCGGCCGGAAAGCGGAGCGCAGCGAGATGCGCTTCAGGTGCCGGTCCATCTCTTCCGGGCTCGCGCCATCGACCCAGGCGGCGAGAGCCGCACGCGACGCCGTGGCCAGTTCGCGCCAGCGCGTTGCTTCGGGCGGCTCGGGGCGCGTTGGCGCCGGAAGCACCGGCACCGTCACCAGCAAGGCGGCCGTCAAATCCTCGAAGGCGGCCTGCTGGCCGGCCGGCACGGCACCGCTCGCGACGCAGTGCAGCAGGTAGGCCGCCGCCTTGGGCTGCTGGCCTTCACGGATCAGGCACATCACGTAGAGGAACGGCTCACGCAGCAAGCCGGCTGGGGTCAAGGTGTTCTCGAGCACCATCGCGGCCTCCTTGAACATCCCCTTGGCGGCCAGGGCGCGGGCCCGACCGCCATAG
>JANXVC010000167.1 GCA_025351925.1 Rhodospirillales bacterium | reverse complement strand
ATTCCAGAGATGAGCTGGTCGAAGTAGCCGCCGCAGGTGAACCCCCATCCGCGCCAGCCCTGCCGCTTTAGCTCGAGCAGGAATTCCTCCTGCCGGCCGCTGCCCATGCCGCAGATGACGATATCCGGCTTGATCTCGCGGACGACGCTGGCCTTGGCCGCCGTATCACCGTAGCCGTCGAGCGCCGCGACGATCTGGATTCCAGGAAAATGCGCGACGATCTGCGCCCGGGCCCGCTCGGCCACCTGTGGGGCGCCGCCAACCAAGGCGATCTTAAGGTTTCGCAGCCGGGCGCGCGAGAATAGCGCAGGCGCGAGCGAGGTGGTGTCAAAGCTGACCCGCCTGGCCGGCAGGCCATGCAGCCAAAACATCGCGGCACACATCCCAATTCCATCCGGCAGGACGATGTCAAACTCACGTAATGATTGCTGGAAAGCCGCCGATCGGCGCGCCAGCGGTACGACGCCAGGATTTGCGAAGGTCACCAGCACCACGTCTTGCGCGATGGAGTCAATCAGATCCAGCGCCGCCTCGGCAGCGTGCTCGGCATCGGCCGTAAGCAAGGCGTGCACCGGCAAACCGACCATCTCCGTCACTCTTACATCCCAATGGCGCCCCATGCTGCCCTGACGCGGCGACGCACAGGATGGCACGCTGGGAGCTCCAGTTGCTTTGGCTACAGCATGCTCAATCAGACCGTGCTTCATCAAACTATGTTCCATCCGGCCATGACCCATTGCACCATGAGCCGATTGAAAGACAGTGGCGCCAGCCAAAAGCCTCGATATAGTCGCCATCTTCGTCAAAGTTCCATTCTGACATCGCACCGACAACCTATCGAGGGGCATGCGGCCCGTCGTGGGCCAGAAGAAGGGGACCGCAACAAAGAGGAGAACTAGATCGAAATGCCTACAGTGCCAACCATTAAAATAAACCTGCGTTGTTGCATTGCTTCAGCTCAAATCCGTCCAAGCATCGCAACTTAATAAATTTATTAGACAAGATTGGTGGACCACCAGAGGAAACAGCGACCAGATCGCCAAACTATTCTGCACAACCCACACCCACATCGTCAGTTAGCCCAGCATCCTGCATCTTACCACAAGCACTCGCCGCTTTGCATTTATGCTGCTTAGGCCAGCGAAGCCGCGTATCGTCTCAGCATCGCCGAGCACAATCTTAGTACACATCCCGATCGAAAACCAGCGACAGACCGGTCAGAAGAATGATCCTAAGATCCATCAAAACCGACCAGTTATCGATATAGGTGAGATCGAACTCGACGCGGCGCTGCATCTTATCAAGCGTGTCGGTTTCACCCCGCAGGCCATTCACCTGAGCCCAGCCAGTGATCCCCGGCTGCACGCGGTGACGGCCGAGATAGTCGTCGATGAGTTCGGCATACTGCTCGTTATGCGCCAGGGCATGCGGGCGCGGGCCGACGAGCGACATGTCGCCCTTGAGGACATTGAGCAACTGCGGCAACTCGTCCAGGCTTGAACGTCGAAGGAAGCGGCCGAGCCGGGTCACCCTCGGATCGCTGCGCTGGGCTTGCGGGACGGCAGTCTCCGAAACCGGGCCATGCTTCATGGTGCGGAATTTATAGACGACGATGATATTGTTGTTGAAGCCCAAACGCCGCTGGCGGAACAGCGCGGGTCCTGGGCTGTCGAGCCTTACCGCGAGTGCCAACAGCAGCATGATCGGGGCCAGGAGCGTCGTCATTATGGCGCCAAGGACAAGATCTTCGGCGCGCTTGACGACGCGGCTCCAGCTGGTGAAAGGCCGGCGATAGATCGTCAGCACCGCGCTCTGCATGAACAACCCGACGTCCCGTACCGGCACACCCAACTCGGCGACCCATGGGCAGATCCGCACGTTTGTTGGGATGGTGCCGAGCCTGCGGAGAGCGCTAGACAGTTCGGCGCCACCCTGGCCGGACACAGCCACCAAGACTTCATCAATCCGAAACAACTGTGCGAGGGCAATGAGGTCCTGGATGCCGTTGCGCTGCGACGCCGACCGCTCCTCTGAAAAGAGACCCACGAGGTGGAACTCGCCTGGCGTAACAGCTTGCAATCTTCGCGCCAACTCCCGGCCGCCCCCGCCGTTGCCTAGTTCAATGATGGCAACCGTACGCGTCAGGCGGCCTTGCCGGCGCCACCGCCGGGTCTGCGAGAGGCTCCAAGCACGCAACGCAGCGAATCCGCAAAGTGCCACGCCATACCAGGTAACGATCCAAAGGCGGGAGTAGATCTCGGACGTCTTGGTAAGATAGCCAAGAATCAATAGGATGGCGAAGACCAGCGACCAGGCGCGAAGGGCCTTGCCGACCTGGGAGGCGAACGGGTCACTCAGCGCCCCGCCATAGGCGCCAGACATATGCATCGCATTGACGGTGAGCACGGCGGCGAGCAGCGCAGTCGAAGAGATTTCGAGCGGTATCGGAGTGAAGCCCTGCCGCAAGAGGTTGGCCATGACCGCCGCAACAAGCACAATCAGTGCGTCGGCCATCCACAAGCCGTCCGTCAGAAGCCGCATAGGGTCTGCGCCGGACGAGGAGGCACGCGCACCGGCCTTGGCTTGGGTCCAAGCCTGCCCGGCAAGCGGCAGTGCCGGCCCATGGCCGAGCAAGGCACCCGGTCTGTCGAGTTCGGTGTTCGACATACTACAGTCCCGACCCGAGCGATGCGGCGTCGAATGGCGGCCCAGACCCATTCAGCTGCATGGCCCGGCGGATACGCTCGTCCAGCCCAGGCGATAGGGGCCTGGGGCGCTCGGCAGCATCGGCGCGCATTCGCGCGAGTTCATCGGGCCGCGTGTTTAGCGCCATGTCAACAGCGCGGGTCATTGCACCGGCCTCGAACGGATCGAAAATCCAACCCGTCATACCGTGGGTGATCAGCTCGACCACGGCGCGAGAGCGGCTGCTGCCAAGCACGGGCAACTGCGCGGTCAGTGCCTCAAGGATTACATCATCCCATGGATCGGCAAGGACTGGCACTGCCAGGATATCACTATCCAGGAACGTCGCCGCCAGCTTTGTCCGGCTCATCCTGCCGGGAAACTGCTGCAGGACGTTGGTCGGCAATGGCTGCGCTTCCAGCACGCCTCGCATG
>JANXVC010000119.1 GCA_025351925.1 Rhodospirillales bacterium | reverse complement strand
TCAACCGTTCCAGCGTCCAGGCCCGGCATCGTGGCGACCCGGTGTGGCTCCGCCTCGACCGCAGCCAAATCCGCGAGATCACGCACTAACGGGTCATCGCCCGTGCCGTGACAATGCACAAGCGGCGGACCGCGTCGAGATAGGCGGCTTCGGTCCGGGCCTCATGCTTCAGCCCGGCAGCGGTGGTCGCGAGAAACCGGCTGAAGCCGTCCGGGCCGTCAAACGCGCTCAGGTCGGCCCCGCCGAGAGCCGCCGCGATTGCACGCGCAGCGAGCAAAGCGGCAAAACCCGCATCCAGCCGTTCGGCGTGGGCCCGGGTAGACTCGGCGTCCACGGCCAGCAGCTCCGCCCCATGCGGCGACGCATGCAGCACGCGATACAGCGGAAGATCGCGGGCCAGCACGGTCGCCTCCAGGTTTTCAGCCAGCCCCGCGTCCGAATTCCAGGCAGCCTCCGAAGCCGCCAGCGCGTTCGTGACCATCGAGTCCGCCAAGGCTTCGAACAAGCTCCGCTTGTCGCAAAACCGCAGATACAGCGTGGCCCGCGACACCGCCGCCTCCATCGCCACGTCCGCCATGCTGGTCCGCTGGAAGCCATGCCGGGCGAATAGCGTCATGGCCGCCTCGAGCACGCGCCGCGTGATGGTATCAGACGATATGGACATATGTTGTCTGTTATGTCTAATGTCATGCTTAGGCAAGGAGACTCCAAATGGCAGTTCGAGGTCAGGTGCTGGTCACCGGCGGGTCCGGCTACATCGCCGGCTTCTGTATCGCACAACTGCTTCGGGAGGGATGGCGCGTGCGCACGACTGTCCGCAGCTTCGACCGCGAGGCTGAGCTGCGCCGCACCCTGGCCAAGCTCGCCGACGCCGGGGACCGGCTCGAGGTCGTGGTCGCCGATTTGAATGGCGATAGCGGCTGGCGCGAGGCCGCAGGGGCCTGCGACTACGTGCTCCACGTCGCGTCGCCTTTGCCCTCCAAAAACCCCAAGGGCGACGACGAATTAGTGCGTCCGGCGCGCGACGGCGCGCTCCGCGTCTTGGCAGCGGCCCGCGACGAGGGCGTGCGCCGCGTGGTGATGACCGCCTCGACCGCCGCGATCGCCTATGGCCGGGGTGGCCGCACGACGCCGTTCACCGAGGCCGACTGGTCGGATGAGGGCAACCGGGCCGACAGCTCGGCCTATGAACGCTCCAAGACAATCGCCGAGCGCGCCGCCTGGGACTGGCTGAAACGCGAGGGCGGAGCGCTGGAACTGGTGACGATCAACCCCGGCGCGGTGCTGGGGCCGGTGCTGGGCCAGGACTTCTCGGCCTCGATCGACATCGTAAAGAAACTCATGGATGGCTCGCTGCCGGGCCTGCCGCGGTTTGGCTGGCCGCTGGTGGACGTGCGGGACATCGCCGACCTGCACTACCGTGCCATGCTGGCCCCCGCTGCACGCGGCCAGCGCTACATCGGCGCGGGTGCATTTTATTGGATGGCGGATATTGCCCGGGTATTGCGGGAGCGCGTTCCCCAGGTCGCCAAGCGCGTGCCGAAACGGTCGCTCCCCAATTGGCTGGTCCGCCTATCCGCAATCGTCGATCCCGTCGTGCGCGACCGCCTGTTTGAGCTCGACAAGCTGCGTCCGGTGTCCGCCGACAAGGCGCGCGCCGAGCTCGGCTGGAAACCGCGGTCGAACGACGACGCGATCGTCGCCACCGCCGAGAGCCTGCTGGCCGAGGGCGTGATCCGGGCTTGAGGGGTCCCCAGCCTCAGCGATCTCCAGTCTCGGCAGCGTGCCAAACGGCGTGCTAAAGTTTAGCGGGAAAAAGCGGCGCTCAACCCCCACACCGCATGAAGGACGCACCATCCATGCCACTCATCGCCGCCAATGGCACCCAGCTTTTCTACGACCTCGCGGGCCCCGAGGGCGCGCCGGTCGTGGCGTTCATCAACTCGCTCGGCACGACGATCGAGATGTGGGACGCCCAGGCCCAGGCGCTCGCCGGACGGTATCGGGTGCTGCGCTACGACGCGCGCGGCCATGCCCGCTCCCCAGTCATGGATGCACCGGCCACGATCGAGACGCTGGCCGACGACCTCGCTGGACTGCTGGACGCATTGGGCATCGCCCGCGCCCATGTCATCGGGTTGTCGATCGGCGGCATGACGGCGCAGGCGTTCGCCGCCACCCGGCCGGACCGCGTGCATGGCCTGGTGCTGATGGCGACCTCGGCCTACGTGCCGCAGGGCTGGGCGGAGCGTGCGGCGTTGGTTCGCGACAAGGGCATGGGCGCCATCGTGGACGCGGTCATGGCGCGCTGGTTCACCCCCGCTTTCGAGCACACGCCACTGGCGATGGCGCTGCGCGAACGCTTCCTGCAGATTGATCCGCGTGGCTACGCAGTGTGCTGCGGTGTCATCAGCGCCATGGATCTACGCCCGTCCAACGCCGAGATCCGTGCTCCGACGCTGATCATCGCCGGCGCCGACGACCCATCCACCCCACCCGCCATGAGCGAGGACATCCGCAGCCGCATTCCCGACGCGGAACTGGTTGTGCTGCCGCGCGCCGCCCACATCCTGGCGATCGAACGGGCGGACCGGGTCAACCAGCACCTCGCGGGCTTCCTGGACGCGCTCTAAAACTTCTTCCAGTCGCCGGCGCCCTCGAAGGCTGCGGCGGCGGCATAGATCGTGCTCTCGTCCCAGTGCTTGCCGATCAGCATGGCGCCCACCGGCAATCCGTCGCTGAGGCCGCACGGCACCGACATCGCCGGGTGCCCGGTGACGTCGAACGGCGCTGTGTTGTTAATCATCTCGAACGCACGCTGGACGTACAGGCCAAGCCCAGCATCCGTGGGCGGCAGCGGCGTCGCGACGATCGGCAGCGTCGGCATCAGCAGTAGGTCGTATTTCGACAAGGCCCCGTCATAGGCGGCGCGCAGCTTGCGGGCAATGTTCTGCGCCTTGGCATAGTAGCGCCCGCGATAGGTCTTGGTGAAGTACTCGCCGACGAACATGCAGATCTTCAGCGTGTCCGAAAGGTCGTTCGCTCGCTCGCGCCAACCGGCATGGGCATCCAATAGACCGACGTTGTACTGGCCCTTCCAGTTGAAGCCCATGCCGTTGCCGTGCATCATCTGCACCTGCAGGCCCTCATTGCCGATCGGCGCCCAGACGTCCTTTCCGATGCGGTGCATGGGGATGCTGACCTCCTCGACATCGGCGCCCATGCCGGCGAACCGCTCCCCGGCGGCGCGCACCTTGGCGTCCACGCCGGCCTCTGAGTTGGCCCAGCCAAACCCCTCGGTGACGACACCAATTCGGAGACCACGCACGCCGCGGCTCAACGCCTGGGTGTACGGCGCCGTGGTGCAGCCCATCTGCCTGGGATCGAGCCCGTCCGGTCCGGCCAGCACCTCCATCAGCAGCGCGTTGTCAGCGACCGTCGCGGTCATCGGCCCCGTATGGTCGATCGTCGCCTCGATCGGCATCACCCCGGTATAGGGCACGAGACCCCAGGTGCCCTTCATGCCATAGATGCCGCAGAACGCCGCCGGGATGCGGATCGAGCCGCCCTGGTCGCCGCCGATCGCCATATCCACCTCGCCCGCCGCGACCAATGCGCCCGATCCCGAGGACGAGCCGCCGGCGGAATAGCCGCGCTTATGCGGATTATGCACCGGCCCCAGCGCCCCGGTATGGCTGCCGCCCGACAGGCAGAACGCCTCGCAGTGCGCCTTGCCGAGGATGGTGGCGCCGGCGTCCAGCATGCGCATCACGATGGTGGCGTCCTGGTCCGGCACGTAGCCCTCCAGCGTCGCCGAGCCGTTCATCATCGGCACGCCGGCTAGGCAGACGTTGTCCTTCAACGCCACGGTTTTGCCCTTGAGCGGCCCGGACTCAGCGCCCTTCACCACGCTTTTCACATACCAGGCGTTGTGCTCGTTCTCCTCCGCCCCTGGCTGGTAGCCCGGCGTGCGCGGATACTTGACGACCGGCTTGTCATCCGGCATCGCGTCAATGACGCGGTAGGATTCGACCGCGCCGTCCATCATCGCGTGGAAGATGCCTAGGCGTTCCTCCGAAAGCTCCATTCCGAGGTCAAAGACGATGTCCTGCAGCTGGGAAAGTGTCGGCTTTTCAACGCTCATGGTTGGCTCCTTGAGTTACAATTACGCGGCCATGCCGACGAACTCGGCGATCAGCGCCGGGTCCTGCACGGCCTCTGGACTGGTCTCACGCGTGATCGCGCCTTTCTGAATGATGAGAATACGCTGCGACAGCTCGGCGATGAACTTCAAATTCTGCTCGACCAGGACGACCGTAATCTCGTTGCCGCGCTGCAGCGCCTGCAGTATTTCGACAATCTCGTCAATGATCGAGGGCTGGATGCCCTCCGTCGGCTCGTCCAGCAGCATCAGCTGCGGCCCGCCGCATAAACAACGAGCCAGCGCCAGCAATTGCTGCTCGCCGCCCGACAGCGCGCCGCCGGTGCGGTCCAGCAACCGCCGCAGCCGCGGGAACTTCGCTAATACATCCTCGATGGTGCGGCGTTCGTCGCGGGACGACAGCAAACAGCCCATGCGCAGGTTTTCATGCACGCTCAGCGCCGGAAAGATCTCGCGCCCCTGCGGCACGTAGCCGATGCCGAGCCGCGCGCGTGCGGTGGGCGACAGCCGGGTGATGTCGCGCTCCTCGAACACCACGCGCCCGGCGGTCGCCGGCAAATAGCCCATCAGGGTACGCAGCAGGGTGCTCTTGCCCATGCCGTTATGCCCGAGGATGCCGACGAACTCGCCCTTTGCCACGGCGAGGCTGACGCCGGCCAGGATTGGGATGCGGCCGTAGCCGGAGCGCAGCGCCTCGACCTGCAGCATCATGCCGCCTGCTTCCCGAGATACACGTCGCGCACCGCCGCGTTGGCCAGCACGCGCTCCACGTCGTCCTCGACCAAAATGCTGCCCTGGTTGAACACCGTCACCGTCCGGGCGATCATGCGGATGAACTGCATGTCGTGCTCTACAACGATCAGCGCATGCGTCTGGTTGATTTCGCGGATCAGCTCGGCGGTGCGCAGCACCTCCTCATGCGTCATGCCGGCCGCCGGCTCGTCCAGCAGCACCAGCTCCGGCTCCTGCGCCAGCACGGTCGCGACCTCCACCCACTGCCGCTGCCCGTGCGCGAGCTGACCGACCAGGCGCCCGGCGATCGCGGTCAGCCGCAAGCGCTCCAGCGTCGCCGCTGTTATGCGCCGCGCCTGGCTCGCCGAGCCGCGCCGGGCGGCGGCGACGAATACGTTCTCCTGCACCGACAATCCGTCGAACACGTTGGGCACCTGCGTCTTGATCCCGACGCCGAGGCGGGCGATCCGGTACGGCTCGGCGCCGGTGATGTCGCGGCCGCGCAGCAGGATACGGCCGGCACTCGGCCTGAGCTGCCCGGTCAGCATTTTGAAAAACGTGCTCTTGCCCGCGCCGTTTGGGCCGATCAGGCAGCGCAGCTCCATCTCGCGCAGGGCGAAGTTGACGCTGTTCACCGCGGTGACGCCGCCGAACCGCATGGTGACGCCCTGGGCCTCCAGCAGCGGCGCCGTCACGGTTCCACCACCGCCGCTTCGGCGACCCGGCCGCGCCGCCCATTCGGCACCCGGCGAAACAGCCCCCGCACCACCGGCACGACGCCCTGCGGCACCAGCAGCACGAACACCACAAGGATCGCGCCCAGCACCAAATTGGCGTTCACCGCCTCCTGCGTGCCGATCAGCGAGATCAGGTATTGGATGCCGAATGCGCCCAGGATTGGTCCGAGCAAAGTGCCGAGCCCGCCAACCAGGACGTAGATCAGCACCTGCGCCGAGGCCGCCAGCCCGAACACCGTCGGGCTGATGAACGAACCCCAGTTGGTGTAGAGGCACCCGCCCAATCCAGCGATGCCGCCGCCGATCGCGAACACAACCAGCTTGTACAGCCGCGTGTCGTAGCCCAGCAGCTGCGCCCGGGTCTCGTTCTCGCGGATCGCCACCACGACGCGGCCGAAGCGGCTGGCGAGGATCATCCGCAGCAGCACATAGACCAGGATCAGCGCGCCCATGGCGGCGTACCAGGTCTGCTCGGGGTCGAGCGGCGAGGACGGATCGCCGGGCACGTTGAGCGGCGGCACCGAGGGCATGCCGTTGAAGCCGCCAAGCGCCGCGTTGCCGATCGTGTAGAAGTCGCCGGCGGTCGAGTTCACCACATTGAACAGGATGACCGTCACCGTGAGGGTGATCACCCCGATATAGGCGTCGCTGATCCGGCCATAGAACATGAAATAGCCGAGCAGCGCCGCGAACAATGTTGGCACCAGGACCGACAGCAGCACCGGCACCGTGCTGTCGCCCATGTTCAGCACTGCGACCGCGTAGGTGTAGCCGCCGAGGCCGAAAAACGCGGTCTGCCCGAACGACATGACGCCGCCGTAGCCCCAGATGAAGCCCTGGCTGAGCGCCAGCACCGCCATTGCCACGAACACCGTCATCTGCAGCAGGCCGAACAGGTCGAACACCATCGGCAGGCCGAACAGCAATGCGAGCCCAGCCGCGACCATCGCGACGAAGCTGGCCCAGCCGGTCACAGGCTCCTCCGCAGCAGGCGCCCGGTGATGCCTTGCGGCAATATGCGGATCATGATGAGCGCCGCGAGCAGCAGCGCCACTTGGCCGAACACCGGGGTGGTGAGGAAGGTCGCGACCTCGCTGATGCCGCCGAACAGCGTCGAGGCGAGGCCTGTGCCGGTGACGATCGCCGGGCCGCCGCCGAGCACGGTGATGAAGGCACGGGCGATGAACGCGCTGCCCATCACCGGCGACACGCCGGACACCGGCGCCAGCACGCCGCCCGCCAGCCCGGCCAAAGCCGAACCGAGCGCGAAGGTAACCATGTAAATTTGTGGCGGCGGCGCGCCGAGTGCTGCCGCCATGTTGGGGTTCTGCATGGTGGCGCGCACGATCAGGCCGAACCGGGTGAAGCGCAGCACCAGCCATAGCCCGGCCGCCATCACCGCCGCCACCGCGATCACGAACAGCGAATACAGGCTGGTCTGGTAGCCGCCGATCGCGAACCCGCCGAACGGCGCCGCCACGCCGCGCACCGTGTTGCCGAAGATCGTTGTAATCAGCCCGATTACCGCGAGGCTGAGGCCCCAGGTCGCCAGCATGGTGTCGATCATCCGGCCATACAGGAAGCGGATGAACAGCCGCTCCACCAACAGCCCGAACAGCCCCACCGCGACCGGCGCCGCGATCAGCATGGCGACCCACAGGTTCAGCCCAGCGTTGGTGCTGACGACCGTCGTGTAGGCGCCCAGCATCAGGAACTCGCCATGCGCCAGGTTGATGATCTTCATCATCCCGTAAATCACGCCGAGGCCGAGGCTCAGCAGCACCAGCACCGCGATGCTGTTCGCGACGTTGAACAGGATGAGGCCGGTGAGCGCCATGGCGGCTTCAGGTCTTCACATCGATGACGAACTGCTTGCTCATTTTCGGGTCTTTAATGAGGTCGCAAACCGCCGCGGTATCGGCCGGCGCCTGGTCCGGATAGGACTTGAACACCTCCCATTTCCGGTCTGCCGCTTTGGCCAGATAGGCGTTGCGGACCACGTGATGGGTGGCGTGGTCGATGGTGACCTTGCCCGATGGGCCATCAACCGCGAGGCCGGTCTCCAGCGCCTCCGTCACCTTCATGCGGTCGAGCGAGCCGGCCTTCTTGACCCCCTCCGCCCACAGCTTGAAGCCCTCGTAGGTCGCGGCGGCGAGCTCGCTGATATACGGCAGATCGTTGCCGAATTTGGCGCGCACCGCCTGGGTGAACGCAGTGCTCGCCGGCGTGGACAGCTCCTCGTAGTAGCCATAGCTCGTGACAACGCCGTCGCTCTCGGACGGCGCGATGGTGGCGATCTCGTTCACCAATCCGAAAGTGGTCGAGGCGATCGGGATCTTGCCCTTCATCCCCGCCGCCGCCCACTGCCGGTAGAACGCGGTGTGGTTGGAGCCGACCAGCGCCGACAGCACGACGGACGGGCCGGCCTGCTGGATCTTGCTGATGGTCGCCGCGAACTCCGTGACATCCAGCGGGAAAAACTCGGTCGCCTGCACCGTGCCGCCGCCGTCGCGCACGTATTTGCCCATCCACTTCGCGGTGATCTGCCCGTAGTTGTAGTCGGCGGCGATGATGTACGCCTTCTTGCCCCAGGTATCCAGCGCGTACGGCACCAGCTTGTTGACCGTCTGCGCCGGAGTGGTGCCGGTGCAGAAACAGTCGCGGTCGCACACGCCGCCCTCGTAGAGCACGTTGTAGAAATACAGCGTCGCATACCGGTCGAACACCGGGCGTATCGCCTCACGCGACGCCGACGTTATGCCGCCGTGCACCACGGCCACCTTGTCTTTCAGCGCAAGCTGCTGGGCGTATTGCGAGTAGAGCTGGATGGTGGACTGCGTGTCGTAGTTGACCAGCTCGATTTGGCGTCCCAAAAGCCCGCCGCTCGCGTTCAGCTCGGCCACCGCGAGCTGGATGGTGGCGTGCATCGCCTGGCCCGACGAACCGATCGGTCCCGACAAATCGAGCAGGCTGCCGACCTTGATCGTGTCGGCGGCCATGGCGTGCCGGGCGACCAACGGCGCCGCCAGCGCGCCTCCCGCCAGCGTGGCGCCCGATTGGAGCAGGCCTCGTCGCGATAGGCGGAACTCGTGCATCTGCTACTCCGGGGTGGCGACGGGACGATGGGCAGTTTCCCAGCAATCGGGTTTGACGCTGCCAATGCTTCAAACCCTGGCGCGAATTGTCTCGCCGTGCAACACGGCAATGCGATTTTGCGGCGACTCGGAACCTGGGCGTCTCGACCATGGATTCGATCCGCAACGACTGACCTCCGCCCAACCAAAACAGCGCTTGATCGCCAGAAAAGCCGATTGCGCATAGGTCGGCCCTCGGTCTTAACTGCGCGCCACGCGAACGGCTCGCTCGTTCCGGACCGGGCGATCACGAATCAGGGAGACATCGATGGCACAGCAGGAAGCAAGCATGCCGGCCCCCCACACGGACGACATTGCGCTGCGGGTGCGCGCTATCGAAAGCCTGCTGGTGGAGAAAGGGCTCGTGCAGCCAGCGGCCCTGGCCGCCATCGTCGAGACCTACGAGACCAAGATCGGGCCGCATAACGGCGCCCAAGTCGTGGCCCGCGCCTGGACCGACCCGGCGTTCAAGGCGCGCCTGCTGAGCGACGCCACCGCCGCCATTGCCGAGCTGGGCTTCTCCGGCGTGCAGGGCGAGGACATGGTCGTCGTCGAGAACACGCCCACGGTGCACAACATGGTCGTGTGCACGCTGTGCTCCTGCTACCCATGGCCGACGCTCGGCCTGCCGCCGAACTGGTATAAATCCGCGCCGTATCGCGCCCGCGCGGTCATCGATCCACGCGGCGTGCTGACCGAGTTCGGCGTCGAGCTGCCGCCGGAGAAAGAGGTTCGCGTCTGGGACAGCAACGCCGAGCTGCGCTACCTCGTGCTGCCCGAGCGCCCGGCGGGCACCGAGGGCATGGACGCGGCGGCGCTCGCCGCGCTGGTGTCCCGCGACGCGATGATCGGCACCGGCGTCGCCACATCGTCCTCGGGAGCCGCTCGATGAACGGTGTGCACGACCTCGGCGGCATGCATGGCATGGGTCCGATCAACCCCGAGCCGAATGAGCCGGTGTTCCACGCGCCCTGGGAACGCACCGCCTTCGGCCTGTTCATCACCACCTTCGCCGGCGGCCATTTCAACGTGGACGAGTTCCGCCACGCGATCGAGAAGATGGACGCGGCGCACTACCTCGAATCCTCGTACTACGCGCACTGGATGCACGCCGTCGAGGACCTGCTGGTGCAGCGCGGCGCGCTCACATCGGCCGAGATCGACGGACGCATGGCGCAACTCGCGAAGGAGGCCGCGTGATGCCCGCATTGCCGGTCGAAAATGTGGATGGGCTGATTGCCACCGGGGCCACCGCGCGCATGACGGACGACGTGGCGCCACGCTTCCGGCCCGGCGACCGCGTGAGGGTGCGCAACATCAACCCGACGACCCACACCAGGCTGCCCCGCTATGCCCGCGGCAAGATGGGCACCGTGGAGGCGGACCGCGGCGTGTTCTGTTTCAACGACACCAACGCGCACGGCGAGGGGCACAAGCCGCAGCACGTCTATGGCGTGCGCTTCGCGGCGCGCGACCTGTGGGGCGAGCAGGCGGCGGCCCGTGACACGCTGTATCTGGATATGTTTGAAGACTACATAGAGCTGCATGTTGCCTGAAACCGGCTGGCCCAGCGGCATGGCGCCGCCGGGCGGTGGACCCAGCCCAGTGTTCCGCGAGCCTTGGGAGGCGCAGGCCTTCGCGCTGGTGGTAGCGTTGCATCAGGCTGGGCATTTCACCTGGCCCGAATGGGTCGCCACCATCAGCGCCGAAATCCGCCAGGCGCAGGCGGACGGCGATCCGGATCTGGGGCCGACCTACTACCGGCATTGGCTCGCAGCGCTGGAGAAGATTGTTCTCGCGAAAACCCTGGCCGGCAATTCGGAGTTACGCCTGCGCCGGATGGAATGTGCGGCCAACCCGCCCGGCAAGCATGACCACCCAGCGCGACGTGAGCCAATTCGCGTCGTCTAGATAAAAAACAATCGAAGGAAACGCCTGATGGCCGCCGAAGCCTACTACTCGCAAGAACTGCATGGTCCGTTCGAGACGTTCGATCTTGGCGACCTCGACCTGGAGGATGGCGGCCGGCTGCGCGGCGCCCGCCTGGCCTACGCCACCCACGGCACGCTGTCGCCCGCCAAGGACAACGCGATCCTGGTCACCACCTGGTTCTCCGGCACCAGCAAGATCATGGAGCAGGTCTATATCGGACCCGGCCGCGCGCTCGACTCTGAGAAGTATTTCATCGTCATCGCCGACCAGATCGGCGACGGCCTGTCGAGCTCGCCGCATAACACGCCGCCGCCGTTCAACGGCCCGCGTTTCCCGCGGGTGCGGATCGGCGACGACGTGGTGGCGCAGCACCGGCTGCTGACGGAGAAGTTCGGCATCGAACGCCTGGCCCTGGTGGTCGGCGGCTCGATGGGGGCGCAGCAGACCTATGAGTGGGCGGTGCGCTTCCCGGAGATGGTGGCCCGCGCCGCACCCATCGCCGGTTTCGCCCAGAACACGCCGCACGACTTCCTTTTCGGCAGCACGCTGAGCGAGGCCATCACCTCCGACCCCGCGTGGAAAAACGGCTGGTATCACGACCAGGCCGACGTGCATGAGGGCATGCGGCGGCACGCGCATCTTTGGGGCGTGATGGGCCTGTGCCCCGAGTTCTACAAACAGGAGCGTTGGCGCGGCCTCGGCTTCGTCTCGCTGGGCGATTTCGTCGTCGGTTTCCTTGAGGGCTTCTTCCTGCCGATGGACCCGAACGACCTGCTCTGCATGGCCTGGAAATGGCAGCACGGCGACGTGGCCCGGCACACCGACGGCAACCTCGAAACCGCACTCGGGCGCATCAAGGCCCGGACGTTCGTCATGCCGCTCAGCACCGACATGTTTTTCCCGGTACAGGACTGCGCCGCCGAGCAGACGCTGATCCCCAACAGCGAACTGCGGGTGGTGAACACCATCTGCGGCCATTTCGGCCTGTTCGGCATCGAGCCGGAATTCCACGAGCAGGTGGACGGCATCCTGAAGGAATTGCTGGCCAGCGCGGCCTAGACCCAGCCCATCCCACGACATCAGAAACTTGAGACCACCGAGGAAGCATGAGCCAGACTATCGACGTTCGACAGGATGCCACGACTACCGCCACGCCGCGATTGCTGCACGTTGAGGCATCGCCGCGCGGCCAGCGCTCCGCCTCACTACAGGTGGCGCACGCCTTCCTGGACGCCTGGAAGGCCCGCCATCCCTCCGGCAGCATCGACGTGCTGAACGTCTGGACGACCGAGCTCCCAGCCTTCGACGGCGATGCGATCGACGCCAAGTATGCGGGCCTTGAGGGCCGCGACCGGAGTGCTGCCCAAGTCACGGCGTGGCAGGAGATCAGCACGCTCGCCGACCGCTTCCACAAGGCCGACATCGTGCTGCTCAGCGTGCCGATGTGGAATTTCGGCATTCCATATCGCCTGAAGCATTTGATCGACGCGATCTCGCAGAAGGACGTGCTGTTCACCTTCGACGAGCGCGGGCTGAACGGCATGCTCGGTGGTCGCCGGGCGGTCGTCGTCGACTCGCGCGGCGTGGGCCTCGGCCCCGACTTCCCGCGTGAGGAGCTGGACTACCAGCAGCGCTACATGACCGCATGGCTGCGCATGATCGGGATCACCGACATCACCCACATCGAAGTCGAGAAGACGCTGATGGGCGCCGAGCTCGACCACGCCGCACGGGCCGAAGCCTGCGCGCAGGCGGCGCAGCTCGGGGCGACGCTTTAGAAACCTGCGACGGACAACATCAGGGGAAACATGGCAATGAGCACCACCGCTCTCCCGCAGCCGCGCCGGCGCGGCCTGCAATCGCTTGCGCCGATGTTCGTCGGCCTGTTCGAGCGCTACATGCCCGACCCGTTCGTGCTGGCGATCGGCCTGACCGCGGTCACCGCCTTGCTCGCGTTGCTGATCGCGCCCAAAGGCTCGCCGGCGATGATCGTCACGACGTGGTACGCCGGCATCTTCGCAATCCTCGGCTTTGCCTTCCAGATGATCCTGATCCTGGCGACCGGGCACGCGCTGGCCCACGCGCCGGTGGTGGCGCGCTTCCTGCGCCGGCTCGTCGCACTGGCGCGCACCCCCAACCAGGCCGTCGTGCTCACCTTCCTGGTGGCCGCCGCCGCGTCGCTGCTGAATTGGGGCTTCGGCCTCGTCGTCGGCGCTATCCTGGCCCGCGAGGTGGCGCGGCAGGTCCGGGTGGATTTCGGCTGGCTGGTCGCCGCCGCCTACTCCGGCTTTGCTGTCTGGGCCAGCGGCATCTCCAGCTCCATCGCGCTCACCCAGGCGACGCACGGCAATGCGCTGAACATCGTCGAGAAGCTGACCGGCCAGATGCTGCCGCTGTCCGACACGGTGTTCGCGACGTTCAACTGGCTGCCGACCGCGCTGATCGTGCTGGTCATGCCGATCGTATTCATCGCCATCCGCCCCGCGGACGTTGACGTGGTGCCCTTCGTGCCCGAGGCAGAGCTGCCGGCGCCGCCACCCGACCTGTCCAACTCCATCGCCCGGCGCATGGACCGCTCGCCGGTCGGCAGCCTGTTCCTGCTGGCGGCTGGGCTTGCGGTGGTGGCGGTGCTGTGGTTCCAGGGCGCGTTCACCGTCGATGTCAACATGATTATTTTGATCTTCCTGATCGGCGGCATCGCGCTGCATGGCACGCCGGTCGCCTATGGCAATGCCATGAAGAACGCCGCCAAGCAGACCGGCGGCATGATGCTGCAATACCCGTTCTACGGCGGCATCATGGGCATCATGTCGGGCACCGGCCTGGCCGACTCGATCTCAAAGGCCTTCGTCGTGGTCTCCAGCGCGCATACCCTGCCGTTCTGGAGCTATATTTGCTCGCTGATCATCACCTTCTTCGTGCCGAGCGGCGGCGGGCATTGGGCGGTGCAGGGACCGTTCGTGGTGCCCGCCGCCGTCACCCTGCACGCCTCGATGGCGGGATCTACCATGGCGGTGGCGATGGGCGAGCAGGTCGCCAACATGCTGCAACCGTTCTGGGCGCTTCCGGTCGTCGCGATGGCCGGGATCGGCATCCAGCGCGTGATGGGCTACACCGTGGTGACGTTCGTGGTCACCGGCCTCATCTACGCGCTGGCGCTGCTCGTGCTGGTTTAAGGCTAGGGCAGCGTTTCCTTTAAACGACCCCAATCGGCCCAGCGGCGTCGCGTAGGGTGGGTGAAATCCGCCATGGCGCCGTCCGCAAGATGGCGGGTTTTACCCACCCTACGGTCGGGATGGCTTTCTTGGAATCGCGATACTAGGGAATCATCCAGGGAAAGACGTACTGCTGCAGGACGACCAGCACGCCGAGCACGAGGGTAAGGGCGATGCTGTGCTTGAAGGTGCGGGCGAACACGACGCCCTCTTGGCCCTTCAGGTTGGTGACGGACACGCCGGTGGCGATGTTCTGCGGCGAGATCATCTTGCCCATCACGCCGCCCGACGAGTTGGTGGCGGCGATCAGCACCGGGTTCAGCCCGAGCTGATTGGCCGCCACCACCTGCAGGTTGCCGAACAGCGCATTGCCGGAGGTGTCGCTGCCCGAGAGGAACACTGCCACCCAGCCCAGAAATGGCGACAGTAGCGGGAAGAAGATGCCGACAGAGGCGACGCCCAGGCCCAGCGTGTAGTTCAGCCCGGAGTAGTTCATCAGGTAGGCAAGACCCACGATCAGCGCCACGGTGAAGATAGCGATGCGGCTCTGCCTCCAGGTCTGGCCGATGCACTCGACGAAGCGGCCCGGCCCGACGCCGACCAGGGCAGCGGTGATGATCGCCGAGAGCAGGATCGCGGTGCCGGTCGCCAGTGGTTGGAAGGTCCAGACAGCCGCATAAGGCTTGTCGTTGTAGAGCGTAATCAGGATTTGGTTGTGCAGGCCGGGCCAGGGGATCGCCTGCTGGCCGATCGCGAAGATCTTGAAGTGCGTCCAGGCGATCACGACGACGGAGACCACGACCCAGGGAATCCAGCCCTGCCACCCCGGCACCGTCGCCGTGGACCGCGCCTGCACCACGTCGGCGCCGACGCCGCGCGTCGCCAGGGTGGGCAGGCGCATGGTGAACTCGGGGGACGCGGCCGGTGACCAGACGCGCAGGAAGCCCAGGGTGGCGATCAGCGCTGTGAGCGACGACAGTACGTCCGTTAGCGCGTAGTCGAGGTAGTTCGAAGAGACGAACTGCGCCACGGCGAAGCTGCCGCCGGCGACCAGCAGCACCGGCCACAGCGCGCGCACCGACCGCATCCCGCCATAGATCGCCATGACGTAGAACGGCAGCAGCATCGCCAGGAACGGCAGCTGCCGCCCGATCATGGCGCCGAGCGTCGCGGCGGGCAGGCCGGTGACCTGGCCGAGCACGGTGACGGGCGCGCCAAGCGCTCCGAAGGCGACCGGAGCGGTGTTGAAGATCAGCGTGAAGGTCAGCGCCTCCAGCGGCGGGAAGCCGACCAGGATCAGCAGTGCGCTGGTGATGGCGACCGGGGTGCCGAAGCCGGAGATGCCCTCCAATAGGCAGCCGAAGCAGAAGCCGATCACCACCAGCACCACCCGGCGGTCATCGGGCAAGTGCTCCACCACCCAGTCGCGGAAGGCGTCGAAGCGGCCGGAGATGACGGCGATGTTGTACAACAGCAGCGCGTTGAACACGATCCACATGACCGGCCACAGCGCGAACACCGCGCCGGCGGCGACGCTGTCGAGTGCGAGACCGACCGGAAGCTGCCAGACCAGTACGGCGATCACCAGCCCGCTCACCAGGCCGCCCAGCGACGCCTGCCATGCCGGGCGGCGCAATACGCCCAGCATCACCAGCACCACAATGATCGGCAACGCTGCGACCACGAACGACAATAGTAGGCTGCCGCCTACTGGCGTCAGCAGTTGATGGAACATGGTGCCCTCCCGATCCCTATCCGCATTGTTGCGAAACGTTGGAGGGGTAGGCTGGCAAGCGACGCAGCAGAAGGCAATGGCTGACCTCCTCAGCCCACGCTCTCATCCACCGCCAGGGCTGCGTGCATGAGGGCCGGGTGGCTTAATGCCGGTGGCGTGTTGCCCGGCATTGCGCCGCTCGCGGTGGACGAGGGAGTGCTGGGCTTGCTCCTGCGGAGTTCCAGGACCGCCCGGCGGCCCTGCCCTGACTGCGACGCGGCAAGTCGGCACTGCGCTGCCGCGGCCGGTTTATCCTGCACGCGCGCCCCAAAGCCCAAGAAAGACTGAAATACCCTTTTGGAGCGGTAGCGGAGAATAACAGTCTAAGTTGTCCGAGAAAATAGCAATCCGCGTTTATTGCGGTTTCGCCTTTTACGCGACATATACACGGCCTGTTTCTTCTCGCCGGTGGTGGATATTATGCACGACGCCCAGTTCGAACCATTCGGGGAGCCGGTTGCGCGTCGCCTGTGGGACACGCCCGCGCTGACCGGCCGGGCCGATCCAGGCAGGCTGCTGCGGCGTTCGGGCGTCGGCATGTTCTGGGCGCTCGTGGTCGGCGTTGTCGCGGCGCGGGCGGTTTACTTTGATCCCGGCATTCTTGAGAAGCTCGGCAACTTCGCAGAGTTCTCCAAGCGCCTCTATGCCGCTTTAGGCTGACCGGCTGCTGGATTGGCGATCAAACGCCGCAGGCGAGTTTGCGGAACTTAATTCCTGCTTATCGGCCGTAATGGAGAATGTATTGGCCTGAATTGCCTCGCTGGCGCATATTTCCTGCTACGGCCAGGAGAGATTTTTCGTGCAGCACGGCGCTAAGACTTCGGACACCAGTGGCGCAGGGATCGCGGCGCCGGGTCGCCTCTCAACCCTGTTGCCTGGCATTGCGCTATCCGTTGCCGTCACGCTCGCATCACTGGGAGCCCAGGGCCTTGAGGAGCGCGCGTTTGGGCACCCTTATGTTGAGGCGTTGGTGGTTGCAATTCTGCTCGGAATGGGGCTGCGCACCCTTTGGGAGCCGGGAGCACGCTGGCGGGCCGGCGTCGCGTTCAGCGCCAAGCAACTCCTGGAGATCGCTGTAGCGCTGCTCGGCGCCTCTGTCAGCCTTTCCACCATCGTCGCTTCAGGTCCCCTGCTGCTCGGCGCCATCGTCGCGACGGTGGCTGTCGCGATCACGGCGAGCTACGGCATCAGCCGGGCGCTCGGCCTGCCGGCGCGTATCTCGATCCTTATCGCCTGCGGCAACTCGATCTGCGGCAACTCCGCCATCGCGGCCGTTGCGCCGGTGATCGGGGCGGACAGCGACGACATTGCCTCGTCCATCTCGTTTACGGCGATCCTGGGCGTGCTGATGGTACTGGGCCTGCCGCTGCTGATACTGCCTTTGGGCCTCACAGCCACCCAGTACGGGGTGCTCGCCGGGCTGACCGTTTACGCAGTGCCGCAAGTGCTGGCCGCCACCATACCTGCCGGCCTTGCAGCCACTCAGATCGGCACGCTGGTCAAGCTCGTGCGCGTGCTGATGCTCGGGCCTGTCGTGGTCGGGCTTTCGCTGCTGGCACCCAGGCTACGTCGAGACGGCGGGCCGGCGGACGGCCAGCGCCTCAATGCCCGCAAGCTGGTGCCTTGGTTCATCCTTGGCTTCCTGCTACTCGCCGCCTTGCGCTCCATCGGGCTGGTGCCCGACCTCGCGGTAAGGCCGATCGCGCGGACCGCCGGCCTGCTGACCGTCGTCTCGATGGCGGCGCTCGGGCTCGGCGTGGACGTCCGGGTGATCGGCCGCGTCGGCAGCCGAGTGACGGCGGCCGTAACGCTCTCGCTCCTGCTGCTGCTCGCGATCAGCGTCGGCCTCATCCGCGTGATCGGCCTGGCCTGAAGCGCGCGGCGCGCTGTTGACGTACTGCGAGTTGTCGATACTCGTGGCGACGGAAATCCAGGAGGAAACGTTCGGATGGCCGACAAGGATCGGTTTTTGATGGGCTGCGGCGCCGGCTTCTCGGGCGACCGCATCGACGCGCCGGTCTCGGTCGTAGGCTGCATCGCGCGGTCGGGCCGGCCCGGCGCCATCATGTTCGAGACCCTTGCCGAACGGACGCTGGCACTCGGACAGGTCGCGCGGCGGGACGATCCCACCAAAGGGTATGAGCCGCTGCTGGCCGAACTCGTCGGCCCCGTGCTTCCGGACTGCATGCGCAACGGCATCCCCATCATCGGCAATTTTGGCGCGGCCAACCCGCCCGCCGCTGCGGCGCTGCTTCGCCGGCTGGCGCGGGAGGCGGGCCTGCCGGACATCCGCATCGCCGTGGTGCTCGGCGACGACATCCGCGAGACGATCACCCTGCAGGACCTCGAAGTATGGGAAGGTGACACCGGGCTGCACGGCGGCACCGCTGCCCCAACCAGCACAATGGTCGCCGCCAACGTCTATCTCGGCGCCCGGCAAATCGCGGACGCCCTGCTTCAGGGCGCGCAGATCGTCGTCACCGGGCGCGTCGCCGACCCGGCGCTGGCGCTCGGGCCGCTGGCCGCGCATTTCGGCTGGGGCTGGGAGGATTGGGACCGCCTCGCCGCCGGCACCTTGGTCGGCCACCTGCTGGAATGCGGCTCGCAGGTCACCGGCGGCTACTACGCCGATCCCGGCTACAAGGACGTGCCGCGGCCGGAGGCGATCGGCTTCCCCATCGCCGAGGTCTCGGCGGACGGCAGCTTCGTCATGACCAAGGCGCCCGGCACCGGCGGGCTGGTCAGCGTGCGGACCGTCACCGAACAAGTGCTCTATGAGATGCACGACCCGGCCGCCTATCTCACGCCGGATGTGACGCTCGATGTTACTGGCATCAAGCTTGAGGAGATCGGGCCGGACCGGGTCCGCGTAACCGGCGTGCGCGGCTGGCCGCTGCCGCCCAGCCTGAAGGCAACGGTGTCGTTCCCAGGCGACTGGCTGGGCGAGGCCGAGATCTCCTACGCCGGGCCGAACGCCATGGCCCGGGCGCGGCTGGCCGCCGACGTGATCGGCCGGCGCATCGACATGCGGCGGCTCCCGGTGCGCCGGCGCCTCGACCTGATCGGTGCATTGAGCGTATTCGACTCGGACCAGGGCAGCCTGGCGTTGGAGACGGCCGGGGAGCTTGCCGAGGTGCGCATGCGGCTCGCGGTCTCCGGCGCCGAACGGCTTCCGGTCGAGCAGAGCCTGCAGGAGGTGCTGGCGCTGCTGTGCTGCGGGCCAGCCGGCGGCGGCGGCATGCGTTCACGGGTGCAGAACCGCATCAGGACCGTGTCGTACCTCGTGCCGCGCAACATGGTCAGCCCGAGCGTCGAGTTCTGCGCATGAGCGCCGCCACGGTCCCGCTGCATGAGATCGCCCACGGACGGGCCGGGGACAAGGGCAACCGGCTGAATGTCAGCGTCATCGCCTACAGCGCCGAGCTCTGGCCGTTGATCCTAGCGCAGGTCACCGAAGACCGGGTGCATGACCTGTTCCGCCACCGGGGAGCGACGCGGGTGGTCCGCTACGTGCTGCCGAACCTGCGGGCGCTGAACTTAGTAATCGACGAGGTGTTGGAGGGCGGCGTGAACTCGAGCCTCAACCTCGATGTCCACGGCAAGACCAATTCGTTCCGCGTGCTGGGCATGCCGGTCGAGGTGCCCGACGCGCTGCTGCCGCGGCTCGCGGCGATGCGGCGGGGATGAGCGTGCTGGGTAGGGCGCTGTTGGGTCAACCGACGCTGCCGGTCGCCGAACCTGTTGCATGATCAGCCGCCTTGGTGTCGTCGTGCGCGGTCCACGTGGTGAGCGCCGGACCCGGGAACTTACCGTTGCTTTAGGGTTGTAGCCTTGCGCTTCTTCAAAGGCCTGCCGACCGTTTCCTTGCGTCCCGGAGTTTGGATGCTTGAACCGGTAGCGGGACCACGAACGGTCTGGACACCACGCGTAATGCCAAACGGTGTACCCGGCCCGGCCGTTGTGACGTTCACCCCCATCACAAGGTCTCTCCCGATCCGCGCGAGGACGTCCGCCACCACCTCCTCAGCCGCTTTTTTCCCGAGGCGGCTCGGTCCACCGAGCGGGGCAGCAGCGCTTTTCTTGGAGGCACCCGGCGCCGCCCGCAACGGTTTCTCGTCAATTGCCGCCGCTGGGCTTTGCTCCGCGCGCGACTGGCGACTCCGTCCAGCTTTGGGCCTCGTCTGGAACCGAGTGGCGGGTGCGACAGGCTCGGGTGGAGAATCGAGCGCGTCGGCTTTTTCAACGCTATCCACAATGCCTGATCCAGCCAGATCGAGCCCGAACAGCGCCGACACGTCGTCGGCCGCCAGCACCCTGTTCCCAGCAGGCCTAGACGCCGGCATCGCACCGTCGAGATCGGCCACGAGGTCACCGGCATCGACGGCCCGCAGCCGGAACAGCAGCCCGGGGCTTTCATCGAGCCGTGCACCCACGCCATACAGCACCGCCGCCACGTGCTTGCACATCGACGCGTGATCCAGGCAGCTGCAGGAAAACCTGATCTCCGACGGCTTGGGGAACAGCCCGGCGCCCTGGCGGCACATGCGTTCCATGACGCCCTTGGACAGCCGGCCTTGCAGAAGCTCCACCAGGGAGTCGATCCGGCCCGCGCAGTCGGCGCGGATGGACCGCCATCGTGCAGCCGGCACGGCGGCGATCCCGATCGCGACCTGGTAGATCGACGATCCGCTGACCAGCGCCTTGACCTCGCACGGCCCGATCTGCAGGTCGATGACCGAGCCGTTGCGCACATAGGTCCGGCCGCGCGGCAGCCGGCTCTCGTAGTCGCGGTAACCCTCCAGGTTGTCGCACCACGCGCGGCCCCAGGCCGTGGTGGCGATCGCGCGGCCCTCGATCCGCACAGGCGTTAGGGCGCGGCCGGTCTTGCGCAGCCTCGCCGCCTCACGCTCGGCCTTGCGGCGGCGTTCAGCCACCGGAACATAGGCGGGCCACTCACCGTCATCGTAGCGCGACATACCGGTTCAGTCCTCCATGGCGGCGTTCAGGTCAAGCGCGACCAGCTGCAACAGGGCGTCATTGCTCATCTCGGTCAGGCTGACCTCGCCGCCCCCGGCCAGCAGCGCGTCGGACAGGCCCTTCTTCGACTCGATCAGCGCGTCGATCTTCTCCTCGACCGTGCCGCGGCAGACGAACTTGTGCACCAGCACGTTCTTTTTCTGGCCGATGCGGAAGGCCCGGTCAGTGGCCTGGTTCTCCACGGCCGGGTTCCACCAGCGGTCGAAGTGCACGACGTGGGAGGCGGCCGTCAGCGTCAGCCCGGCCCCGCCGGCCTTCAGGGACAAGATGAAGAACGGCATCGCCTCGTCGCCCTGGAACGCCTGCACCAGCGCCCGGCGCTGCTTCACCGGCGTCTCGCCGTGCAGCACCAGCCCGGGCCGCCCGAAGATCTCGCCGAGGTAGGCAGCGAGCGGGGCGGTGATCTCGCGGAACTGGGTGAACACCAGCATCTTCTCCTGCCGGGCCGCCACCACCTCGGCGATCTCGCGCAGACGCGCCCACTTGCCGCTGTCCGCCTCCTCCCAGACGTCGTCGCCCAGCCACTGCGAGGGATGGTTGCAGATCTGCTTGAGCCGCATCAGCGTCGCAAGAACGACGCCCCGGCGCTGGATGCCGTCGGTCTCGGCCAGGCTGTCCGCCAGGTCCTGCACCGCCTGCGCATAGAGCGCTGCCTGCCGGCGGCTCAGGCTGCAATGGGCCGTCACCTCCGTCTTGTCCGGCAGATCGGCGATGACGGACTTGTCGGTCTTCATGCGCCGTAGGATGTAGGGCTGCACCAGCGTGCGGAGCGGGCCGTAGGGGTTGCGCTCCCGTTCAGCGAGGCCCTTGGCATAGCGCGCGAACTGCCGCGCGGTGCCCAACAGCCCAGGATTGATGAAGTCGAAGATGGACCACAGATCGCCCAGGTGGTTCTCGACCGGCGTGCCCGTCAGGGCGATCCGGGACCGTGCCTGGAGCGCCTTGGCCGCCTTGGTCTGCTTGGCGTTCGGGTTCTTGATCGCCTGGGCCTCATCCAGAATGGCGAAGCGCCATGTGGCCTGTGCCAGGCCGGGGATGCGCAGCAGCGAGCCGTAGCTGGTGATCACCAGGTCGAACCCGGCGGTCTCGTCCGGCGTGAACTGCCTGAGCTGATCGGCCGTCATGGCCGAGGGATGCACAATCCTAGCCTGCAGGCTGGGGGCGAACCGCTCCAGCTCGGTCATCCAATTGTCCAGCAGCGACGCGGGCGCGACCAGCAGGCTCGGCTGCGCCGCTGCTGGCGCTGCAGCGTCCCGGCGCTTGGCCTGCAGCAGCAGCGACAAGACCTGAATGGTCTTGCCGAGCCCCATGTCGTCGGCCAGGCAGGCGCCGAGGCCAAGGCCGGACAGCAAACGCAGCCACTCCACGCCAATTTTCTGATAGGGCCGGAGCGTACCATGCAGGGCCGGGCCGGGGTCGGCACCCGTGCCGTCCGGCGTGCGCAGTGCCCGCAGCGTCTCCGCCAGCCACGGCCCGGCCGTCACACGCGACCAATCGGCCGTCGCCGTGTCGTCGTCCTCCGTCCCGATCGCGGCGCCGGCGAGCATGCGCATGGCCTCCGCAAACGTCAGGCCGTCCCGCTCGGCAAGCCGTTCGGCCGCGCGGAAGCGCTCCAGGGTGCGCCCGAGCCGCTGGCGGTCCACCGTGACCCAGTGGCCGCGCAGCAGCACCAAGGCGTCGGTCCCAGCGAGCAGCGCGTTGACCTCCTGCTCGCTCAGCCGCTCGCCCTCCAGCGTCATCTCCGCATGGAAATCCAGCAAGCCGCCAAGGCCGAAGGCGGACGGCGCGCGGGTCCCGACGGCCGCCGTCACCCGCGGCCGCAGCGGGCGGTTCCCCGGCCATGACGCGGGCATGCGCACGACGACGCCGGCGGCCTCCAGCTCGGGCACGCTCGCGAGGAAATGCCCGGCGTCCTGGACGCTCCAGCGCAGCGGATGGAAGATCTCGCCTGCGTCCACCATGGGCCGCAGCCAGGCGCAGGCCGCCGCTGCCCGCTGCACCGGCACCAGCAGCGCCAGGAGCTTGCTCTTGTTCGCCGCCCCCGCGTAGTCGCGCAGCGCCTGGCCCAAAGGAAGGTGCTGGGCCCTGGCCTGCGCCGAGAGCTGCGTGGTGTAGGTCGCCATGAAGGCGAATGGATACTCCGCGTCGCGGCGGTTCTCCGCCAAGTTAAAGTGCACGCGCCCGACGAGGTTCCACGCCGGGTTCAGGCCTTTGAGGAAGCCCTGCAGGTCCGTCCCGGACGCGGCGAGGCCGGTGGACACCGCCGCTCCCAACTCCGCCCACAGGGCCAGAAGGATATTGGGTGTCAGATACTCGGAGCCGGGCATCATGGGCGCTGTCAGCACCAGGGTTGCGAGTTCGGCGGGTTGTGGCGCGGGTATGGCCGCCAGGGCGGGCAGCGACGCAAGATCCTCGTTGACGCTTGTCGCGTGCAGGCACAAGGACGTCACATAGCGCGCCGCAAAACCGCGCCACCAAGCCAACACCGGCGGCAGCGCCTGCCCTACCTCTCCCGCCCCGAGCTGCAGCAGGCCCGGCCCGCTGCCCCGGGCAAAGGCATCGGCCAGGCGTGCCGCAATCGTCTCGTCCAGGCTCGGCGCATCGCCAGCCTGGTCCGGCAGGAGATGGCCGTGCGGTGTCAAGCGGAGGCCAAAGCGAGACATGGAGGGCTGCGATCCCCGAGGCGACTGCGACTGGAGCGTGGTTGGGCCTATGATCGGTCCATGCTGGGGGTTCGTCGAGACGTCAAGCTTGCAGGTCGGGTCAACGCCGTCCCACCCTGAGCTGTGGTGACCGCCACTGACGAGGTCAAGCTGGCGTTTGCAGCGATGGCCGCATTTCCGGCAGAGTCTGTCCCGGCCCTTTGCTGACGTGGATCGACGCAAAGCCGCTATCCTGGGCGAGGGTCACATCGCCTTGTTTGGCGAGTTCGAGGCTTATTGTGACGGTGTTGGACCAGACTCATGCGATCGGCGCCCAGATCAGCGCCGAAACCTTCCTTTAGAAACCACGGGACCCGTCATCACGGCTCAAACATCACCTGCACGCGGGTGCTGGGATATTGCGAGACGCCGAACTCCACGATGGCGCCGTTCAGGTCCACGTTCACGTTCTCGCATACCAATAGCGGCCGGCTGCGCGGCACCTGCAGCAGCCCGGCCTCGGTCGCGGTAGGCATTCGGGCGGAGACGCGGGTAACCTGACGACGGTAGTCCGCGATGCCGACCGAGTGCAGTGCGGCGGTGATCGAGGGCGCAACGCGCAGCGCCTCCAGCAGGCCGGGCCGGGCTGCCATCGGAAAATAATGGCTTTCGAGGCTGACCGGCACGCCGTCCGCCATACCCAGCCGCCCAAACAGCGCCACCGTCGTGCCGCGCGGAACGCCGAGGCCCACGGCGATCTGCGCCGTCGCCGCGATGGCACGAACCTGCAGCACCTGGCCGGTCGGCTCCTTGTTGTGCCGGCGTATCCACTCGCTGAACCGGGTGCGGGACAGGACGGCGTAGTCGATCCGGTCCTCGGCAACGAAGGAGCCGCGGCCCTGCTCGACACGGACCAGGCCGGAGCGGACCAGGCTCTCGATGGCCCGGCGGACGGTATGACGATTGACGCCGTGCTCTGCAGCGAGGCGAGCCTCGGTGGGCAGGCGGTCGCCCGGCTGCAGGCCGCCGGGTCCGATGCCGGACGCCAAAGCACGGGCAATCTGGCGCCATAGTGGGATGGCGGGCCTCAGTGAAGCGCCCGGCTTCGAGGCGCCAGGCTTCGGGCCAGATTCTACAAGCGGCTCCATCATGCAATCGTCACCCTCCTCGGCACTCTGCCGTGCGCCTTCGACTTGACGCTACCGGGTCGGACACGTAGTTGTCTAGACAACATTGGAGCCGCAATGCCTGTCACTTCCGCCAACCCGCTGGATCGCCGCCGCTGGATGGCCGTGCTCGCCCGCGCCACTGCTTCGGAGCTGGCGACGTCGGCCGAAGGGCGCCTGCCGGTGTTCACCCGGCTGCGCGGGCCGGAGATTGGACTAGTGATGCTGCGCGGCCGGGCGGGCGGCACCGGGCCGGCGTTCAACCTGGGCGAGGCCACCGTCGCGCGCTGCACGGTGCGGACGGCGGAGGGGTGGGTGGGCCACGCCTACTGCCTGGGCCGCGACCTCCGGCAGGCGGAGCTGGCGGCGGCGCTCGATGCGGCGCTGCAGGACCCGGCGCGGCAGTCTGAGCTGGACGTCGCGGTGGTGCAGCCCTTGGCACTGGCGCAGGCGGCGCGGCGCGACACGTTGGCCCGGCGCGCCGCGGCGACCAAAGTACAGTTCTTCACCTTAGCAACAATGCGTTCATGAGCGGAGCGTTCATGAGCGAGTGCGCGTGAGCATCACCCATCCCGGCTTCCCCGACCCGGTGCAGGACAGCCAGGCCTGCTTTCGCGCGGTGCTGGACGCGATGGCGCGTCCGGGACAGGTCCACACGGTGACGGCACTGGACCCGCCGCCGATGCTCGACGCGGCGACCGCGGCCGTGCTGCTGACGCTTGCCGACGCCGACACGCCGATCTGGCTCGACCAGGCGGCGATGGCGGCGCGGGATTGGATCACCTTCCATTGCGGCGCTCCGATCGCCGCGGCAACGGCCGCCACTCTGGCGCTGGCGCTGGAGCCGGTGCGGCTGGACGCGTTTCCGGCGGGAACCGACGACGCGCCTGAGCTCAGCGCGACGATCATCCTGCAGGTGGCGGCGCTCGGCCGAGGTGCCGCATTCGAGTTGTCGGGACCCGGTTTGGCAGCGCCGGCGATCCTTGAGGTGGATGGGCTGCCGGCCGGGTTCGTCGCCGAGTGGGCGGCGAACCACGCGCTGTTCCCGCGCGGCGTGGACGTGATCCTGTGCGCCGGGGACCGGATCGCGGCGCTGCCCCGCACCGTCCAGATCCGCCAAGCCTGGTTTGGGAAGGCATAGATGGCCTACGTCGCCGTAAAGGGGGGCGAGCGGGCGATCGACGCAGCGCACGCCTGGCTCGCGGCGGAGCGGCGCGGCGATCCGGCGGTCCCGGCGCTCACCACCGCACAGATTGCCGAGCAACTGGGCCGCGCGGTGGACCGCGTAATGGCGGAGGGGTCGCTGTATGACCGGGAGCTGGCGGCGCTGGCGATCCAGCAGGCGCAGGGCGACCTGATCGAGGCCGCGTTCCTGCTCCGCGCCTACCGCACCACCCTGCCCCGCTTCGCCTATGGCCGGCCGGTGGACACCGCGGCGATGCTGGCGATCCGCCGGGTCTCCGCCATTTTTAAGGACCTGCCGGGCGGCCAGGTATTGGGGCCGACCTACGACTACACGCACCGGCTGCTCGATTTCGCTCTGCCGGACGCGCCGGCCGCCCCAGCCGAGGTCGATGCCGAGCCGCAGCCGCTCGCACCCGCCTTCGGCATCCTCGGTCAGGAAGGGCTGGTCGAGCCGGACGAAGCCAAATCGGATGATGCGCCTGGCGACCTGACGCGCGATCCGTTGGCGTTTCCCGCCGCGCGCGACGTCCGCCTCCAGGCCCTGGCGCGCGGCGACGAGGGTTTCCTGCTGGCGCTCGGCTATTTGACGCAGCGCGGCTACGGCAACAACCATCCCTTCGTGGGCGAGCTGCGCGTGGGCGAGGCGAGCGTGGAGATCGAGCCGCCGGAGCTCGGCTTTGCCATCGACATCGGCGACGTCGTGCTGACGGAGTGCCAGATGGTGAACCAGTTCACCGGCAGCCGCACGGCACCGCCGCAGTTCACCCGCGGCTATGGGCTGTGCTTCGGCCACTCGGAGCGCCGGGTAATGGGCATGGCGCTGGTGGACCGTGCGATGCGCGGGGCGGAGCTCGGCGAACCCGCGGAGGCGCCGGCGCAGGATGTGGAGTTCGTGCTGTCGCACTGCGACAACGTGGAGGCGACCGGCTTCGTCGAGCATCTGAAGCTGCCGCACTACGTGGACTTCCAGAGCGAATTGGAGACAGTGCGGCGGATGCGGGCCGACGCCGAGGGTACTAGCAAGTGAGCGGCTACAACTTTGCCTACTTGGACGAGCAGACCAAGCGGATGATCCGTCGGGCGATCCTGAAAGCGGTGGCGATCCCTGGGCACCAAATTCCGTTCGGCAGCCGGGAGATGCCGCTGCCCTATGGTTGGGGCACCGGCGGCATCCAGGTGACGGCCAGCATCCTGGGCCCGCCCGACGTGCTGAAGGTGATCGACCAGGGCGCCGACGACACGACCAACGCGGTGTCGATCCGGCGCTTCTTTGCCCGCACCGCTGGGGTCGCCACCACGACGCGCACCGTGGACGCCACGATCATCCAGACCCGGCACCGCATCCCGGAGACCCCGCTGCACGAGGGTCAAATTCTGGTCTATCAGGTGCCGCTGCCGGAGCCGATGGCGCGGCTGGAGCCGAGCCGGGCCGAGACGACGCGCATGCATGGGCTGCAGGAATACGGCCTGATGCATGTCAAGCTATACGAAGACATCGCGCGCTACGGCCGGGTCGCCAATAGCTATGATTTTCCGGTGATGGTGAATGGCCGTTATCTGATGTCACCGTCGCCGATCCCGGCCTTCGACAACCCGAAGCTGCACATGTCGCCGGCGCTGCAGTTGTTCGGCGCCGGACGGGAGAAGCGCATCTACGCGGTGCCGCCCTATACCGCGGTGCGGTCGCTCGACTTCGACGACCACCCATTCCGTGCCGGCCGCGCGCCCGGGATTTGTGCGCTGTGCGGCGCGGATGACAGCTATTTGGACGAGGTCGTCACCGACGACCAGGGCACGCGGATGTTTGTTTGCTCGGATACTGACTATTGCAATGAACGGGCTGCCGCAGCCGCCATCCAGGGGAATGCAGCGTGAGCGATGCGCTGTTGTCCGCGCGCGGCCTCGGCCTGACATTCGGCCCCATCACGGCACTCGACGAGGTGCATGCCGATCTATGGCCCGGCGAGGTGCTGGCCGTCGTCGGCGAGTCCGGCTCGGGCAAGACCACGTTGCTCAATGTGCTGTCGGGCCGCATGGCGCCCGACGCCGGTACCGTGTGGTATCGCGATCCCGCCCGACATCTGCACGACCTGCACGCCATGCCGGCCCCGCAGCTCCGGGCGCTGCACCGGTCCGACTGGGGCTTCGTCCACCAGAACCCGCGCGACAGCCTGCGTATGCGCGTCTCGGCCGGCGGCAATGTCGGCGAGCGCCTGATGGCGCAGGGCATCCGCCACTACGGTGACATCCGTGCCGCAGCGCAGGACTGGCTGGCGCAGGTGGAGATCGACCCCGCCCGCATCGACGATCTGCCGCACACCTTTTCCGGCGGCATGCTGCAGCGCCTGCAGATCGCCCGTACCCTGGTGACGCATCCGCGCCTGGTGTTCATGGACGAGCCGACCGGCGGTCTCGACGTCTCGGTGCAGGCGCGGCTGCTCGACCTGATCCGCACCTTGGTGACCCGGCTCGGCATCGCTGTCGTGCTGGTGACGCACGACATCGCCGTGGCGCGGCTGCTGGCCGGGCGGCTCTTGGTGATGCAGGGCGGCCGGGTGATCGAGTCTGGGCTGACCGATCAGGTGCTGGACGACCCGCAGCACCCCTACACCCAGCTTCTCGTCAGCTCGGTGCTTTCGGCATGATGATGCTGGAGGCGCGTGGGATCGCGAAGACCTTTGTCCTGCATCTGCAGGGCGGCACGCGCATCCCGGTGCTGGACGGCGTCGATCTGCAGGTCCGCGCGGGCGAGTGCGTCGCGCTGTCGGGACCGTCGGGCGCCGGCAAGTCCACGCTGATGCGCAGCCTGTATGGCTCGTACCGCGCCGACGCCGGAAGCATCCTGATCCGGCACGGCGGCGTCATGGTCGATATCGCCCGCGCCGACCCGCGTTTGGTGCTGCGGGTGCGGCGGGACAGCCTCGGCTACGTCAGCCAGTTCCTCCGCGTGGTGCCGCGCGTGCCGGCGCTGGACGTGGTGGCCGAGCCTGCGGTGGCGCGCGGCGTGCCGCTGGACCAGGCGCGGCGGGCTGCTGCTGCGCTGCTCGACCGGCTCAATATCCCGCATCGGCTGCAGGCGCTGCCGCCGGCGACGTTCTCGGGCGGCGAGCAGCAGCGGGTGAACCTGGCGCGCGGCTTCATCGCCGGACACCCGGTGCTGCTGCTGGACGAGCCGACCGCGACGCTCGATGACGCGAACCGCGATATCGTGATAGGGCTGATCCGCGAGGCGACCCGTCGCGGCGCCGCGGTCGTCGGCATCTTCCACGACGCCGCGGTCCGGGGCGCCGTCGCCCGCCGCACGCTGAATGTTCAACCCCACCGGGACGCCGCATGACAACGATCCTCACCAACGCCCGCCTCGTGCTGCAGAACGAGGTCGTGCTCGGCACCGTCCTGCTGGAGGACGGCCGCATCGTGGAGGTGCAGCCGGGCCACCGCAGCTCGGCGCCGGGTGCGGTGGACCTCGGCCGCGACACGCTGATGCCCGGCGTCGTCGATGTGCACACCGACAACCTGGAGCGCCAGGTGCAGCCCCGCAGCAACGCGCGCTGGCCGTCGCGCTCCGCCATGGTGGCGCATGACGCGCAGTGTGCCGCGGCGGGCGTGACGACGGTATTGGACGCGCTGTGCCTCGGCGACCTCGGCTTCGACAAGGACCGCGTGCTCACCTTCCGCGACGGCGTCGCCGACCTGGACGCGCTGGCCGACACTGGGCTGCTGAAGTCCGAGCACTTCCTGCATCTGCGCTGCGAGCTGCCGGCGCCCGACATGATGGATCTGCTCGACCCCGTCGCCGAGCACCCCCGCGTACGCATGGTCAGCCTGATGGACCACAGCCCCGGCGTCGGCCAGTACGCGAACCTCGATCGCTACCGGAAGATGCGGTTGCGGGAGGGGCACGCCAGCGCCTGGATCGAGGGCCGCATCCTGGAGCTGCAGGACCAGCGCGCGAGAACGCGGAGTCCGAACCGCCGCCGCCTGCTGGAGCGCATCGTGCCGCTCGCCATCGTGCTCGCCAGCCACGACGACAACACCGCCGAGGAGGTGGCGGAGAACGCGGCCGACGGCATCCGCATCAGCGAGTTCCCGGTCTCCATGCTGGCAGCGGCCGAGGCGCGGGCGCACGGCATGGGCGTGATCGCCGGCGCGCCCAACATCGTGCGCGGCGGCTCGCACTCCGGCAATGTCGCGGCGGCCGACCTGGTGCGGCGCGGCGTAGTGGACGCCTATGCCAGCGACTACGTGCCGTCCAGCATGCTGGAAGCGGCTTTTGCCAGCGTGGCGCAGACCGGCATCAGCCTAGCGCAGGGCGTCGCGATGGTGACGGCGAACCCGGCCCGCATGGCCGGGCTGCATGACCGCGGCCGGATTGCGCCCGGGCTGCGCGCCGATCTGGTGCACGTGCGGGAGCACGAGGGCATGCCGGTCGTCCGCCAAGTCTGGCGCGGCGGGGAGCGGGTCGCCTAGGCATGCTTGCAGAGCGGGTAAACTGACCATGCCTGCGGAGCAGGGGAACTGATCATGCGGGTCGCGCTTTACTACGCCCCCGCCTTGTCCGATCCGCTGTGGCGCGCTGGATGCGCCTGGCTCGGCCGTGATCCGGAGACCGCGGCCACCCTGCGGCAGCCCGACCTGCCCGACATCCACGCCGTTACAGCCGACGCCCGGCTGTATGGCTTCCACTGCACGCTGAAGCCGCCGATGCGGCTAAGCACGAACTACCATGCCTTCGTGGACGACGCGGCCGCCCTGGCGCGCGGGTTGGCGCCGTTCGCCATGCCGCGGCTGCACGTGGCGGACTTGTCTGGGTTCCTCGCGGTGCGGGAGGCCGAGCCCTGCCCTGCCCTGAACGCCCTGGCCGATGTGTGCGTGGCCGGCGTGGACCACCATCGCGCCCTACCAAACGCGGCGGAGCTAGCACGACGCCGACAGGGCAGCCTGTCCGCAGCGCGCGAGGCGAACCTGGTACGATGGGGCTATCCCGGCGTATTTGACGAGTGGCGCTTCCACATGACGTTGACCCGGCGCCTAACGGAGCCTGAGCACGCCGTGTTCCTGCCGGCCACGCAAAGCCATCTGGCCCCTGCCCTGCCCTATCCGCGTCGGGTTGAAGAGATCTGCGTGTTCACCCAGGCCGGACCCGGCGCTGCGTTCACGATTGCAGAGCGTCTCCCCATGCGCGGGTGATCGCGGCCAGCAGCTTGGCGACGCCCTCCTCGACCGTGCCGTCGTTCATCACCGTCTCCCGGTCCACCGGCAGGCGCAGCTCGATGGAGCGGGACAGCCGGCGCGCGACATCGACCGCGTCCTCCCGCCCGCGCGCCGCCAGCCGGAGCGCCAGTGCGTCCGCCGGCGCCGCGATCTCGATCACCGCGACCGGGAAACGGGCAGCCGCCTCCGCCACCACGGAGCGGGACACGTTGACCACCACCACCCGGCCGCGCGCCAGGTCCATCGAGATGTCGGCCGGGATTCCGTAGTGCAGGCCGTGCGCCCGCCAGGTCAGCGCGAAGTCGCCGGCCTGCTTCCGCAGATCGAACGCCTGTTCGGCGACGCTCTCATGCGCCTCCTGCCCCATGTCGCCGGGCCGGGTGATGACGCGGCGCACGAAACGGACCCGCGGGTCGTCCGCCAGCGCGTCACGGGCGCCGTTCATCAGGGTGTCCTTGCCGGCCCCGGAGGGCCCCACGATCAGGATCAGCATCAGCGCCTCGCTTTTTAAGCAAAGATTTTACCCCGGCGGACCTTGACGATAGCCTGCGCGCCGCGCAACCCGGAGATCCCTCTATGTTCACCACGCGGCCCGAAATCGCCGGCACGTTCGGCGTCGTCGCCAGCACGCACGGGCTGGCGACGGCCGTGGGCATGGCGGTGCTGGAGCGCGGCGGCAACGCATTCGACGCCGCCGCCGCGGCGGGCTTCGTCCTGCAGGTCGCCGAGCCGCACCTGAACGGACCCGGCGGCGACGCGCCGATCATCGTCCATAGCGCCCGCAGCGGAACGCAGCACGTGGTCTGTGGCCAGGGCGTCGCCCCGGAGGCCGCGACCCTGCCGGCCTTCGCGGCGCTCGGCCTCGACCTGATCCCGGCGACCGGGCTGCTACCCGCCATGGTGCCGGGCGCGTTCGGCGCGTGGTGCCGCATGCTGCGGGACTGGGGCACCTGGGAGCTGGCCGACGTTCTGGCCTACGCGATCGGCTACGCGGCGAACGGCGTGCCGCTGGTGCCGCGCGTCCCCGCCACCATCGAGCTGGTGCGCCCGCTGTTCGAGGCCGAGTGGCCAAGTAGCGCCGCCGTGTTTCTGCCGCATGGCAACGTCCCGGCGGTCGGCGCGCTGTTTGCGAATGCGGAGCTTGCCGAGACCTATGAGCGCCTGTGCCAGGAGGCTGTCGGCGCGACGCGGGAGGCGCGGATCGATGCTGTCAGTGCGGCCTGGTATCAGGGTTTCGTCGCCGAGGCGGTAGGGCGGTTCTTCGCGGACACGGACGTGCTCGACGCATCCGGCCGACGGCATCGAGGCCTGCTGACCGCGCAGGATTTTTCCCAGTGGTCAGCCACGGTTGAAGACCCCGTGCGCTTTGATTATCACGGCCACACCGTGCTGAAATGCGGTCCCTGGAGCCAGGGGCCGGTGTTCCTCCAGCAACTGGCCTTGCTGCGCGGGTTTGACGTGGGCGCGATGGACCCGCTCGGCGCCGACTTCGTGCACACCGTGGTCGAGTGCGCCAAGCTCGCCTTCGCCGACCGCGAGGCCTATTACGGCGACCCGGATTTCGTGGACGTCCCGCTCGATGACCTGCTGTCGCCCAACTACAACCTGGTGCGGCGGGGCAAGGTAGGCCGGCAGGCGTCCATGAAGCTGCGCCCTGGCATCGTGCCGGGCTACGAGCCATGGGTGGACCACGAGGCGCACCGCCGTGCTGACATGCTCGGTCAGGCGCCGGGCGCTGGGGAGCCGACGGTGGCGCGGCTCGGGGTGATCGGCGCCGACACGGTGCATGTCGATGTGATCGACCGCTGGGGCAACATGGTCAGCGCGACGCCGTCGGGCGGCTGGCTGCAGTCCTCGCCGGTGGTGCCGGGCCTCGGTTTCCCGATGGGCACGCGCGGGCAGATGTTCTGGCTGCGCGACGGGCTGCCGAACAGCCTGGCACCGCGCAAGCGTCCGCGCACCACGCTGTCGCCCAGCTTCGCGCTGCGCGACGGCGCGCCATGGATGGCGTTCGGCACGCCCGGCGGCGAGCAGCAGGACCAATGGTCGCTGATCTTCTTTTTACGCATGGTGCACGGCAATTTGGGCATCCAGCAGGCGATCGACCTGCCGAGCTTCCACTCCGAGCACTGGCCCAGCAGCTTCTGGCCCCGCATCGCGCGGCCGGGCAAGCTGGTGCTGGAGGGGCAATATCCTGCCGAGGTGGTGGCCGACCTGCTGGCGCGCGGACACCTGGCGGAGGCGGGTCCCGACTGGTCCGAGGGCCGGCTGTCGGCGGCGAGGCGGGAGGGCGGGCAGATGTTCGCCGGGGCGAACCCGCGGGGGATGCAAGGATACGCGGCGGGACGCTGAAGTGCGCTTTCGCTGACCCTGATCTACATGCAAAATTCATTAACAATTTGCAACTATATAAGCCAAGGCGTAACGATGTGAGACGGGTCAGGGAGCTGCATCGTGCCGACATTGCCGGGATGCGGATCGATGATCCGTTGCTTGATGCAGCTCGCATGCCTGATCGCCGCGGTCCCAGCATATGGCGGCGAGATCGCGGCCCTCGATGGCAAGACACCCGCTATCGTCGTGAGAGGCCGGATCGAACTGGGCGACGAGAAGGCCTTCTTTGAGCTTGTTAAGACAGTGCCGAACGCCCGCATCGTTCTGGCTGGACCCGGCGGCAACGTGGTCGCGGCGCTCGCGATCGGACAGGAGATTCGGGCCCGGAACCTCCAGACCCTGGTGCCGGCTGGTGCCGCCTGCGCGTCGGCCTGCGCGCTCATCTGGCTTGCTGGGACGAAGCGATTGCTTGGAGAGGACGCGCGGATCGGCTTCCACGCGCTCGCCGCCCCACGGCGCAACGGAGCGTTCTCTGAGACGCACGCGTTTGATCCGGTGCTGATGCATTATCTGCTTGAGCTCGGCTATGCCGGCGACGCGACGGCCACGATCGTCAACACTCATTCGGTGGGGATACGCTGGCTCGATCGGATCGAGCTGAACTCCAACGGGTTCGCCGCTCAAAGCTACCCGTAACCCGCCGCTGGGTTGGCCATCCGCACGTCAGCCAGTGTCGCTATTCTCGGCCCGTAACCGCTCCAACGCTCGCCGGGCATCAGCTTCCAACGATGGCAGCCGGTTCGCAGCGGTGTTCCAAACGATGTCCAGACTAACGCGCTCATAGCCGTGCCGGAGCTGATTGCCCATGCCGCGGATTTCGCCCCAAGGTTGGTCCGGTATTATTTCAGCAGCATACTTACCTAGGCAATGCGCCGCCTCACAGACGCGCTCCAAGCAACGTTCAACCGCATCACGGACCAAACCGTTGCGCTCAAAGCTATTCTGATCAAGGCCAATGATATAGCCCTCGATCCGCTCGGCATTTTCAATGATATCGGCTAGGCTGTCAGCCGGATCGTGCTTAGAAAGCAAGGCGGCGGTCCCGGTCAATGTTTGCTCGCAAACGCGGCTTCTTGACCGGCTCCGGCACTAGATCAACAGCACGACCGAGTAGATCGTGAATACGTCGCTCCAAACCCGCCAAGCGAAACAAATCCATGCGCGCACTTGGCTCAAACTCGACCGCAAGGTCAACGTCGCTATCCGCCTCATGGTCGCCGCGGGCCACCGAGCCGAACAGCGACAGCCGTTTGATCCCGGCAGCCCGCAGCTCCGGCTCATGCGCCCGCAAAATGGCGATCACCTCGTCGGCAAGAACCGGTTGGGTTGTCGTGCTCATGGCGCGGGAATCCTCTCGGCGCGGCTTATAGCACAGAACGAGCTTCGCTCAGCTCGCCTTCACCATCCTTCCCGCCCGCAGCTCGGTAATCGTGGCGCGGGAGGTGATCTGCTCCGGGTTCATCCGCAGCTCGATCACCGCCGGCTTGCCGCTGGCGACAGCGCGCTGGAAGGCCGGGGTGAACCCAGCCGTGTCGGCAACGACCTCGCCATATCCGCCGAACGCCTCGATATATTTGGCGAAATCGGGGTTGGTGAGGGCGGTGCCGGAGACGCGGCCGGGGTAGGCGCGCTCCTGATACATGCGGATCGTGCCATACATCGCATTGTTGAACACCAGGACGATCGGCGCCGCGCCGTACTGGAAGGCGGTGGCGATCTCCTGCCCGGTCATCAGCATGCCGCCGTCGCCGACGAAGGTGACGACCATGCGGCCGGGAAACGCGATCGCCGCCGCAACGCCGGCGGGCACGCCGTAACCCATGGCGCCGTTGGTCGGACCGATCATGCGCTGACGGTCGCCAAAGTTGATGAACCGGGCGGGCCACGTCGCGAAATTGCCGGCGTCCGAGGTGAAGATCGCGTCGGGTGCCGCCAACGCCTCCAGCTCGCGCATGACCTGCGCGATATTCAGCGGCCCCGCGTAGTCCGGCACGACGCGCCCGGCCTCCCGCACGGCCCTGAGCGAGCGGGTCCAGGCGGCCCAGGGCGCGTCCACCAGCGGCAGCGCCGCGGCGGCGTGAGCGAATGCGTTGAGTTCGCTCGCGATGCCGAGCGCCGGGCGAAACACCCGGCCGATCTCGGCGGCGTCCGGATAGACGTGGATGACCGGGGCGGCGCCCGCGGGGAAAAGTTGAAAACCCTGGGTCGTCGCCTCGCCGAGCCGGGTGCCGATGGCGAGGACCAAATCAGCCTCCCGCGCCTTCGCCACCAGCGCCGGGTCGGAGCCGACGCCGAGGTCGCCAACGAAATTGGGCAGCGTGCCGTCATACAGTGCCTGCCGACGAAAGCCGACCGCGACGGGCAAACCGTGCCCCACTAGGAAATCACGGATCGCGCCCCGGCCCGCATCGGTCCAGCAACTGCCGCCCAAAATCGCCAGCGGCTTACGGCTCGCGGCCAGCATTGCCTGCATCTGCGCCAAAGCAGCCGGGTTGGGCAGCCCCAATGAGAGCGGCGCCCGGCCGATGTCGGGCACACTCACAGAATGCTTCTGCATCTCCTCCGACAGCGCGATCACCACGGGGCCGGGCCGCCCGGTGGTAGCGACGTCCACGGCGTGGGCCACCAGCTCCGGGATGCGGCGCGCGTCGTCGATCTGGGTGACCCACTTGGCGAGCGGGCCGAACATGCGCCGATAATCGACCTCCTGGAAGCTGTCGCGGTCGGTCTCCTCAAACGGGATTTGGCCGACGAACAGCAGCAGCGGCGTGCTGTCCTGCATCGCGACGTGCACGCCGATCGACCCGTGGCAGGCGCCGGGGCCGCGGGTGACCATGGCGGCGGCGGGGCGGCCGGTGAGCTTGCCGTAAGCCTCGGCCATGTTCACCGCCCCCGCCTCGAACCGGCAGGTGATGAGCGTCAGGCGGTCGCGCACGTCGTATAGCCCGTCCAGCACGTCGAGGTAGCTCTCGCCGGGGACGGCGAACACGCGGTCGATGCCCTGGGCCACCAAGGCATCCGCCAGCACACGGCCGCCGGGGCGGGTCATTGGTGTGGTCGCCTGCGTGTCCATCCCGGGTCCTCCGTTTTGCGCAGAGTACGCGGCAGGCCCGCGCTGTCCATAGCCGGCGCGCCGTGCCAGTCTGTCCGAGCCGGCCATCCGGTCTGTCCGAGCCGGCCATCCGGCCCAGCGGAGGAAACGCCCTGTGATCAAATTCTATTACCACCCCTCGCCCAACCCGGCCAAAGTCGCGCTGTTCCTCGAAGAGGCTGGCCTGCCGTATGAGCTGGTGCCGGTCGATACCCGCAAGGGCGAGCAGTTCGATCCCGCCTTCCTCGCCATCAACCCGAACGCCAAGACCCCGGCCATCACCGACGGCGACGTCACGGTGTTCGACAGCAACGCCATCCTGCTATATCTCGCCGAGCGCACCGGCCAGTTCCTGCCCGACGACACGCCCGTCATGCGCGGTCAGCTGCTGTCCTGGCTGATGTTCGTCGCGACGGGCATCGGCCCCTATTCCGGTCAGGCCGTGCATTTCCAGCACTTCGCGCCAAAGCCGAACGACTACGGAGTGACCCGATATCTATTCGAGGCCAAGCGGCACTACGGCATCCTCGACGCGCGCCTCGCTGACCGCCGCTACATGCTGGGCGACGAGTACACCATCGTCGATATGGCGGTCTGGGGCTGGGCGCGAGCGATACCGTTCGTGCTGGGCGGCGACGCCTGGGCCGCCATGCCGAACCTCAAGCGCCTGTTCGACGAGATCAGCGCCCGGCCAGCCGCAGCGCGCGCCGAGGCACTGAAGGCGCGCCACGCGTTCAAGGCCGAGATGGATGCAGAAGCCCGGCGCAACATGTTCCGCCATATTGAAACCGCAGCCCCTGTCGGCTGAGACCGGCGCGGCCGGCAGCGTGGACCAAACGGACAGCATCAAAGCGAGCAGCCCCCCAGTCTCGACGACGGCGAGTGCCGGTCTGCTCTGGGGTTCGGTCGGGGTGCTGGCCTTCTCGGTCTCACTGCCGGCGACCCGCCTGGCCATCGCGGGCGGCCTGAGCGCGAGCTTCGTCGGCATCGGCCGGGCGGTCGTCTCCGGGGTGCTGGCGCTGGCGACCTTGGTTCTCATGCGCCAGCGCTGGCCGGCGGCCCGGCTGCTGCCGCGGCTGGCGATTGTCGGAGCCTGCATCGTGCTGGGCTTCCCGTTGCTGACCGCGCTCGCGCTGGCCCGCGTGCCCGCCGCGCACGGCATCGTCGTCACCGGGCTGCTGCCGGCCGCCACCGCCGTCGCCGCGGTGCTGCGCGCCGGCGAGCGTCCGTCATTGCGCTTCTGGCTCGCGGCCCTCGCCGGCGTCGTGTGCGTGCTCGCCTTCGCCGTCGTGCAGGGCGCGGGTCGCTTCGAGCCGGCGGATGCGCTTTTGCTCGCCGCCGTGCTGCTGTGCGGGCTGGGCTATGCCGAGGGCGGCGCGCTGGCGCGTGAGCTCGGCGGCCTGCAGGTCATCAGCCTGGCCCTGGTATTGTCGCTGCCGGTGACGGCGGCGCTGACACTGATCCAGCTCGACACGGCGTCCCTGGCCCGCGCCACTCCAGCCGCCTGGGCCGGGTTCGCCTACGTGTCCGTCATCAGCAGCTTTGCGGGGTTTTTCGCTTGGTACCGCGGCTTGGCGCAGGGGGGCGTGGCGCGGGTGGGCCAGCTGCAGCTCGCCCAGCCTGTGCTCTCGCTGGCGTTGGCCTGGCGGCTGCTGGGCGAGGCGATCACCCTGCCAATGGTCGCGACCGCGCTGGCGGTGCTGGCCTGCGTGGTCGCCACGCAGAAGGCGCGGTAGCGGCGTAGCGGCTGCGAAGCTCTGCGTCCTGGCCGTCTGCGGTCCTGCAATCAGCGGCATCGTCCATCGAAGCGTCGGTAGGCGGTCTGAGGGTCGAGAGCCGTAACCACGGCACTTTACGCTTCACCCAATGGGCGGCTTCGCTAGCATGACCGAGCACTCTCGTTGATCCGGCCTGCAAAACAGCCACCTCTGATCGCCTGCCTGTTCTGTAAAGATTGACACGCCTGGTCATCGTCCAGCTCTCCCCAACCCGTCTCGGCCATCCAAGCCAAAGGACCAGATGGCAGATGCTGGCCGATACCTGACTGGCGGCTGTTAAACTGAAATCGCGATAAGCGGACGTTCGCGCTGGGCTTTTGTTCAGAAAACGCGGCGTGCAGCTTGGAACTGTGCACCGTTCAGAGTCACTGGACTATCAAGGAACCTGTCCTCCAGATCGAGACGAGCCAACCCTGTAATTGCCGTAGAGCGATCATCATGGACAAGCCAGAGTCGTCCGCCGTGGTCTAGCTCCACCCTGTTCCCGTGGCATGATCCGTCGTAGGCGAACAAACAAGGTCTAACGGATTTGGCTACCGGTTGTCGTTGCAATCCAGTCGACCACGTCCTGCAGCCCATTGATGGTCGTGCCTGTCCGGGCGAGGGCCTCGGCAAAGATCGCGCGTTGGCGGTCAGCGCTCGTGCCGATCGCGGCGATCTCCCGCGCTCGCTCCAAGGTGGAGGCGCAGCCAAGCGCGTCAGCGTCCTCTGCTACCAGGGCCATCACCGCCTCGAGTTGGGCAGCGACCGGCACGACATCGCCGCCTCCCGCATCAAGGAAGCTCGCATGAACTCCGTCCCGCTGCGCCCGCCAAAGGTTCTCGGAGGTGATGGCCCGTGCGTTACCCGTTTGCCCGCGATGGAGTTCCGGCCGACGCACCATAAGCCGCACCAGGCAGCGGTAGAGGGCCGCGATGGCGAGCGTGTCCTCAAGCCGGGTGCAGCTGTCGGCAACGCGCAACTCGAGTGTTGGATAGTGGATCGATGGCCGCAATGTCCACCACAAGTAGCTCGCGTCAGTAATCGCTCCAGAACGGACCATGGTCGCCACGAACTGTTCGTAATCCGCATTGTCGTGGAACAGATCGGGCAGTCCGGTGCGCGGCATCTCGCCCCATACCGATAGCCGATAAGCCGCCAGGCCAGTTTCTTGTCCTTGCCAGAATGGTGAGGACGCCGACAACGCGAGCAGCAAGGGCATGTAAGGAAGCAGCCGGTTCATCAGATCCACCCGCTCCTCGGGCCTGGGCACCTCGACATGGACATGCATGCCGCAGACAATGTTCCGTCGTCCGAGCATCTGCATTTCCAGCACCAGGGCCTCGTATCGGTCCTTCTTGGTATGGTGCTGGCGCGCCAAACGCGCGATTGGCTGTGTGCCTGCCGCCAGGACAAGGATTCCGTGACCCCGCCCGATGCCGGCAAGTCGCTCGCGCAACCCGGATAATACCGCGCGTGCCTCGGCGAAGTCGGTCAACGGCGGCGAGGCGATCTCCACCTGCGCCTGCAGGAGCTCGCGCTCGACCTTCGGCAGCTGCTCGTGCACCTCGGCATGAAAAGCTTTGAGCGAACGCCGCGGCGTGCCGCGAGTTGACGCGTCCGCGAGGAATAACTCCTCTTCAATGCCAAACCGGTAGCTCGCGTCCAACGCGCATCCCCCCACAACACGTTTCCGACTATGCCAGATCCGGCGCGACAAACTCCACTGTCGTAAAGCAAGGGCTTGACCATTCCCGATACTGCCGGCAGAGGTCCTAGCCGAAGCCAACGTCTGCTTTCGAATAGAGCTCAAAATGCTTGCAACGCCCGGCATGGGCGCAAAGCGGACCCCATTGCGACCAGCCCTCTACCCGTGCTTTCCACGAACCTCGGTTACACAGCGCCTCTTTACGATCCGGGCCATTTGTAAAAATTTTTGAAACTGTCTGGCGCGAGGCGTGGCGAAAGCGCCCTCGTGCCCCTCGACGCCAACCAGCGAAATGTCAAAACAGCGATTATTTCAATGTTGCACCCGCAACCGCATACTTTCAGGCTTACAGAATCTGCACCTTATTAGCTTTGCGGCCATGGAGCCATTGTATCACGCACGACCGCAGGAGGCCCCAATGCGCGCGATCTTCGTCCAGATGAAATGCCAAATGGGCCAAGCCTACCGCGTGGCGCAGCTCGCGGTCGATACCATTGAAGAATTGTCGGAGATCTATTCGACCTCCGGCCAATACGACCTGCTGGGCAAATTCTACCTCGACGAAGCGCAGGACACCGGCCTGTTCGTGACGGAGCGCGTGCAGACCCTGCCCGGCGTCGCCGACACCTACACGCTGATCACCTTCAACGCCTTCGCCGCGGCCAAGGGTTAATACCCCAGCGCCATCCCGTCCTTGCGCGGGTCAGACCCGCCCACTAGGCAGCCGCGGTTGTGGTCGATCCAGATGGCCTGGCCGCCGCCATGCGGACGCTCCGGCGTCATGACGTCGTGCCCCATCTGCGCCAATTGCGCTGCGACTGCGGCGGGTATGCCGCGCTCGATCTCGACCTTGCCCTGATACGGAAACAGCCGCGGCAGGTCGAGGGCCTGCTGGATGTCGAGGCCATACTCGAACATGTTGGCGAGAAACAGGCTCTGGCCCATCGGCTGGAAATGCCCGCCCATCACGCCGAACGGCATCACCGCCCGGCCGCCCTGCATGACCATGCCGGGGATGATGGTGTGCATCGGCCGCTTGTTCGGCGCGATGCAGTTCGGGTGGCCGCGCTCGATGCGGAAACCCAGGCCGCGGTTCTGCAGCATCACGCCCGACTGCGCCGCCAGGATGCCGGAGCCGAAGCCCTGGAACAGCGAGTTGATGAAGCTGCACGCGTTGCCGTCGCGGTCCACGACGCACAGGTAAACCGTGTCACGATGCGCCGGCAGCATGGCCTCGCCGATGGGCGGCACGAACGGCATGGCGCGCGCCGGGTCGATCATCCGGCGGAGACTGTCCAGGTACTCGGGGCTGGTCAGGCGGGCGACGGGGACGCTGGCCTGCGCCGGGTCGGCCAGGAAGGCGTCGCGGTCGCGATATACCAGGCGTGCGGCCTCCAAGTGCCGGTGCAGGCGCTCTGCGCCGAGCGGGCCGTCGCGCGACGGCTCAAAACCCTTCAGGATGCCGAGCAGCATGAGCACCAGCAAGCCGGAGCCATTAGGCGGGCACTGCCAAACCTCCATGCCGCGCCAGGCGGTTTGGATGGGCTCGACGAACTCCGCCGCGGTGCGCCCGGCAGCAAAATCGGCCTCGGTGTGCAGGCCGCCCCGGGCGCGCAGGGCCGCCACCATGTCGGCGGCGACCGCGCCCTCGTAGAAGCCGCGGGAGCCATGCCGGGCGATGCCGCGCAGCGTCTCCGCAAGCGGGCGCTGGACGAAGCGGTCGCCCTCGCGCGGCGCTGTGCCATTCGGCAGGAAGGCGTCGGCGCCGGTGCGGCGGAGCTTGTCCACCTGCCCGCGCCAGTCGGACGCGACCCGGTGGTGCACCGGCCAGCCCTCCACCGCAAAGCCGATCGCCGGCTGCAGCAGCTCGTCCAGCCCCTTGGTGCCGTGCGCCGCCAGCAGCGTCTCCCAGGCCGAGATGGCGCCCGGGATGGTGACGCTGTGCGGCGAGGTGTTCTCAAGTGCGGTGATGCCATGGTCCTCGAACCAATCGATCGTTGCCGCAGCCGGCGCACGGCCGGAGCCATTCAGCGCGACGACTCGGCCGGTTCCCGCGGGCGCGTAGAGGCAAAAGCAGTCGCCGCCGATTCCGGTGGACTGCGGTTCGATCACCCCGAGCACCGCCGCCGCGGCGACCGCGGCGTCCAGAGCGTTGCCGCCCGACCGCAGCACGTCGAGCGCCACGAGGGTCGAGGCCGGCATGCTGGTCGCGGCCATGCCATGGGCGGCATATACCGGACTGCGCCCGGCCAGGTGGAAATCGCGCGACGCAGGGGGGATCATGGCCAATTCCTGGAGAACAAGGTGGGCCAGGACGCTGCCACGGCGACTCGCACTTGGCAATTATGCCGCCAGCCCGGCATGATGCGGCGATGAGCACCCCCGCGACCATGGACGACTTCGACCGGATTGACATCCGGGTCGGCACCGTCATCGACGCCCAGCCCTTTCCCGAGGCGCGCAAGCCGGCAATCAAGCTGTGGATCGACTTCGGCGCTGGGCTCGGCGTGCGGCAGTCCTCGGCGCAGCTCACCGAGCACTACACGCCCTCGGCGCTGATCGGCCAGCAGGTCTGCGCGGTGGTCAACTTCGCGCCCCGGCAGATCGGCAAGTTCCGCAGCGAGGTGCTGACTCTCGGCATGCCCGACGCCGAGGGGGCCGTGGTGCTGGTGCGGCCGGACCAGGCGATCCCGTCCGGCGGGCGGCTGTTTTGACGGCGGGACGCAGCTACGCGACCGTCACGTGGGACCAGCTGCACCGCGACGCGCGCACGCTGGCCACGGCGCTGATGCCGCGCGGTCCGTTCCGCGGCATCGTGGCGGTGTCCCGCGGCGGCCTGATTCCGGCGGCGATTGTGGCGCGGGAGCTGGAGTGCCGGCTGGTCGAGACCATCTCGGTCGCGACCTATGACGAGGAGGAGCGGGCCAAGCCGCATGTCCTGAAGTATCCGGCCGCGGCTGGGGACGGCGCCGGATTCCTGATCATCGACGACCTGGTCGATAGCGGCGTTACCGCCCAGGTGGTACGGGACCTGCTGCCGCGGGCGCATTTCGCCTGTTTGTATGCGAAACCCGCCGGTCAGCGGCTGGCCGACACCTGGGTGGTCGAGGTGCCGCAGGAGACGTGGATTTTGTTCCCGTGGGACACCGCGCCGCTGTTCGTGCCGCCGATCGCGAAGCAGGGCGGCCAGAGCTGAGGCGGTTGCGGGGCAGTGATGGCATCAGGGCCCTTGCGGCATCCTGACCACTGGGCTAAATCGCCTGGCTCCGAGGCGCCCGTAGCTCAATTGGATAGAGCACCAGACTACGAATCTGGGGGTTGGAAGTTCGAGTCTTTCCGGGCGCGCCAGGCCGCAAGCCGAAGCGGCGTCGTCTCGTTTATCACGTTGGTCCTGAGCGGATCGGTCTCCGTCCCGTCCGGCTCGTCCTTCGTGGCTTGAAACCGAAGCGCGATACTATGCCGAACTTGAGACACTCCCGGTGGCGGCGTCACCCAAGAAAACCAGCCTCCGGCAAACCCGGCGCGGTTCACCTAATCTGTGGCCATGGCCGCAAACTCGTGACGATTTGGGCATGTGTGGAACCGTAATCTGCTTCGAACGCTTCGCCTTCGGACGTGGGGAGTCGGGTTATGAGCGATACGGGTAACTCTAAGCATGAGAAGGCGCTGGATTTGACGGAAGAGGCGCTGGAGGCGATGGACGAGGGTGATGAGCGCCGGGCTGATGAACTGATTGAGAAGGCGAAAAAGCTTGATCCATCGGCCCCGGCGGAAATTGTGAAGGATCTTGAGGGGAGCTGAACGACAGCCTGTTTCTGCACTCCGCCGACCTGGCATCGCGCTGCGAGTGGTATGGTGGCCGTAAACCGGCGTTATTGTCTTATCCAGGAGTTCTCTGATGGACACGGTGATTACCCGGCTGTTCGACACCTACGAACATGCGACCCAGGCTGTAGCCGACCTTGAGGTAAATGACGTGCCGCATAGGGCCATTAGCCTGGTCGCAAACAACTCCGACAACCGGTACGACAACAGCGTAGCGCAGATCGATGAGGCTGACCCTAATGACGCCGTCGCGGATGGAGCCGGCACCGGCGCGTCGGTAGGAACGGTAATCGGCGGCGGCGCCGGCCTGCTCGCAGGGCTTGGCATGCTGGCGATCCCAGGCGTAGGTCCGGTCGTGGCGGCTGGCTGGCTCGTCGCAACGGCGTTGGGCGCGGGCGTCGGCGCAGCGTCGGGCGGGCTGCTTGGCTCGCTCGTCGGCGCTGGTGTGAGCGAAACCGACGCGCATGTCTATGCCGAGGGCGTACGCCGCGGCGGCACGCTGGTGACGGTTCGCATTGATGACGGCCAGGGCGCGATGGTCGAACAGGTGCTGGCCAGGCACTCGACCGTTGATGTCAGCACACGGGCCGACGAGTATCGCCGGGGTGGCTGGAGCCGTTTCGACGAGAGCGCACCGGCCTATACCGCGGGCGGCGGTCCAACCATTGGCACAACACCGCCGATTGTTTGATGCATCGCCTTCGTTCGGATAGACAATGGTCGTCCGGACGCGGCGTGGACCGGGTTGCCTTTGCATGACCACAATACCTGCACCTAATGTGGGGCATCAGAGTACAGGCGTTGGATGATACTGCATGACCCGCGTGCCGATGAGATCCTGGATATCGTCGCCAAAGAAACCGGGGTGGACCGCGCGCGGCTGACACTGGACGCGACGATCAGTGACCTCGACATCCCCTCGCTCGATCTCGTACAGACGATCTTCGCGATCGAGGAACGCTATAAGGTGGATATTCCTGTCGTCTCCGAACGGACTGGGGCCGAGTTCCAGACGATCGGTGACCTTGTTCAGCATGTGCTCGTCACGCTGGAAGCAGCGCCGTCCGGGTCGCATCATCCGAATGCCGGATAGCAAGCGGAGGCGGGTGGCGATCACTGGCCTTGGAGCGATCTGTGCTTTGGGAAATGACGCCCGAGCCGTTTGGTCCGCCTTGCAGGCGGGGCGAAGCGGTATCGGCCCCATCTCAGCGATCCCGACCACCCGCCTTTCCGCAAGCATCGCGGCCGAGATTGCCGGCTTTGATGGCGCAGCCCATTTCGACAGCCGACGCTTGCCCTTGCTGGACCGTACCGCGCAACTCGCCATGGTCGCCGCGCGGGAGGCCGTTCTGAATGCTGCTTTGCCGTCCAATGCAGCGCAGGCGCATCGACGGGGCGTCATCCTCGCCGCGGCCATCGGCCAGTCCAGCCTCGATGCGGCCTATTTGGCATTTTATGGGGAGGGTGCGAGCCGGGTGCATCCATTGACCGTGCCGCGGGTCATGCCCAATGCTCCGGCCTCGCACCTCTCGATGGAGTTCGGATTGCGCGGTCCGTCCTACGCTGTAGCCTCGGCCTGCGCGTCGGCGAACCACGCCATCGGCCTCGCTGCCGACACCATCCGCGCCGGACGGGCTGACGTGATGCTGACGGGAGGGGCAGACGCATCGCTCGTTGTGGGCGTATTCAAGTGCTGGGAGGCGTTGCGCGTGCTCAGCGCCGATACCTGCCGCCCGTTCTCCCGCGACCGCACCGGGCTGGTGCTCGGCGAGGGCGCGGCGGTGCTGGTGCTGGAGGATTGGGACCACGCACGGCAGCGTGGCGCATCGGTGCTGGCGGAACTCGCCGGCAGCGGGATGAGCGCCGATGGGCTCGACATCACCGCTCCGGATATCGACGGCGCCGCCGCAGCGATGCAGGCGGCGCTCGATGACGCGGGGCTCGACGCCACCGAGATCGGCTACGTCAATGCCCATGGCACCGGCACGCGGCTGAACGACCGGATCGAGAGCGCGGCGCTGCGCCGGGTCTTCGGCCGGCCGCCTCCGGTGTCGTCCAGCAAGAGCATGATCGGGCACTGCCTTTCGGCTGGCGGCGCGTTGGAAGCGGTCGCGACCGTCATGGCGCTGTGGCACGGCGTGCTGCCGCCGACCGCCGGGTTTCGGGAGGCGGATCCGGAATGCAACGTGGACTGCGTGCCGAACGTCGCCCGTGCGGCACCGATCGAGGCGGCGCTGTCCAACTCCTTCGCGTTTGGCGGGCTGAACGCGGTGCTGGCGTTTCGGCGGGCCGCATGACCGCGCACGTCAACCGGATCGGCACCGCCGTTCCGCCGCACGATGTGCACGAGGCTTTTGTGGGTTTTGCCCGCACCCTGCTGGCTGACGACCGCTCGCGTCTGGTGTTCGAGCGCATGGCGGAACGCTCTGGCATCGCGCATCGCTATTCGTTCTTCCGACCCGGCGAGCCCGGCGCAATGAAGATCGACGCCGAGGGTTTCTATCGCCGCGGCGCCTTCCCCGGCACTGGGGCGCGGATGGTGCGCTACGAGACCGACGCCGTGGCGCTTGCCGTCCAGGCGGCGACACGGCTTGGGATCGGGGATGAGGGCATCACCCATTTGCTGGTCGCAAGCTGCACCGGTTTTACGGCGCCGGGGCTCGACCAGCTGATCGCCGAACGGCTTGGGCTCAGCGGCTCGCTGGAGCGGACGCTGGTCGGCTTCATGGGCTGCTACGCCGCCGTGCCCGCCTTGCGTGCCGCCCACCATATCGTCCGGTCCGACCCGGCCGCCCGGGTGCTGGTGGTCAATCTGGAGTTGTGTTCACTGCACCTGCAGGAAACACCCGACCTGGAGCGTGTGCTGTCGTTCCTGCTGTTCGGCGACGGGGCCTCGGCCGCGCTGGTGACGGCGGATGCGCACGGCATCGCGCTGCATGATTTTCACTCGAGCACGATTCCGGATACTCAGGACCTGATCACCTGGCGCATCGGCGACCAGGGCTTTGACATGCACCTGTCCGGCAAGGTCCCGGCCCGGATCGCCGGCGCGCTGCGCAGCGAGGCCGATCGCAACGACTCCAGCGGCTTCCTGCGCGGCCAGGACATCGCCGGCATCGCGCATTGGGCGGTCCACGCCGGCGGCCGTACGGTGCTGGATGCCGTGCAGGCCGGGCTGCGCCTGCACTCCGACGCGCTGCACGTCTCCCGGGCCGTGCTGCACGACGTGGGCAACGTCTCCTCCGCCACGCTGATGTTCGTGTTGGCGCGCATCCTGGCGCAGGACGTGGCGGGACCGGGCGTTGCGATGGCGTTCGGCCCCGGCCTGTGCGCCGAGACGTTCCGGTTCACCCGGCTATGAACGATTTCCGCCGCCGCAGCCCGCAGCTGGAGTGGATGGACACCGAGGCTATCAGCGCCGCCGATTTCGCGCAGTGCCTGGCCGACCTCGCGGTGGTCAACAGCGTGACCCTGGCGCGGCCGCCCACCGTCGCCTTCATGCGCCGGGTGGCGCGCGGCATGGCGCCAGGCGCCCGGCTGTCGGTGCTGGACGTCGGGTTCGGCGAGGGTGACATGCTGCGCCGCGTTTATCGCTGGGGCACCCGTCGGGGCCTTGTCATGGAGCTGTCGGGGGTCGATCTGAACCCCTGGAGCACCGCGGCAGCCGAGGCCGCGACGCCGGCCGCCATGGGCGTCCGCTATGTGACCAGCGATCTGTTCGACCTGCCGCCGGGCGAGACCGACGTCGTGCTCAGCTCGCTGTTCACCCATCATCTGACGGACGCGCAGGTCGTGGAGTTCCTGGTTTGGATGGAGGCGCGGGCGCGGCGCGGCTGGTTTGTGAACGACCTGCACCGCCATCCCATCGCGTTCCACGGCTTCCGCCTGTTGAGCGGCGCCGCGGGATGGCACCGGTTCGTGCAGCACGACGGTCCCATCAGCGTCGCGCGCAGCTTCCGTCGGCGGGACTGGGACATTTTGCTGCAGCAGGCGGGGCTGGCGGGCAAAGCGAAGGTGCGTTGGCACCTGCAGTTCCGGCTTTGCATCAGCCGCATCCGGTGAGGATGGCGCAATGCAGGCTCTGATCGCCGGCGGCGGAGTCGCCGGCAGCGCCGTGGCGTGCCTATTGGGTCCCGGGTCCCTGCTGATCGAGCGCGAGCGCGCGGCGCATGACAAGATTTGCGGTGAGTTCGTCAGCCACGAGGCACAGTCCTATCTGGCCCGGCTAGGCATCGACCCGCTCGCGCTTGGCGCTGCCCGGATCGACACGGTCCGGCTGGTGCATGGGGACCGGGTGGCGCAGGCGGCGCTGCCATTCCAAGGCCTGGGCCTGTCCCGCCGCGCGCTGGACGAGGCGTTGCTGGCACACGCAGAGCAGGCTGGCGCTGTGCTGCTCCGCGGACATGCGGTGCGCAGCGTCTCGCCGGGCGAACTGGAGGTGGAGGGTCACGGGCGCCTGAGCGCACCTGCAGTGTTCCTCGCCACCGGTAAGCACGACCTGCGCGGCATGCGGCGGCAACCCACCCAGGAGCCCGAGGATCTGATCGGCCTCAAGATGTATTTTGCCCTGAATACCGCGCAGCAGGCCGAGTTGGCGGGTCATGTCGAAGTGCTGCTGTTCCGTGGCGGCTATGCCGGACTGCAGCTGATCGAGGGCGGCGTGGCGAACCTGTGCCTGCTGGTCAACCGCACCCAGTTCAAGGCGGCCGGCAGCGCGTGGCCCGGCGTGCGCCAGCATCTGGAACAGGCCTGCCCGCATCTGGCTGGAAGGCTGCGCGGGGCCACTGAGCTGCTGAACCGGCCATTGACGATCTTCCGCGTGCCGTATGGCTATGTGCACACGTCCGGCCCGACGGATTGGCCAGGGCTGTATCGGCTCGGCGACCAGATGGGGGTCATTCCGTCGTTCTGCGGCGACGGCATTTCGATTGCGCTGCACAGCGCATTTGCGGCGGTGCGGGCCTACCGGGATGCCGGGACGACAGCCTATCACCAGCGCATGCGCCACGACCTCATGGGACAGATCGGCCGTGCCGGTTGGCTCTATCGCGCTGGCCGCGCCCAGCCGGGCCTTGCGGTCCTCGCTGCCCGCGCCTGGCCCGGCGCGTTGCGCTGGATTGCCCGGCTGACCCGGGTGCCGCCTTGGGCGCTGGCGGATACCTGAGGCGGTTTAGGCCAGGGTATCGAAGGTCAGCCCCTCATAGAGCGCAGCCAGCGGCAGCTCGATCCCGAGTTCCGGCATGGCGAGCACTGCCGTGGCATCGGTCACCAAGGTGCCGACCCACTGGTCCCGGGCGCGCTCATAGATAACAGCGGAGACGCTGTCCTGCGACAGCATGACGTAGCGCTGGATCGAGGCTGTGGCCCGGTATTCGGCATTCTTGGTCGTCTGATCAACGATCGCCGTGCTTTCCGAAAGCACCTCAAACACCACGACCGGCTCGGTCAGCCACGTCGCCTTGTTGGCAGCCGGCGAGCAGGTCACGAAGGCGTCGGGGTAACGCACACGGCCCGCCACCAGAATTTTCATGCTCGGTCCAAAGGCCCGGCACTCAGTGCCACGCAGCCGCGAGCGTAACTCAGCGGCAAGGTTCATCCCAATAGTCGCATGCGCCACCGTTCCGCCATTCATGGCGACGGGCTGGAACCCATCAAATTCGTATCTCTCCTCCTGCTGGGCTTCCCAGGCAAGGAAGTCGTCCAGCGTCATGGTCCTGCGAAGGGCGACGTTCATCTTGCTTCTCCTGTCCCACCCTACGCCATCAGCCAGCGGTGCGCCACACGCACGACGTGCCCGCGCCGACCGTCAATCGGCGACGCGCAGCATGATCTTGCCAATATGGGCGCTGCTCTCCATCAGGCGGTGCGCGTCGCCGGCGCGGTCCAGCGGGAACACCTCGTGCACCAGCGGGCCGCAGCGGCCGGCGCTCAGCACGGGCCACACCTTCTCCCGCAATGCCGAGGCGATCGCCGCTTTCTGTGCGGCGGTGCGCGGGCGCATCGTGCTGCCGGTCACCGTAAGGCGCCGGACCATGATGGCGGTGAGGTCCAATTCCTCAACCTTGGGTCCGCCCAGGAAGGCGATCAGCACCAGGCGCCCATCCATCGCCAGGCTGCGCAGGTTGCGGGCGATATACGGGCCGCCGACCATGTCCAGCACCACGTCCACCCCCGCGCCCGCGGTGAATTCCTTGATGGACACGGCAAAATCCGCCTTCTTGTAGTTGATCGCCGCGTCGGCGCCGAGCCGGATACAGGCGTCGCACTTCTCGGCCCTGCCCGCCGTCGCATACACCCGGCTGCCGAACTCATGCGCAAGCTGGATGGCGGTGACGCCGATCCCGCTGGTCCCGCCGTGCACCAAGGCGCTCTCACCGGGCGCGAGGCGGCCGTGGCCGAACAGGTTGGCCCAGACCGTGAAGTGGTTCTCGGGCAGCGCACCGGCGCGGACCGCGTCATAGCCGTCGGGCCAGGGCAGGCACTGAGTGCCGGGCGCTGTGCAGTACTCGGCATAGCCGCCGCCGTTGGTCAGCGCGCAGACCTTATCGCCCACCTGCCATCCGGCGTCGCCGTTCACCGCCGCCACCTCGCCCGCGACCTCCAGCCCGAGCATCGGGCTCGCGCCGGGCGGCGGCGGATAAAGCCCCAGCCGCTGCTGCACGTCCGGACGGTTCACGCCGGCGGCCTGGACGCGGATGAGCACCTCGCCCGGCGTCGGGGCCGGCACTGGGCCGGTGGCGACATGCATCGCCTCCGGCCCGCCGGGCGTATGGGCGATCTGGCGCATCTGGGCGGGCACTGGCATGGCGGGCGTCCTGCGGTTTCGCCGGAAACTCCGCGCCTGGCCCAGCCCTGTCAATCCATTTGCGCCGCTCCCAGGGACGCGCTTGCGCCGCTCCGGACAACGCGGGATTGTCGCATTGAGTACGATGCCGAAGGACCCGATGACGATCACCCGCCGCACGGCCCTGGGAGCCGCCCTCGCCTCCCCGTTCGTCCTGCGGCGGGCGCTGGCGCAGCCCGACCCTATCACGCTCGGCGCGCTCTACCCGTTCTCCGGCGGGCTCGCGCTGCTCGGCGATGAGAGCTTCCGCGGTCTGGAGCTGGCGGTCGAGGAGCGCAATGCCGCCGGCGGCGTTTTGGGCCGTCCGGTGCGCCTGGCCAAAGGCGACGCCGTCGATCCGAGCCAGGCCGTGACCGAGGTCCGGCGCCTGTTGATCGCGGAGCGCGTGGCCGCGGTGTTCGGCACCTTTGCCAGCCCGCTGGTGTTTGCCGCGAGCCAGGTGACCGAACTGGCCGGCACGCCGTATTTCGAGCTGGGCGCCATCAGCGATCCCATCACCGAGCGCGGCTTCAACGCCCTGTTCCGCTCCTGTCCGCTCGCCAGCGCGTTTGGCCTCGCCACGGTTGATGCGGTGAACGATGCCCTCGCGCCGCTATGGAGCGTCGATCCCAAAAGCCTGAAGCTCGCGATCCTGCACGAGGATGCGCTGTACGGCAGCACCGTCAGCGGTTTTCAGGCAGCCCGCTGCAAGGACCTGGGGTTAAATGTTGTGGAAACCCTGTCCTACAGCGCGACCACGGTGGAGCTGTCGAGCGTCGTGCAGCGGCTGCGCGGCTCGGGCGTCGATGTCGTGCTGCACACCGGCTACCAGAGCGACGTCGTGCTGTTCTTCCGGCAAATGCGGCAGGTCGGCTGGAAGCCGCGCATGATCGTCGGCGCCGGCGGTGGGCACTCGCTGCAGGACACAGCGAACGCGGTCGGGCCGGACTATGAAGGGACGGTGAACGCGGACTTCACCCAATACGCCGTGAACGAGGCGGCAGCGCCCGGCGCGCGCGAGGTCGGGGCCGCTTATGAAAAGAAATACGGCGCCAAGCCGCGCAGCGGGCACAGCCTGGCCAACTACGTGGGCGGCCGGCTGTTCCTGGAGGTGATCCATCGCGCCGGCAGCCTCGACAAGGACAAGCTGCGCGCGGCCGTGCTGGCGACCGACATCGCGCCCGGCACCACCGCGACGGGCTGGGGCGCGAAGTTCGACGAGCGCGGCCAGAACACCCGGGCCAAGCCGATGCTGCTGCAGTGGCAGGGCGGATCGCAAGTGACGGTGCTGCCGGAGGCGGCGGCGGTAGGCAGGCTCCGCCCGACGCTCGGCGCCTGACCTGAGTCGGCGTTAGAAGTGCACCGCCAGCGGAGCAAGCAGGCCGATCGCGCCCAGCCCCAGGCCGCCGACCCCAAGTAGAATACCCATGATCGCCAGTGCAGAGACGCTCGTCACGATCGAGGCCGAGACGATCACGATGGCGACCTGAAACAGCGCGGCGGAATACTCGTACAGGTGGTATTTCGCCATCGAATAGTCGCGCTCCGTCTCGGTCGCCTTGGCGCGCTCGGCCAGCTCCTTGCGGCCCTCGCCGGTGCTGGGCTCGCTCTCCCAGCGGGCGGCGTTGTCCCGCCAAACCTTCTGCTGCGCCTCAAGCGCGGCCTTTTCGCCGGGATCGGTCACGGTCGCCTTCTGCAGTTCCGCCTGCTCCGCCGCGGTACGCACTGTTGTCTGCCGAATGGACCGGGCCTGGAAGAACGCCCAAAGATTGGTCGACTCAACGTTCCGGGTGATCGCGGTGGTCTGCGCGCTCTTCGCCCCGGTTTCGACCAGCGCCAGAAACAGCGCCAGGATGGCGATGAGCAGGGCGATACGCTTGTCGCCGGCATGCTGGATGTGTTCGTGCTCACTCATCGTGGTCTCTCTATCGGTCCGCGCTGTCTTCGCACGGAACGCGCCGCGCGGAAACTCGCAGCTGCTTGGACGGGCAAACCGCTGTGGACGCGCCGCCGCCGCCGGCCTAGCATTTCCGGCATGCCGATCGACGCCCAAGCCCTGCTGCGCTACCCTATCCCCGACGTGCGCCAGCGCCTGACCGCCCGCGATGCCGTCTTTTATGCCCTGTCGGTCGGTCTCGGCCAGGACCCGCTCGACACCCGGCAGCTCGACTTCGTGGACCACCACCGCACCCTGCGCGCCCTGCCCTTCATGGCCGTGGTACTGGGGCATCCGGGGTTCTGGCTGGCCGATCCGCGCACCGGGGTGGACGCAGTGCGCCTGGTGCATGGCGAGCAGGGCATCGTCATCCACCGTCCCTTCCCGATCGGCGGCGAGATCATCGGCCGCACCCGGGTCACTGGCCTGGTGGATAAGGGTCCCGGCCGCGGCGCGCTGCTGTATGCTGAGAAGCTGGTGCTGGACGCGAGCGACGACACGCTGCTGGCTACGACGACGGCCACGGTCTTCCTGCGCGGCGACGGCGGCTTCGGCGGCGGCGCCGGCCCGGTGCGCCCGCCGTATCCCATGCCCGATACCGCCCCGGACTACATCGTGGATCTGCCGACCCGGCCGGAGCAGGCGCTGTACTACCGGTTGAACGGCGACGACAACCCGCTGCACGCGGACCCGGCCGTGGCCGCAGCGGCCGGGTTCCCGCGCCCGATCCTGCACGGGCTGTGCACCCTCGGCGTCGTCGGACATGCGCTGCTGCGCACGCTTGGCGCCTACGATCCGGCCCGTTTTCGTGGCCTGGACCTGCGGTTTTCCGCGCCGGTGTTTCCCGGAGAGACGATCCGCACCGAGATCTGGCGCGACGGCGCCTTCCAGGCCCGCGTCGTCGAGCGCGATGTGCTGGTTGTGAGCAATGGGCACGCCATATTTACTGCAGAGGCGGGGCGGGCATGATGCTCGAAGGCAAGGTCGCGATCGTCACCGGCGCCGGCGGCGGCATCGGGAGGGAGATCGCGGTAGCGATGGCGCTGGCTGGCGCTTCCGTCGTGGTGAACGACATCGGCGCGTCGCTGGCGGGCCAGGGCCTGTCCTCCTCCCCCGCCGAGCAGACCCAGCAAATCATCGCCCAGCGCGGCGGCCGGGCGGTCGTGAGCACCGACAGCGTATCGAGCTGGGCGTCGGCGCAGCGCATCGTGCAGGCGGCGATGGACGGTTTCGGCCGGATCGATATTGTAGTGAACAACGCCGGCATCCTGCGCGACACGATTTTTCATAAGATGGCGCCGGAAGACTGGCTGCAGGTCATCGACGTTCACCTGAACGGCAGCTTTTTTGTTAGTCGCGCCGCCGCCGAGCACTTCCGGGCGCAGAACAGCGGCGCCTACGTGCACATGACCAGCACGTCGGGCCTGGTGGGTAATTTCGGCCAGGCCAACTACTCCGCCGCAAAGCTCGGCATCGTGGCGTTGTCCAAATCGATCGCGCTCGACATGCAGCGCTTCGGGGTGCGCTCCAACTGCATCGCGCCATTCGCCTGGAGCCGGATGACCAGCTCGATCCCGGCCGAGACGCCGGAGCAGCAGGCCCGGGTCGCCAAGCTGCAGCAGTTGACGCCCGATAAGAACGCGCCGCTCGCGGTGTTTCTGGCGTCCGACGCGGCCCATGCCTTCACCGGCCAGGTCTTCGCAACCCGTTACAACGAGATCTTCCTCATGAGCCAAAGCCGCCCGATTCGCTCCGTGCACCGCAGCGAGGGCTGGACCCCCGCCTCGATCGCCGAGCACGCCGCCCCTGCCCTGCACGCGAGCCTGCTGCCGCTCGACCGCAGCCAGGACGTATTCGGCTGGGACCCCGTCTGATGGCGCCCGACATGATCCAGCCCAGCTTGGGGCGCGACGACCACGCCGAAATCCGCGAGGAGGTCCGCAAGCTGTGCGCCCGCTTCCCCGGCGAGTACTGGCGCAAGCTCGACGAGGTGCGCGGCTACCCGACCGAGTTCGTCACCGCGCTGACCGAGGCCGGCTATCTTTCGGTGCTGATCCCCGAGGAGTACGGTGGGTCGGGCCTCGGCATCACCGCCGCTGCCGCTATTTTGGAAACCATCCAGGCCGAGGGCTGCAACGGCGGCGCCTGCCACGCGCAGATGTACACCATGGGCACGATCCTGCGGCACGGCTCAGACGAGCAGAAGCAGCGCTATTTGCCGAAGATCGCCACTGGCGAGCTCCGGCTGCAGGCGTTCGGCGTGACCGAGCCCGGCAGCGGCACGGACACGACCTCGCTGCGCACCACCGCGCGGCGGACCAATGACGGCTACGTGGTCAACGGCCAGAAGATTTGGACCAGCCGGGCCGAGCACTCGGACCTGATGCTGTTGCTCGCCCGCACTACCCCGCGCGATCAGGTGCGCAAGAAGACCGAGGGGCTGTCCACGTTTATCGTCGATATGAAGGCGGTGGACGGTCTAACGATCCGCCCCATTCGCACGATGATGAACCACAATTCGTGCGAGGTATTCTTCGACGAAATGCACATCCCGGCCGACGCTTTGCTGGGCGAGGAGGGCCGCGGTTTCCGTTACATCCTGGACGGCATGAACGCCGAGCGGCTTCTGATCGCCGCCGAGTGCATCGGCGACGCCAAGTGGTTCACCGCCAAGTCGGCCGTCTATGCCAATGAGCGCAAGGTGTTCGGGCGGCCCATCGGGCAGAACCAGGGCATCCAGTTCCCGATCGCCCGCGCCTATGCGCAGATGCGCGCGGCCGAGCTGCTGGTGCGCGACGGGCTCGAGCGGTTTGAGGCCGGGCTGCCCTGCGGCGAGCAGGCCAACATGGCGAAGATGCTGGCCGCCGAGGCGTCCTGGGCCGCCGGCGAGGCCTGTATCCAGACCCATGGCGGCTTTGGCTTCGCCGAAGAATACGACATCGAGCGCAAATTTCGGGAGACCCGGCTGTATCAGGTCGCTCCGATCAGCACGAACCTCATTCTGTCGTATGTCGCCGAACACGTGCTCGGGATGCCGAGAAGCTACTGATGGGCGCCCTCGACGGACTGCTGGTGCTCAGCCTGGAGCAGGCCGTCGCGGCGCCGTATTGCAGCTCGCGCCTGGCAGATGCCGGGGCGCGGGTCATCAAGATCGAACGCCCGGAGGGGGATTTCGCCCGCGGCTACGACGCCTCGGTGCATGGGCTGTCGAGCTACTTCGTCTGGCTGAACCGGGGCAAGGAGAGCCTGGTGGCCGATATCAAGGCCCCGGCCGATGCGGCACTGCTGCACCGCATCCTGGCGCGGACGGACGTGTTCATCCAGAACCTCGCGCCCGGTGCCGCGGAGCGCGCGGGTTTCGGCAGCGCCGCCCTGCGCGCGCGCCACCCGCGCCTCGTCACCATGGATATCAGCGGCTACGGCGTGGGCCACGACTACGCCGACATGAAGGCGTACGATCTGCTGGTCCAGGCCGAGAGCGGCGTCGCTTCGATCACCGGGCACCCCGCCGGGCCGGGCCGCATCGGCGTGAGCGCCTGCGACATCGCCTGCGGCATGGCGGCGCATGCGGCAGTGCTGGAGGCGCTGATCGGCCGCGGCGTCACCGGCCAGGGCCGCAGTTTGGCCTGCAGCCTGTTTGACGGCATGGCGGACTGGATGAACGTGCCGCTGCTCTATACCGAGGGCACCGGTCGCGCCCCTGCCCGCGTCGGCCTGGCGCACCCGTCGATCTGTCCCTACGGCGCGTTCGCCACCGCAGACGATGCACTGGTGCTGCTGGCCATCCAAAACGAGCGGGAGTGGGTGAGCTTCTGCGCCGTGTTCCTGGAGGAGGCCGGCCTGGCCAGCGCGGCCGGATACGACAGCAACAACGCCCGCGTCGCCAACCGCCCGGTTGTTGATGGACACATTGCGGCTGCCTTCCTGCGCCTGTCGCGCGACGCTGCTGCGGCCCGGCTGCGGGCGGCCAACGTCGCCTATGGCTTCGTCAACGACATCCCGGCGCTGGCGCGGCACCCGGCCCTTCGCCGCACGACGGTTGAGACGCCCAACGGCCCGGCCGAGATCGTGGCGCCGCCGGTTATTTTGGATGGGCAGGCACCCATGCTCGGGCCGGTGCCGGCGATCGGCGAGCATTCCGCTATGATCCGCAACGAATTCGATGAGGCGCATGCATGACGGACGACTTCGACCTGGTGATCCGCGGGGGCACCGTCGTGACCGCAGCCGAGCAGTTCCGCGCCGAGGTCGGCATCCGCGGCGGCCGCATCGAGGCGTTGGGCGTCAACCTCGCTGGCAGCCGCGTGCTGGACGCCGGCGGGCTGCTGGTGCTGCCCGGCGGCGTCGATACTCACTGCCACATCGAGCAGCTGCGGGCCGATGGCAGCGTCGATGAGGAGACTTGGGAGACCGGCAGCCGCAGCGCGCTGGCCGGCGGCACCACGAGCGTTGTCAGCTTTTCCAATCAGTTCAAGGGCCGGGCAATCGGGCCGTCGCTGGCGGAGTATCACCGCAGCGCCAAGCAGGCGATGGTGGACTACGCCTTCCACCAGATCGTCACCGACCCGACCGACGCCGTGCTGGCGGAGCTCCCCGCGATCATCGCAAGCGGCGTGCGAAGCCTAAAAGTGTTCCTGACCTATGATCCGCTGCGGCTCGACGACCGGCAATATCTCCACGTGCTGGCCGCCGCGCGTCGCAACGGCGCGCTGGTGACGGTGCACTGCGAGAACTACGACGCCATCGGCTGGATGACCGAGGCGCTGCTGGCAGCCGGCCTGACTGCGCCGAAGTACCACGCCTGGTCCCGCCCGCCCGTGCTGGAGCGGGAGGCGACACATCGCGCCATCGCATTGGCCGAGCTGGTAGATCAGCCCATTCAGATTTTCCATGTGTCCTGCCCGGAGGCAGCCGAGGAGATCGCCCGCGCCCGGCAGCGCGGCGTGCGGGTCTGGGGGGAGACCTGCCCGCAGTATTTCGTTCTATCCGCTGCCGACATGGATCGCCCGGGCTTTGAGGGCGCCAAGTTCATGTGCAGCCCGGCCCCGCGCGACACGGCGGCGACGGCCGGGCTGTGGGAAGCGATCCGGCTGGGCACGCTCGACGTGGTCAGCAGCGACCATAGCGGCTGGAACTACGACGGGGCGCGCGGCAAGCGGATCAGTGGCTCCGGGGCGAATTTTCGCGATATCCCGAACGGCGTGCCGGGCCTGGGGTCCCGCCTGCCGATCCTTTGGAGCGAGGGCGTCGCCACTGAGCGCATTACGCCGAGCGACTTCGTCCGCCTGACCGCGACGCAGCCTGCGCGGCTGTTTGGCCTGCACCCCAGGAAGGGCAGCGTCATGCCGGGTGCCGACGCCGACCTGGTGCTGTGGGACCCGACACGGCGCACCACCATCACCAATGCCCTGCTGCAGCACGCGATCGACTACACGCCGTACGAGGGCCTGGAGGTCACCGGTTGGCCGATGGCGACCATCCGCCGCGGCGAGGTCGTGATGCAGGATGGCCGCGTCGAGGCCCAGCCCGGCAGCGGCCGTTACCTTCCAGTCGGTCCCTACGACATGATCGCGCCGCGCGGCGTGCTGGCCAATGGCTTCGATCCCTCGGTGGCTTGTCCCTGACCCTGGATCAGCCAATATAACAGCGATGGTTGGAACACGGAGTCCTGCATGAGCGCGGTGATCGAGTTCAAGCACCGCAAGGACGACACGCTATGGGCCGTGATGGCTTCGGTGGGCCGTGCGACCCGGGTAGCCGAAATCTTCCCCAGCCGTGAGCGCGCCCTAGCCGACCGCGCATGGCGGGAGCAGCAAATCCGCGCCTATGCCAGCCTATTGCAATCCTGCCGCCAGCCAGCGCCGAGCTACAGCGTAGCGCCAATCCGTCCGGCTGACCTGCCACGTGCCTGGAAGCCATTGCCTGCTCTGGGTTTTCTGCGCGGGCAATTCATTTAGGGTTGCTGCAACTCGGCTCAATCCGCAGCGGCCGATGTGCGGCTAGGATCGTCCGACTTACCTTTGCTGCGTTGATCCAGCTCGATGAAGCCGCACTTGATGTCCGCAAGCTCGTCCGTCTCTGCTCAACCCGGGTAGGGAGTAGCCTGCCCAGGCAATGTTTGCTGGATAGCCTGGTAGGCGCCCACGCCGCGGCGTGCGGCGGTGCCGATGACGGAGCGCACGCTGGCAAACAGGCCGGCGCCCCAATCGGAGCGGAACCCGCCAGTGACCTTGCGGTAGGTGGCCGTGGGCCGCAGTTCGCGTTCACTGCCGTTGTTGTCGGCTGGCACCTCGGGACGGCCGAGGAAGGCGAACAGGTGCGAGCGGAGCTTGCCGTATCGCTTTCGCAGACGCTGGCCGTCGCGGTGGGTGGGCGCCAGGGCCATGACGGCGTCGAGCGCACACTCGAGACGCCGTCGGTATTCGCGCCGGGTGCTTGGGGCCAGATCCCGGCTGCGTCGCGCGAGCACGACGGCGCGCAGCAGCAATGCCTTCATGCGCGGGGCGAACACGGTGTCGCCGGCCTCGATGGCGTAGGTGCAGTCACGGAGTTGGTGGGCCAAGCAGATCTGCCACTCCTCGGCATGGCCCTGCTGCGCGCTGTAAAGGTCAGACACCCAGAGCGCCGGCCGGTGCCCGTCCAGAACCTCGGCCACCACGCCGGCGCCACGGCTGCGGCGGATCACGTGGATCACCACCTCGTCGTTCTGAAACACCCAGTTCCAACACGTGCGGCCATCGATGCGCACGCTGGTCTCGTCCGAGCACACCACGCGAGCGCAGCGGAGACGGGCGAGAATGCTGGCCACGTCGGCGTCGAACTGCAGCTTGCCCCGGCGAAAGGCGGCGTCGAGCGCGCCCTCGCTGATTCCCAGGCCGAACAGCTCCAGCAACAGCCGGCTCAGCCGCTGGTAGCTGATCGCGTGCACGAAGCGCAGATACATTGCCAAAGCCACGATGCCCACGCTGAACGGGGTGCCTGGCTCCAAGCCCTCCGGCACCGGCGCCAGTGTCGTGCCGCCGCAGCACTGGCACCGGGCGGCATAGCGTTCCACCCGCGTCACCACCGGCGCGACCGGGGGCAAGTCGATCTTGTCGTAGCGCCCATGCAGCACATGGTCCGTCTCGCCGAACGCCGCCCGGCAGTGCGCGCATTGGACCGGCTTTGCGCTGACGATCTCGTCGGGGGTTTCTGCCAATGGCCGTCCACCGCCCGTGCGGCCCAAGCTGCCCGAGCGCGGGCCGTGGCGCTTGGCCTTTTCTGGCCGGTTCGGCTTCTGGCCCCGGGACGGCGGCAGGCTGGAGTTGTCCGGCGTCTTCAGCGGCGCCCCGAGCCTTGCCTCCAGCTCTGCCACCCGTGCTGTCAACGCCCGGATCAGCGCGTCCTTCTCCTCGTGCGTCAGACAGCTGAGATCAGGAAGCTCGGTCATCCCCGCTTTGAATCCCAAGCATCAGGGTCACGTCAAGCC
>JANXVC010000114.1 GCA_025351925.1 Rhodospirillales bacterium | reverse complement strand
TCCCGCCGCAGCGCCAGCCGGGTCTCCGCGGCGGGTCGGTTGGCAGGGTGGACCCGAACGGCCTGCCGCGCCGCGGGGCTGCCTGGCAGGCCAGAGTCGGTCCAGGCCAGGCGGTCGAAGCGGCGCCACTGCTCATCCGCGCTCAGTGACAGGCCCCACCTGCGGATGAAGCCGAGTTCTCCCGCTGGATCCACGTCCTTTATCCAGGCAGCCCGGGCAGCCTGCTCGGCTTCGGGCTGCCGGCCGGCCCGGCCCAGGGCGTCGGCGCAGCGCAGCAGCACGATGGCGCTCTGTGGCGTCGATGCGGACCGCTGCTGACACCGGTCGAGCGTTGCGGGTTCATCGGGGTCCGTGGCCGTCGCCTCCTGCAGGCGGCGGTCGAGCAGCGCCTGCTGCGGCCAGGCCGGGTTGTCGGCGATGAAGGACGCAAGCTCGCCGACACTTGCGGCGCCCGGGGCGAGCAGGCGGAAATACAGCACCAGCTTACGCACTAGCGGATCGGGGGAGGCGGCAGCGAGGGCATCGGCCTCCGCCCAACGGTCCGCCCCAACAGTGGCCAGGATGTCCTGCCCAACGGCGCGGGCCGGCGGAAAAACGCACAGCCCGAACAGGAGCACAGCGAGACGCATTCCGGCTTCTACCGCAACCCGGCCTTGCGGCGTATCCCCCATATGCTTAGGTTCGCGATCCAAGTTTGCCCGAGGCCAACCATGTCCACTACCCTGTTCAAGGGCTCCTACGTCGCCCTGATCACGCCGATGCGCCCCGACGGCACGGTGGACGAAGCAGCGTTCGCCGCTTTTGTGGATTGGCAGATTCAACAGGGCACGCACGGCATCATTCCGGTGGGTACGACCGGGGAGAGTCCGACGCTCAGCCATGACGAGCACCGCCGTGTGGTCGAGATCGCGGTCGAGGTCGCCGCCGGGCGGGTGCCGGTGATCGCCGGCGCGGGCTCCAACAGCACGGCGGAGGCGATCGAGCTGACCCGGCACGCCAAGGACGCCGGAGCCGACGCGGCGCTGGTGGTGACGCCCTACTATAACAAGCCGACGCAGCAGGGGATGATCCTGCACTACACCGCCATTGCGGACGCGGTGGACCTGCCGATCGTGATCTACAACATTCCGTCGCGCAGCGTGGTCGATATGAACGTCGAGACCATGGCGCATCTGGCGAAGCACCGGAACATTGTAGGCGTAAAGGACTCGACGGCAAACCTGGCGCGGCCGCTGCATACCCGTCGCGCCTGCGGGACCGCGTTCGTGCAGATGTCGGGGGAGGACCACACGGCGTTGGCCTTTCTGGCGGCGGGCGGCCATGGCTGCATCAGCGTCACCGGTAATATCGCGCCACGGCTGTGCAGCGAGATGCACCGCGCTTGGCAGAACGGCGAGACCGGCAAGGCCATGGCGATCCAGGACCGCCTGTTGCCGCTGCACGACGCGATGTTCGTCGAGAGCAACCCCGGCCCGGTGAAATACGGCGCGAGCCTGATGGGCCACGGCAGCGAGCACTGCCGCCTGCCGCTGGCGCCGGTGTCGGACGCCACGCGGGCGGAGGTGCGTGCCGCGATGCTCGACGCTGGTCTGCTGAACTAGGACCAGGCCGCGTGGCGGACACCAAGACTAAGAAGAAATCCGGCCTGATCTCGCACGGCATCGCTGCGCAGAATCGGAAGGCACGGTTCGACTACACCATCAAGCAGACCATGGAGGCCGGGCTGGTGCTGCTGGGTCCCGAGGTGAAGTCGCTGCGGCACGGCCGTGCGACCTTGACCGAGGCATGGGCCGGGGAGCGGGACGGCGAGCTGTTTTTGTTCAACTGCTATATTCCCGAATACCAGGCGGGCGTGCTGTCCCGGTTTGAACCACGGTCGCCACGCAAGCTGCTGTTGAAGCGGAAGCAGATCGGCGAGCTGATCGGCGCCTCGAACCGTGACGGGCTGACGATCGTGCCGCTGCAGATCCATTTTAACGACCGCGGAGTTGCAAAGGTGTTGCTGGGCGTCGGCGAGGGCCGGAAGAAGCAGGACAAGCGGCAGGCGATCGCGGCGCGGGATTGGCAGCGCGACAAGGCGCGACTCATGCGGGCAAAAGGCTGACCGTTGTCGGTACGGCCGTGTGCCCCACATGCGGATTTTCGGAATGGAGAATGGGCAGCATGGGCGTCTCGCGGAGAGCGGTTTTGATCAGTAGCGCGGCACTGGCCGGCATGGCAGCCGGGCCGGCGCCAAAGACGGCATGGTCGTTCGAGTTCCCCTCGATTGACGAAGGGATGCTCCGGCTAGCGGAGTTCCAGGGGAAGGTCCTGCTGGTCGTCAACACGGCATCGTTCTGCGGCTACACGCCGCAATATCGCCAGTTGGAGGCGCTGCACCGGCGTTTGTCGCCCCAGGGCTTTGCCGTGATCGGCGTACCCAGCCAAGATTTCGGTCAGGAAAGCGGGTCGAACGGCGAGGTGAAGGCATTTTGCGAGGCAACGTTCGGCGTCGATTTCCCAATGGCTGGGCTCGGGCACGTGCGTGGCGCCGACGCGGCGCCGTTCTACCAGTGGGTGCGGGAGCAGCGGCGCTGGGAGCCGGAGTGGAACTTCTACAAGGTGCTGATCGGACGAGACGGCGCAATTGCTGGGACTTATGGATCGAACGACCTGCCTGACAGCGGGCGTCTTGCCACGGCGATCCAGGCCGCGGTCGGGAAGGCTTGAGGGCCCAACTACTTCGCTGCGACGCGCTGGATGAGGTTGAACACCACCTGTTCAAACATCTCCCGCGTCAGCAGCCCGGTGTTCGTGTTATAGCGGGACACATGGTAGCTGTTCGCCAGGAGCAGGCCATCTGGCAGTTCTGTAACCTCGCCGTGGCGGAACCGGATACGCGTCTGCGGAATGCCGCAGGCGCGTAGGACCGCCGCATGTGCCAACACGCCCAAGGCCAAAACGGCCCGCAGGTTTGGCAAAGCTTTCAGCTCAGCCGTCAAAAATCGGTTGCAATTACGGACCTCGACTGGCTGCGGGAGATTAGCGGGCGGCACGCAGCGCACCGCATTGACGACTCGGCAGCCCTGCAACTTCATGCCGTCATCCGGCCGCGCATCATAGGTGCCCGTCGCCAGATGGAACCGGGTCAGCGTCTCATACAGCAGGACGCCGGCATGGTCGCCGGTGAATGGCCGCCCGGTCCGGTTGGCGCCCTTAACGCCCGGCGCCATGCCAACGACCAAAATCGACGCATTCTGGTCGCCAAGGCTGGGCACCGGACCGTTGAACCAGTCGGGGTGGCTTTGTTGGTTGGCGTTGCGGTAATCCACCAAGCGGGGGCAGAGCTGGCAGTCATGCGGCGGCTGTTCGATCAACAGATCGCCGGGTTTGTCGTTAGTCTGCAGTGGCAACGGCGAACGGTCCTTTGGTGCGTGGTGGGCGAGGCGTCTAACCTAGCATAAACCATCAGGCCGCGACGGGAAGTTCAAACAATGTTCGAAATCATTCTGGTCGCGATTGGCGCCAACCTCACCTCGGCCGTGGGCCAGACGCCGCTCGCGACCTGCCAATGGGCGGTGGAACAGCTCACCCAACTGCCTAGCCTTGAATTGCGTGGCGTATCGCGCTGGTTTGCCACGCAGGCGGTTCCGGTCTCGGATCAGCCCCGCTTCATCAACGGTGTCGTCTGGCTGAGCGGCGCGATACAGCCCGGTCGGATGCTGCAGGCGCTGCACGAGATCGAGGCCGCGGCCGGGCGGCAACGTGGCGTTCCAAATGCTGCACGCACGCTGGATCTTGACCTACTGGCGATGGACGGGCTGGTCGTGACGAAACCGGAGCTCACCCTGCCGCACCCTCGGCTGCAGCACCGCGCCTTTGTGCTGGCGCCACTGCACGACGTGCGGCCGGATTGGCGGCACCCGGTGTCCGGCATCGAAATTACCGCATTGGTGGCGGCGGTCGCGAACCAGGATGTACAAGCGTTGTAAACGGTTGCACTTGCCGAATGCATGGCTGCGGCCTAAATGCACGTTTTAATCGATATCCATAGCGGAGGCCGAACGCATGGCACGCGTTACCGTAGAAGACTGCGTTCAAAAGGTTCCAAATCGGTTCGAGCTGGTACTGCTCGCTGCCCAGCGTTCTCGCAACCTGAGCCGGGGCGAGGAACTGACGATCGATCGCGACAATGACAAGAACCCCGTCGTGGCATTGCGCGAGATCGCCGAGGAGACGGTAGAGCTGCCGCGGCTGGAGCAGGACCTCATCAAGTCCCTGTCCCGTTCGCCCGAGCCGGAGCCGGCGGACGAGGAGGTGCTGGATCTTATTCCGACCGACCAGAACATCTTTGGCCTGCAGGATATTTCCGCCGAGGAGGAGGCATCAGCGATGCCGGCTGGTGATTTGTCTCCGGATGACATTGAGGCGGCCATCGAGGCGGAGCTTGGCGGCCGTTCGCGCCGTTAGACCAACCTATTCGCGCGGAAGCCGGCCGTGATGGGCCGCTTCCCGCGCTTGCTACGCGCGCCTGACGGGTCGGCGTCATCCGAAGTGCGGTCCGATGCGCCCAAGGCCGACGCGCATTTGGCGGATTGCCAGTTTGGACTGACCGAGAAGGTCCGGGCCTACGATCCCAAGGCGGATACGGTCATGCTTGATGCGGCCTATCGGCTAGCCGAGCAGGCGCATGGGCAGCAGACCCGGGAAAACGGCGATCCCTATATCACCCATCCCGTCGCGGTGGCCGAGATCCTGGCCGGCTATCGGCTCGATGCCGCAAGCATAATAACCGCTTTGCTGCATGACGTGATCGAGGATACCCCGGTTACCCTAGCCGAGATCGAACGGCAGTTCGGTCCGGCCGTCGGCGGCTTAGTGGACGGCGTCACCAAGCTGACGCGCTTGGAACTGCAGTCCGACCGCACCAAGCAGGCGGAGAATTTCCGCAAGCTGGTGCTGGCCATGAGCAAGGACATTCGCGTCCTGCTGGTAAAGCTGGCCGACCGCCTGCACAACATGCGGACGCTGCACTACGTGCAAAGCCCGGAGCGCCGGTTGCGCATCGCGCGGGAAACGATGGAGATCTATGCGCCGCTCGCCGAGCGGATCGGCATGGATGCGCTAAAGACCGAGCTGCAGACACTGTCATTCGCGCAGATGGAGCCGGAGGCGTTCGACACGATCCAGGCGCGGCTCAACTTCCTGCGTGGCCAGGGCGCCGACGTGATCGAGGAGGTACGGGCCGAGCTGTACCGCGTGTGCACCGAAGGGGGTGCCGAACCCATCGAGATCACCGGACGCGAGAAGTCGCCGTTCTCGATCTGGGAAAAGATGCAGCGGCGCAACGTGGCGTTCGAGCAGCTGTCCGACATCATGGCGTTTCGTGTCGTCATGCCGTCGCGCGATCCCTGCTACATCGCGCTGGGCGCGGTCCATGCGGCCTATCCAGTGATCGCCGGCCGCTTCAAGGACTACATCTCGACTCCGAAGTCGAACGGCTACCGCAGCCTGCACACCGGCGTGACGCTGCGGGAGCCGCGCAACCAGAAGATCGAGGTGCAGATACGCACCGCCGACATGCACGATGTCGCCGAGAACGGAGTTGCGGCGCATTGGCTGTATAAACAGCAGGATGCGTCGGCGACCGAGCTGCAGCGCTTCCGTTGGGTGCAGGATCTGC